>SKSJ01000158.1 GCA_007123055.1 Wenzhouxiangella sp. | reverse complement strand
GAAACGCTCAGACGTACCGGCTGGGCTGCCGCCGGGCTGGTATCCGCCCTGCTGTCGGAGCGGGCCGAATCCGGCCCCGACAGCGCACGCCTGTTTGCCCGCCTCGACGTGGTGCTCAAGCAGGCCGCCGAAGGGGAATCCAGCGACGAGACCGCCGAACCGCTGTGTCGTCATTTCCTCCACCAGCTGGCCGATGCCGGACCCGGCGACGACCTCGCAGGGGAAGTCTACGAAGCATTCGAGCTCGACAAGCATCGCGTCGACCATGGCGACCAGTCCGGCGTGTTCCTGGCCGGACACAACCGCGCGCTGTTCGCGGCCGTCACCCAGGCGGCGCGCGAGGACCTCGCCCAGATCAAGGACACCCTGGGTTCACAACTGGAGGGCAGCACGGCTCCCGATGTACTCGAGCAGCAGACCACTTTGCTCGAATCGGTGGGAGAAAGCCTGTCCATGCTGGGCCTGGAGAAGCTCGCACGACGCATCAAGGACCAGGCGAGTCGTCTTGGCGACCTCAGCGCCGATCCTGACGACCCCGCCCTGCTGAGAGTTGCCAGGGAGCTGCTGGTTGTGGAATCCCAGCTCGAGGACAGTTTCGCGCTGGCCGCATTCGAGGACAGCGAGGAAGCGGAAGACGAAACCGGCGCAATACTCTTGCCCCCATCCGAGCAGAAGCGGGTTCTGAGGCAACTTCTCGCCGAGGCGCTGGAGGATCTGACCCACGCCAAGAGCCTGCTTGATGCACTCAACCGCGGCAAGGCCGACAGTGACGCCGCCGGCGAAGCCCACGAGGCACTGGATCGGATCGGCAATGCCCTTTACATGGCCGACCGTGAAGAAGGCGCCCAACTGATCCACGCCGCCAGACGACTGGTGCAGGATACCTTCCTCGAGCACGAAGACGAGCCGGTCGACCAGTCCCGGCTCGAAACCCTGGCCGAGGCCCTGACCATTGCCGAGCTCTACCTCGAGAGCATGAGCGAGCTCGACACGCAGGGACGCAAGCACCTTGCCACCGCGCGGCAGAATCTGGAAGCACTGGGTTACTGGCCTGGACAGGTCGCGGAACCACCCGGCGCACCGGACGCCGCCGAAGCGGCCGACCAGGCACCGGTTGATGTCTCCGAGACAGAACGCGATGACTTCGAAGCGTTCGAAGACTTTGCCGAGGAACCGGCCGAGCCGCTGTCTGAAGAGGAATCGACGCCGGCCGAGCCGGAGGTCGCGGAATCAGAGACACCGCCCGCGGCGGAAACGGAATCCGGGTTTGGCGACGACTTCGACGATTTCGATATCGTCGAGATCTTCCTCGAGGAGTTCGACCAGGAACTCGAATCCCTGGAAGAGATGCTCGACAAGTGGCGCGCCGTGCCCGACGACAACGAAACCCAGGTCACGATCCGGCGCTCATTCCACTCGCTCAAGGGCTCGGGCAGAATGGCCGGCGCCAGCGAGATCGGCGAATTCGCCTGGGAATTCGAAAATCTCCTCAACCAGGTGCTCGAAGGACGGCTGGAGCCGGCCGGCAGCCTGATCGACCTGGTCGCCGAGGGCGTTCGTGCATTGCCGAGCATGCGCGCGCGTCTGGCCGAAAGCGGCAACGAGGAATTCGACCAAGCGGCCTGTCGTCGGTTGGCCGAACGTGCGCAAGACATGGCCGAGGGCCGCGAGGCGGCGGAGCCGACCGAGACCGAGGACGGTTCCGAAGCGCTCTCCCACGCACCCGAACTCGAGGGCATGGATCCGACCCTGGTCGAACTGATGATCAAGGAGTTGTCGGAGAACCTCGAAACCCTGGACGACTGGCTTGCCGAAGCCGAAGAGAACGGACTGCCCGGCATCATCGACGATCCGCTGGTGCGAGCCGTTCACACCATGAAAGGCACCATGCGACTGGCGCCGATCGGCAACGAGAGCGAGACAGCGCAGTTGTTCGAGCAGTACCTGGAAGAACTCGCTCACACCGGCGCGCCCCCCACAGAGTCCGGCTACCAGGCAATGCAGGAATGCGGCCGAATCTTCCGATTGCGCCTTGACCGTCTGCAAGGCGAAGTCATCGAAGACCAGGTCTTCGAGACGGCCGAACTCGGGGAAGAACTCAGACGACTGCACAACCAGGCCCATCGCGACAGTGATGCCGGCGTGGAACAGCTGCCGGACGTTGAGTCGGATGAAGAGCCGCTGTTCACGTCCGATGCCGATGAGACCTCGACCGTCGAGGGCGTAGATTACGGTGTTTTCGGCGTGGATGACGAAACCGAAACGTCGCCCGAGCCGGCAGAAACAGACGATGCCGACGCCGCGCTGCCGGCCGACGAAGCCGAAGAGGAAGACACCGCGCACGCCCCGGTGGGCGACGCCGGCGAAAGTGACACCGAGCAACCGGCGCCCGGTCTCGCAGACGACGAGACGGCCGACTTCGGCGAAGAATCGGAAAGCGCAACGGATCCAGATGCACTCGAGGATGGGGACGAAGAACTCGTATCCGATCTTGTCGATTCGGATTTCGGCAGCGACGAGGAAGGTTCCACCGATGAGGAAGAGGAGCCCGTGGAACCGGCGGGAGACGACGATGCATCCTTGCCAGCCGACATCGAAGCCGAGCCTGAAACGGAATTGAGAACCGGGCTGGAAGACGAGTTCGAGGTCGCGGAGGACGACTCACCGGCGGAGCCTGCGGAAGAGGCCGAGGCTGAAGCCGCGGAAGAGACTGAGGCTGAACCGGCAGAAGAAGCCGAGGAACAAGCGGCCGCACTGTACGCCGAACTTGACGAGGATCTCCTCGAAGCCTTCCTGGAAGAGGCTCAGGAAGTGCTCGAACATGCCGACGATTCGCTTCACCAATGGCGGGAGTCACCCGACGACAAGGCCATGGTCACCGTCCTTCAGCGTGACCTCCACACCATCAAGGGCAGCTCGCGCATGGTCGGCCTGGACGCCATCGGCAGCGTCGCCCACGTCATGGAAGAGCTGCTCGAGGGCATTGCAGCCGGCATCAAGCAGACCACGCCGGAGCGCATCGATGCGCTCGAAGCCGGCTGCGACCACCTGCACTCGATGGTCGATGCCGTGGTCAAGCGGCAGCCCATGCCCGACAGGCCAATCGCCGTCCTGCTCGGCGAGGCGGAAGACGAAAAGCCGGCTGTCGAACCGGAAGCGGCCAAGGAGATCGTCGAACTGGCCGAGGAGACCGACGACCGGGAGGTCGAAGACACCACCCAGGTCACCCGGACGGAAAACCTGCGTGTCCCGATGGACCTGGTCGACGATCTGGTCAACTATGCTGGCGAGATCAGCATTTTCCGGTCGCGCCTGGAAGAACAGGTCACCGTGTTCCGAACCAACGTCGCGGAGGTCGATGAAACGGTCCTTCGCCTTCGCGACCAGCTCAGAAAGCTGGAAATCGAGACCGAGGCCCAGATCCTGGCCCGCTACGAGCGCGAGCATGGCCCGGCCGACGAGACCTTCGATCCGCTGGAACTGGACCGCTACTCCACCATTCAGCAGCTCTCGCGCGCGCTCGGCGAAAGTGTGTCCGACCTCACCAGCCTGACCAGCATTCTCGATGATGCCACGCGGCAGTCGGAAACGCTGCTGATGCAGCAGTCGCGTGTCAACACCGAGCTGCAGGAAGGCCTGATGCAGGCGCGCATGGTCTCGTTCAATACGCTTCTGCCACGTTTGCGGCGTGTGGTACGAAACGCCTCGCGCGAAGTCGGCAAGCAGGCAGAATTGGCCGTGAGCATCGAGGGTGAAGGCGAGCTCGATCGCAGCGTGCTCGATCGCATCACCGCTCCCATCGAGCATTTGCTGCGCAACGCCATCAGCCATGGCATCGAAACACCTGAGGCACGCTCGCAGAACAACAAGCCAGAGGCCGGCAGGATCAGCATTGACGTGTCCCGCCAGGCCACTGAACTGGTCATCCGGGTGGTCGACGATGGCGCCGGACTCAACCTGGAGGCCATACGCGATCGCGGGTTAGAGCAGGGATTGATCACGGAGTCGGAAACCGACGAAGACACCATCGCTCAGTTGATTTTCCGCCCCGGTTTCAGTACCGCGAAAAAGGTCAGCCAGCTGGCTGGACGCGGCATCGGGATGGATGTCGTAGCCAATGAAGTCCGACACATCGGCGGCAGCGTGGACGCCCGCACTGACGCCGGCAAGGGCACACGGTTCACCATTCGCATTCCGTTGTCGCTGACCGTGATGCAGGCCATCATGGTGCGTGTGGCCGACCGTCAGTTCGCCATTCCGCTACAGGCCGTGCGCGGTGTGACCCGCATGCTGGCCAGCGAGTGGCAACGCCAGATCGAGTCGATGGAACCTCACCAGGAGTATGCCGGCGAAAACTACCCGTTGCTGGAGCTCGAGCCGCAACTCGGCTTCGAGTCCGAAGACCTCCCGGAGGGTACGTTGTCCCTGCTGATGATCGAGGCAGGCGAGCAACGCGCAGCGTTACGCGTCACCGAACTGCAGGGTCACCGCGAGATCGTGATCAAGCCAGTCGGCCCCCAGATCAGTTCGATCACCGGCATTCTCGGCGGCACCATTACCGGCGACGGGCTGGTCGTTCCCATTCTCGACATGGGCCCGCTCATTCGCCAGGCCTTCGAGCACGAGTTGCTGCCCGGTCACCGGGTCGAACACGAAGAGATCGAAGAGGTCAAGCGCACCCCGCTGGTCATGGTGGTCGACGATTCGATCACGATGCGCCGCGTGACCGCCCGCGTCCTCGAACACCGTGGCCTGGAAGTGATGACCGCACGCGACGGTCTCGATGCCGTCGAGACCATGTTCGAGCGCGTGCCCGACCTGATCCTCCTCGACATCGAGATGCCGCGCATGGACGGTTATGAACTGGCCACCCATGTACGCAACGACCCGCGTCTGAAGGATGTGCCGATGATCATGATCACTTCGCGCAGTGGCGAGAAGCACCGCCAGCATGCGAAGGAACTGGGCGTGAACGGCTATCTCATCAAGCCCTACCAGGAAGCCGAGCTGGTCGAGAATGTCTTTGAACAACTCAAGATGCCCGTGCCGCAAGGATAGTGAACATGCAGGATATCGAGATTCGCAGCGTGATGGTGCCGGTATCCGGTCTGTACCTGCTTCTCCCCAACGCAACGGTTGCCGAAGTGGTCGGATACAGCGAACCGGAATCCGTTCCGGGTTCCGCCGAATGGCTGCTGGGCACGATGATGTGGCACGGTTGGCAGGTACCGCTGATCAGCTTCGCACGCTTGATCGACCAGACGCAAACCGAGCCAACCCAGGGCACGCGGATCTGTATTACCAAGAGCCTGATCAACAACGACAAGATGCCCTACATCGGCATCCTGTCCCAGGGGCATCCGCGCCTGATCACGGTAACCGACGACAACTTGACGGAGGTCTCGACGGAGGGCAACCCCATCGGCGTCGCCGGACAGGTCACGATCAACGACCGTGAGGCCGTCATTCCCGACCTCGACCGCCTCGGACACCTCGTCGCCCACGCCGCCTTCGGCGCACTGCCGTTAACTAGTTAACGGCGGTAACAGGTGAGAGGTGAAAGGTAAAAGGCTGGAACCTTTCCTTTCACCCTCCTCCTTTCACCTATTACCTTTCACCTTTTACCTTTACCCGCCTTTCAGCAACTTCTCGAGATAGTGAATATTCGTCCCGCCCTCGACGAAGCCTGAGTCCTTCAACAGTCGCTGGTGCAGCGGGATATTGTTTTTCACGCCTCTCAGGACCATCTCGTCGAGCGCCACACGCATGCGGGCAATTGCCGTTTCACGATTCTCGCCGTGGGCGATCAGCTTGCCGATCATCGAATCATAGTTCGGCGGCACGCTGTAGCCGTCGTAGATGTGTGAATCCACCCGGACTCCGGGTCCACCGGGCGCGTGAAAGGCGTCGATGCGGCCAGGCTGGGGAATGAATGTCTCCGGATCCTCGGCATTGATACGGCACTCAATCGCGTGACCCTGCATGCGCACCTCTTCCTGACCGAAGGGCAAGGGCTCGCCGGCCGCGGCCAGGATCTGGGCCCGTATCAGATCCAGACCGGTCACGCATTCGGTGACCGGGTGCTCCACCTGGATGCGCGTGTTCATCTCGATGAAATAGAACTCGCCGTCTTCGTACAGAAACTCGAAGGTCCCCGCACCGAGGTAGCCGATACGCTTGCAGGCATCGGTACAGATCCGCCCGATCCGCTCGCGTTCCTCGGCAGTAATCCCCGGCGCCGGTGCTTCCTCGATCACCTTCTGGTGACGACGTTGCATCGAACAGTCGCGCTCGCCCAGATGCACGGAGTTGCCATGGGCATCGGCCAGCACCTGGATCTCGACATGCCGTGGATTGGTCAGGTACTTCTCCATGTACACGGTATCGTCGCCGAAGCCGCTCTTGGCCTCCTGCCGGGTCAGGCTGATCGACCGGATCAGATCCTCGGGCCTTTCCACCACTCGCATGCCGCGGCCGCCACCGCCAGCCGCTGCCTTGATCAGTACCGGATAACCGATCTCCCCGGCATGCCGGATCGATCGCTTTTCATCGTTGTCCAGCGGACCGTTGGAGCCCGGCACACAGGGAACACCGGCCTGGCGCATGGCATTGATCGCCGAGACCTTGTCACCCATCAGGCGAATGGTCTCTGCCCTTGGACCAATGAAAGTGAAGCCCGACTCTTCCACCCGTTCGGCGAAATCCGCGTTCTCGGCGAGAAATCCATAGCCGGGATGCACGGCCTCGGCATCTGTCACCTCCATGGCCGCGATGATGGCCGGCACGTTGAGATAACTCTGGGCCGCGGGCGCCGGTCCTATGCAGACCGACTCGTCGGCCATACCGACATGCTTGAGATTGCGGTCAACCGTCGAATGCACGGCCACCGTGCGAATACCCATGGTCTGACAGGCGCGCTGGATACGAAGTGCGATCTCGCCTCGGTTGGCGATCAGAACCTTTCTGAACGCTCGCATGATCAGCCCTTCTTGATGACGAACAGCGGCTGGTCGAACTCGACCGGCTGGCCGTCCTCGACCAGTACGGCCATGACCTTGCCGGAGAACTCGGCCTCGATCTGGTTGAACATTTTCATGGCCTCGACCAGGCACAGGGTGTCGCCGCTCGACACGCTGCTGCCGACCTTCACGAAGGGCTCGGCCTCGGGACTGGACGCTGAATAAAACGTGCCCACCATGGGTGAACGCAGGACCTCGCCCTCCGGCAAGGTCTCCTCGGCTTCATCATCGGCATCGGCAGCACTGGCGGCCTGCGGCTGCGGTGTCGCTGCCGGTGCCGGCGGAGCCGCCTGTGGCTGCGGCGGCAAGGCGAAGGTCTGCGTTCCGGCCGGTTGCGGATGCTGACGAGTGAGTCGCACCGACTCCTCGCCTTCGTGAATCTCGATCTCGGCCAGCTGGGATTCTTCGAGCAGTTCGATCAACTTCTTGATTTTTCTCAGATCCATTATCTTTTTTACCCCGGGGGTTCCATTCGATTGACAACCGCCTGTAGCGCGAGCAGGTAGGAATCTGCACCGAAACCGGCAATGGTGCCGACAGCCAGATCGCTGACCATGGAGCGATGCCGGAACGGTTCGCGCGCATGCGGGTTGCTCAGGTGCACTTCGACAAACGGCAGACCGACCGCCGCGAGCGCATCGCGCAGCACCACGGAGGTATGGGTCAGCCCGGCTGGATTGATGATGATCCAGTCCGTTCCGTCCGCTGCCGAACGCTGGATTCTCCCGACCAGCTCACTTTCGGCATTGGACTGAAAGCAGTCCATATCGATGCCGCAACTGGCCGCGAAGCGGGCCAGCCGGGCATTGATTTCTTCCAGCGTCGTCTGTCCGTAGACATCGGGCTCGCGGGTCCCGAGCAAGTTCAGATTGGGCCCGTGAACCACCAATACGGCAGGCATGACGACTCCGACCATCAAAGTGGGAGAGTGTGCCGCATCCAGCGGGAATTGTCTACACGTTCGAAGAAAATCAGCGAAGTTGGGCTACAACCACTCCCCCAACACCTCTTCGAGTTCGTCGGCGGTGACCTCGCCGTAGTGCTGCCACTGGATGATGCCGTTGCCGTCGACCAGCACCGTGTAGGGCAGCACGCCGGCCGAATTGCCCCAGGCGCGCTGGGTGTTCATCACGTCGCTGCCGCCGACCGCCACCGGGTAGGTGATCCCCAACTCTTCAAGAAAATCTCGCACCGGCTCGGGTTCATCCATGGCGACGCCGACCACGGCCAGCCTCCCGTCGTGATTCTCGCTGGCGGCCTGCAGTACCGGCATCTCCCGCCGGCAAGGCGCGCACCAGGTCGCCCAGAAGTTGAGCAGCATGGGCTGGCCGTCGAAATCCGAGGCGTTCAGCCAGTCGTCATCGAGCGTGGCATGACGGAACTCCGGCCGCATGTCTCCGACCTCGGCCCCCTCGGTGCCCGGCGGAGGGCTCGGATCGCCTCCCCGGGTCATCCAGGCAAGGCCCGCGCCCAGGCCGAAACCGACGATCGCCACCATCATGAACAGGCGAAAGGTTCTCATGAACTCACCTCGTCAAGCAGGCTGGTGAAGCGATTCGGATTGAGGAATCCGAAGGTACGGTGCTGCGGCAGCTCTTCGCCATCGACGAAGAACAGGTAGGCCGGCGGGCCGATCAGCCCGAAATGCGAAAGGATCTCCTGATGATCGCTGTTGTAGGCGGTCACGTCGACCTTGAGCAGGGTGAACTCGGCCATGCGACGGGCCACTTCCGGATCGGGGAAGGTGCGTCGCTCCATGCGCACGCAATCCACGCACCAGTCGGCGTAGAAGTCGAGAAAGACCGGGCGTGCGGACGAAGCGATCGCTCCCTGCAACGCCTCAAGCGTCTCGACCTGGCGGAAACTCACCTCTGCGGCAGGCGTGGCCGCGGCACCGCCTCCGGCCAGGTGATGCAGCGGGCGGGTCCAGTCACGCCCGCCCGATGCGGCGCCGATCAGCTGCAGTATACCCAGCACCAGAAGGATCACACCCAGTGCCTGCCACAGCTTGCGCCAGCCCGTGACATGCTCATCGAGACGCGTCAGCGCACCCAGATAGACACCGCAGGCCACGGCCAGGGCACCCCACAGGAACATCGTGGCAGCCGGCGGCACCACGCGTTCGAGCATCCAGACGGCCAGCGCCAGCAGACCGACGCCGAACACCGCCTTGACCGCGTTCATCCAGCCACCGGCACGCGGCAGCAGCTTGCCGGCCGAGGTCCCCCAGATCACCAGGGGTATGCCCATGCCGAGGGCCATGGCGAACAGCGCCGCGCCACCGAGCACCGCATCGCCGGTCTGCCCGATATAAATCAATGCACCCATCAGAGCCGGCGCCACGCAAGGACCGACGATCAGTGCCGACAACGCGCCCATGATGGCCGCCCCCATCAAGGTGCCACCCTCGGCGCGATTCGACCACTCGTTGAGCCGCGACTGCCATGAGGCCGGCAACTGCAATTCGTAAAAACCGAACATGGCCAGCGACAGCAGCACGAACAGGCCGGCAAAACCGGTCAACACCGCAGGGTGCTGGAAGATCGCCTGCAGGTTCTGCCCGAACAGTCCGGCGACCACCCCGAAAGCGGTGTAGACCAGCGCCATTGCCAGCACGTAGACCAGCGAAAGGCGGAAGGCGCGCGCCGTGGTCATGCGATCGCCCTCTCCGGCGATCAGCCCGGACAGGATGGGCACCATGGGGAACACGCACGGGGTGAAAGCCAGCAGCAGTCCGGCGAGCAGGAACAGCGTCAATGCCAGCGCCGGGCGCCCGGCCAGTGCCGCGGCAAGTCGGTCCTGTTCGGCCATGACGACTTCCGGCACCGCTCCAGCGGGTCCGGCCGCACTCGCCTCGGTACGGATCCCCTCGGTGGCAGGCGGCAGGTCGACACGCAGTGCGCGGCTCATGGGCGGGTAACAGATCCCGCCTTCCCAGCAGCCCTGGAAGTCGGCCTCCAGGGTCACGGTCTGCTCGTTCCCGGCCGGACGACTCAACTCCAGCGGAATCTCGACCTCGCCGAAATACACTTCGGTTGCGCCGAAAAACTCGTCGACCATGGGCTCGCCATCCGGCAACAGGGCCTGAATAACGTCGATGCCCTCGTCAATGACACGAAACTCGAACTGCTCGCGGTAGAGGTAGTAGTCGGGTCGGGCGACGAAGCGCACCAGAATGCGCCCGGGATCGACCGCGAGTGCGTCGAACGTAAACGCTTCTTCGGCCGGCAGCGCCCCGCTCGTGGTCGATCCGAACAGATCGCCCATTCCGCCTCCCTGAACCGGGGATGACGAGGACAAGGCGCTGGCAGCGGGTGATGTCGTCGGCGCCTGCCAGGCCAGGTCGACCTGCTGGCGGTGCGGTGGATAGCAGACACCGAGATCGGCACAACCCTGGGAACGCACATCGACCATCACCCGGCCATCGTCAGGTGGTTGCACGATCGGGATGCGGACCTCGACCCGGTCCCGGTAGGTTTCAGTCTCGCCGAAGAACTCGTCGACGGTCTTCTCACCGGCCGGAATGCGTGGCTCGCCGAGTTCCAGGCCTTCGCCGGCCGCATCGAAACGGAAAGCATGGCGATACATGTAATAGCCGTCGGCGATATTCCAGCCAATGACCACTTCGCCATCCTCGAGCACCGCATCGATGGCGAAGGCGTCATCAACCGGCAGAAGATCGTCGGGGCTGATCTGGGCCTTGAGCGGAGACAGCGCGGCAAGGGCCAGCAGCAGCGCCGCCAGCGGAGCGAAGCGGCCGGACCGCCGGAATGTTTCGATCATCATTATTTAAGCCAATCCCTGATCCATTGCGTATAACCATCCAGCCCGTCGACGACCGGTAGCACCAGCACTTCCGGCACGTCATACGGGTGGTTGGCAACCAGTGTCTCGGTCAGGACCGGCACGCGGCTGCGCGCGGTCTTGATGGTCAGTGGAATCTCGCGCTCGCGCTCGATCCGCCCCTGCCACGGGTAAGTCGACACAGCAGGGCTGCCGGCCGAGACGCAGGCTGCCAGCCGTTGTTCGACCAGCACCTCGGCCAGGCGTTCAGCCGACTTTTCATCCGGACAGGTGGTCAGCACGATACAGATATCGTCGCTCATGGCCAGCTCCGTATTCTCATTCCAGCCTGCAAGGGTAGCGCGAAACCAGGAACGAAAAAATCACGATCATGGGCTCCCAAGCCTTGAAATGCCTGTCGGCGGGCTCCATTTGCCAGAGCGTGTCGGCGGTGAGTTGCAAACCCGTTTTGCTTCGAGCCGCAGCAACCCAAGGATGCACCGCTCACGGCCTTTTTTGGCTGGATGCGGCGCGCGAATTCATCATCACAAGACAATTGTTGTTACAAGGGAGAAATACCCATGAAATTGCGTCCTTTGCATGATCGCGTCATCGTCAAGCGCATGGAAGAAGAGCGCACGACTCCGGGCGGCATCGTCATTCCCGACAGCGCCACCGAGAAACCCATCCGCGGCGAAGTGCTGGCCGTGGGCAACGGCAAGGTGCTCGAGAACGGCGAGCAGCGTGCCCTGGACGTCAAGGTCGGCGACAAGGTGCTGTTCGGCAAGTTCTCCGGCACCGAGGTCAAGGTCGATGAAGACGAACTGCTGGTGATGCGCGAAGACGACATCATGGCCGTCATCGAGTCCTGATCACCCTCGCCTGCAATCACGAACGAATTTGAATTAGAGGATTTCGAACCATGAGTGCCAAAGAAGTACGTTTCTCCGAAGACGCCCGCAACAAGATTCTCAAGGGCGTGGATGTGCTGGCGCGCGCCGTCAGCGTGACGCTCGGCCCGAAGGGCCGCAACGTCGTGCTCGAAAAGAGCTTCGGCGCCCCGACCATGACCAAGGACGGCGTGTCCGTGGCCAAGGAAATCGAACTGGAAGACAAGTTCGAGAACATGGGTGCCCAGATGG
>SKSJ01000248.1 GCA_007123055.1 Wenzhouxiangella sp. | reverse complement strand
GCGCTGTCGACACCGTCAGCCGCATCGATCCGCGTGGCGACATCCTGGTGTTCCTGCCCGGTGAGCGCGAGATTTTCCAGGTCTCGCGTACACTCCAGCGGGCCAAACTGTCGCACACCGAAGTGCTGCCGCTCTATGCCCGCCTGCCCGCGGGTCAGCAGGATCGCATCTTCAAGACCGGGGCGGGGCGGCGCATCGTGCTCGCGACCAATGTCGCCGAGACCTCGTTGACCGTGCCGGGCATCCGCTTCGTCATCGATTCGGGCCTGGCGCGCATCTCGCGCTATGCCGCTCATTCGCGCGTGCTCCGGCTGCCCGTGGAACCGGTCTCCCAGGCTTCCTGCAACCAGCGGGCCGGGCGCTGCGGCCGGATCGGGCCGGGGACCTGCGTTCGCCTGTTCGAGGAAACCGACTTCGAGTCCCGTCCGGAGTTTACCGAGCCGGAAATCCAGCGTGCCGGGCTGGTCGGCGTGTTGCTGGAGATGCTGGCGCTGGGCCTGGGGAATCCGGAGGACTTCCCCTTTGTCGATCCACCGCCCAGGCGCCTGATCGGCGAGGCCTGGCAGAGCCTGGTCGAGCTGCAGGCGGTCGACGACGACCGACGCATCACGAAGCTGGGCCGAAGACTGGCACGGCTGCCGGTCGACGCCCGGCACGGGCGCATGCTGATCGAGGCGGCCGAACGCGGTGCGCTGGCCGAGGCGCTGGTGCTGATCGCCGCCTTGTCGATTCCTGATGTGCGCGACCGGCCGCTGGATCAGCAACAGGCCGCCGACCAGGCCCACGCGGAATTCGTCGTACCGGGTTCGGATTTTCTCACCGTCCTGAAACTGTGGCAGTGGTGGCAGAACACGCGCGAGGAACTGTCGCGCAGCAAGGCCGACCGGGCCGCCCGCAGCCAGTTTCTTGCCCCGCAACGCCTGCATGAATGGGGGCAGTTGCACGGTCAGCTCAGGCAGATCGCACGCGATGAAGGCTGGAAGGTCGGCAAGCTCGGGAACGCCGAGGCCGACGAGGTCCACCGCAGTCTGCTGGCCGGCCTGCTGGCGATGATCGGACAACACCAGGAAAAGGGCGAATATCAGGGCGCGCGGGGTCACAAGTTCCGCATCTTTCCCGGCTCGGTGCTGGCCGGACGCAATCCCGGCTGGATCATGGCCGCCGAGCTGGTCGAGACGGCCCGTCCCTACGCGCGCATGGTCGCTCCGGTCAAGCCCGAGTGGCTGGAGAGCCAGGGGGCTCACCTGCTCAAGCACCGCGTGTTCGATCCCCACTGGGACCGGCGCTCGGGCCGGGTGATGGGCTACGAGCAGGTCAGCCTGCACGGGCTGGTGCTGGTCGAAAAGCGGCGGGTGCACTACGGCCCGCACGACCCGCAAACGGCACGCTCGGTGTTTATCCGGCACGCCCTGGTGCGTGGCGAGATCCACTCGAAGGCGGACTTTCTGAAAAAGAACGAGGCGCTCAAGCAGGAACTGGCCGCCCACGAACACAAGCGCCGGCGGCGCGACGTGCTGGCCGCCGAGGGTGAACTGGAAGCCTTCTTCGACCAGCGCATTCCCGCCGACATTTTCACCGTCAAGGCCTTCGCGCGCTGGTATGACCGGCTGGAGCGGGGCGAAAAGGCCCGGCTGCTCTACGATCGCGCCACGTTGCTGCGCGAGGAAGCACCGCTGGCTGGCCAGGAGGCCTTCCCCGAGCATCTGCAGGTTGGATCGGAGCGTTTTCGCTTGCATTACCACTTTGACCCGGCCAGCGAGCACGACGGCGTGATCCTGGATTGCCCGCTGCACCTGCTCAATCAGCTCGATCCCGGTCGGCTCGAATGGCTGGTGCCGGGCTTGCTCGAGGAAAAGGTCACCGCGCTGATTGCCAGCCTGCCCAAGGCCAAGCGCCGATCCCTGGTGCCGGCGGCTGAATACGCGCGGGCCGCGCTGGAATCGCTGGGCGAAGCGTCGAGCTCGCTACTTGAGTGCCTGGCAATGGAGTTGTCTCGCATGTCAGGGATGCAGATCGCGCCCGGCGATTTCAAACCCGACAAGCTGCCGCGGCACCTGCAGTTTCTGGTTCGGGTGCGCGGCGATGGCGGCAAGGTGCTGGGCCAGGGGCGCGACGTTGAGGCACTGATCGAGCGCTTCAGCGACCGCGCCCGACGCGAGTTCATGGATCGCCAGGCTGGCCAGTGGCAACGCGATGGCCTGGGACCGGACGATTTCCCCGAACTGCCCGAAATCATCATGACCCGAGGCGGCCACAAGGCCTGGCCGGCCCTGGTGGATCAGGTCGACCATGCCGGCATTCGCCTGTTCGACACGCCGGAAGAAGCGCAACTGGCCCATCACGCCGGTGTCGCCACCTTGTTGCGCAAGGCACTGAAGGACAAGTGGAAATACCTGGCCCGGGAGCACGGTCTGTCGCGCGAGGCGCAACTGGCCTGGACCCGGGTTGAAGATGTTTCGGCACTCGCCGAGGCCCTGCGCAACCTGGTGTTGCGCAGTTTCCTGGAGGAGGCCTGGGCGGTGCGGAATGCCGAAGCCTTTGGACGATTGGCAGAATCGGTGCGCCGCGATCTGATCGGGCGATATCAGCCGGCAGCGGCGCTGGTCGACGAGTGCATGCGTCGCTGGCACGCATTGGCCATGCATCTCGACAGCCTCGCCGAGGCGGCGCCGAAGGCGATCGCCGACATGCGCTCTCAGCTCGACGACCTGATGTACGCCGGCTTTCTCGACGATATCGAACTCCGGCGCCTCGAGCATTATCCGCGTTACCTGCGCGCCATGGCCGAGCGCCTGGATGCGCTGGAACTTGATCCGGTGCGCGATCAGCAGCGCATGGAGCAGGTGCAGCCGTGGTGGCATCACTACCTCGACTACCTGGCCGCAGGTGGCTGGTACACCCCCGAGCTGGATGGGTTTCGCTGGCTGGTCGAGGAATTCCGGGTCCAGGTATTTGCGCAGAAGCTGGGTACGGCGGAGAAGGTGTCGAAGAAACGACTGGCCGAAGCCTGGGCACGGTGCGGTTCCTGAATGGTTTTGATGTATCCGCCGGAACTGAACGACCCGCGAGGGGGTCGTATTCGCCGTAGTTCTGTTCGAAACGGCACTTCATTCAGGTCTGCCGGGTGCGAAAACAATGGGAATCTGCGGGGATGGCGTCGACCTTCGGGAGGGTCAGCGATTCGCCGCGCGCCGGGAAAAAGTGCGTGATGTACTTCACGAATCGGCCAGAAAGGCCTGAATTAACGGAATTTTTATGC
>SKSJ01000095.1 GCA_007123055.1 Wenzhouxiangella sp. | reverse complement strand
TCGATTCCCTCACCAAACGCCAGCACGCTTTCTTCCAGTCCCTTCAGGTCATACCCGCCTTCCAGTGAGGCCACCAGTCGTCCGTCGGCGTACTTCTTGGCCAGCGTTTTGAGCTGCTCGCCGATCCAGTAGTAATCCTCGTCCTTGAACTGGAGCTGGGCTAGAGGGTCGCGCCAGTGGGCGTCGAAGCCGGCCGAAGCCAGGATTAGTTGCGGCCGAAAACGCTCGATTTCCGGCAGAAGGTGCTCGAGCCAGAGGTCACGAAACTCGTTGCTGCCCGAGCCGGCCGGCAGGGTCGCGTTGTGTACGTTGCTGGCATGCGGTGCCGCAGGGTTGCCGGTGCCGGGGTAGAGCGGCGACTGATGACTGGACAGGAACAGGCATTTTTCATTGCCGGCCAGAATCGCCTCGGTGCCATTGCCGTGGTGAACGTCGAAATCACAGATGGCAACCCGCTGCAGCCCATGGGTGGAGATTGCATGCAGGGCAGCGATGGCAATGTTGTTGTACAGGCAAAAGCCCATCGCCCGTGCGCTCTCGGCATGATGACCGGGCGGACGGACAATCGCAAAAGCGCTGTCCTCGGGCTGCTCCATGACATGGTCGACGGCCTGGCAGGCCGCGCCGGCGGCCAGGGAGGCCGCTTCCAGCGAGCGCGGTCCCAGGTGGGTGTCAGCATCCAGGGCCATCGTACGGCCGGAAGCGTCGAGGTTGTCCAGGTTGGCCAGGTAATTGGGTCCGTGGGCCAGCAGTAACTGCTTGCGGCTGACCGGGGTTGCATCGAGCCGCTGGTGGGCATTTACTTGCTCGATGCCGCGCAGTGCCGCTTCCAGACGCTGCGGGCGCTCCGGGTGACCGTCGGGCGGGCGGTGCAGCGCGCAGTGGTCGTGGGTGATGACAATCAGGCTCATCGGTCGCGCTCGTGATCCCAGAGGACTTCTCCGGCCCCGTCGGCCCGGGCCAGCGTGCGGGCGGCAACGAACAACAGGTCGGAGAGCCGGTTCAGGTAATGAATGGCCGGTTCGTTGACCGGTTCCTGGCGCGCCAGCGAGATGAGACGTCGCTCGGCGCGGCGGCAGACGGTGCGCGCCAGGTGCGCCTGGGCGGCACTCTGGCTGCCGCCGGGCAGGATGAAGTCCTTCAGCGGCGGCAGATCGGCATTGAGCTGGTCCAGTTCGTCCTCCAGCCGTTTCGTGTGACGGTCGGCGATCACTTCAGAGCCGGGGATGCACAACTCGCCCCCCAGGTCGAACAGGTCGTGCTGCACATCGAGCAGCATGCTGGCCATCGATTCGTTCTCGATGCTGGCAATCAGCATGCCGATGGCGCTGTTGAGTTCGTCGATCGTGCCGAAGGCCTCCACGCGCAGACTGTCCTTCTGCGTGCGGCTGCCGTCGCCGAGGCCGGTGGTGCCGTCGTCGCCGGTGCGGGTGTAGATCTTTGAGAGTCGGTGGCCCATTCTTTTAGTGTGAAGTGTGAAGTGTGAAGTGCCTGGGACGGGTGGTTTGGCCGCATGGGATGATAACCCACAGCCTTGCGGGTTTTCATACTTCACACTTTACACTTTACACTCGAAGTCGCACACTCAAGATTGGCCCCTGAGCCGGGATGATCCTCATGCCTCAGTCTTTCCCGTATTACCTGGCCAACCAGGCCGTGTACGCCAACGAGGACCTGGAGGTGCTGGACAAGCACTCCGGCGAGCCCGCCTACCGGGTGGCGCTGGCCGACGAGACCGTGGTCGATCAGGCAGTTTCCGCTGCCGCGTCGGCGCGGCGCGCAATGGCCGAATTGCCCTCTTGGCGGCGCCGGGACGTGTTGCTGTATTGCGTTGAGCAGTTCCGTGAGCGCCACGACGAACTGGTCGAGGTGCTGATCGTCGAGGCCGGCAAGGTCATTGGCGATGCCCGTGGTGAAGTGACTCGACTGATCGAAACCTTCCAGATCGCGGCCGAGGAGGCGACGCGGATTGGCGGCGAGGTCATGCCGATGGACATTGCCGAGCGGCTCGAGGCGTATGCCGGCATGTACAAGCGCGTGCCCATCGGGCCGGTGTCGTTCATCACCCCGTTCAATTTCCCTTACAACCTGGTTGCCCACAAGGTGGCACCGGCGATTGCCGCCGGCTGCCCTTTCATCCTCAAACCCGCCGACAAGACGCCGGTGGGTGCGCTGCTGATCGGCGAAATACTGGCCGAGTGCGACCTGCCGGAGGGGGCATTTTCGATTCTGCCGGTCGAGGTCGAGCAAGCCGCACAGTTCACCGAAGACGAACGCCTGAAGTTCCTCAGCTTCACCGGCTCGGACAAGGTCGGCTGGATGCTCAAGGAAAAAGCCGGCAAGAAGCCGGTGGCGATGGAGCTGGGCGGCAACGCAGCCTGCCTGGTCGACGCCTATGCCGATCTCGACGATGCCGTGGCACGTATCGTTTTCGGCGGCTTCTACCAGTCCGGGCAGAGCTGCATCTCGGTACAGAGATTGCTGGTACACGACGATGTGGCCGAGAATTTCACGAAACGGCTGGTCAAGGCCGTCGGTGAGCTCAAGGGCGGTGATCCTCGCGATCCTGAGACCTTTATCGGCCCGATGATCACAGAAGAAGATGCCGAGCGCGTGATCGACTGGATTGCGGAGGCCACCGATGCCGGCGCGGAAGTGCTGATCGGTGGCCAGCGCGAGGGGCGGGTGGTGCGCCCCGCGGTGCTGACCGGTGTGCCCGACGACTGCAAGCTGTACCAGGAAGAAGTGTTCGGTCCGGTGGTCGTGGTGGAGACCTTCAGTGATTTCGACCAGGCGCTGGAACGCATCAACGACTCGCGCTATGGCCTGCAAGCCGGCCTGTTCATCCGCGACATCGGCAAGATCCAGAAAGCCTGGAACCGGCTTGACGTGGGTGGCGTCATCATCAATGACGTACCGGCTTTCCGGGTCGACAACATGCCCTATGGCGGCGTCAAGGATTCCGGCCTGGGCCGCGAGGGCATCCGCTTCGCCATCGAGGACATGACCGAGATCCGATTGCTGGCGATTCGGAATGTTGAATCCTGAATCCTGAATCCCGAACCCTCGTCGCCCGCTTGATTCCCGCAGCAGACGACTGCCCTCCGAACCCGCCAAGTCAAACTCGATGCAGTCCGGGATCACAATCCCCGCTGGGCGACTTGACTACGCTTTATCGAATCTGGTAAATCTATAATATCGGGGTGGGGTTTAATCAATTTAGACTTCACAGGAGTAATGGCGATGGCATTTCGAAATTATACTGGCCTCTGGCC
>SKSJ01000182.1 GCA_007123055.1 Wenzhouxiangella sp. | reverse complement strand
TAAATACTGCTGAGATGTGGAATTCAGGCTGGTTTGAAGTGAACCTTGGGTGGACTTATTTCTACAGGTTTATGCCATGGAATACCCCCAGTAACCCGGAAGAATACTGGAACGTTGGAACCCGTACCGATGTAGATACAAATGGGTGGAAGACCATGATGATTCCGTTAAACCGCTTCAGATTGAAGCCAGGTAATGATCCTAACGGGGATCCCATATCAGCACTTAGCGAATTGGAAGGGAAAGGTTTTGTAATGGCTTACCAGAATCCTGATCCTCCAAGGGGATTGCCGATACCCGAATTACATTTATGTTTTGATAATTTTAGATTGGTGAAGATTAGATAGTTCGATTAAAGTTTTGATCTATGGGGTATTTTTAGGGATTACCGACCGGAGATGATACCTCCGGTCGGTTTTTTTTCATAACGGCTTAAATATTAACGATTCAGAGAATATTTCATACATTATCTTTTGGTAATACTAATGCATGCATCCATTTCTTTTAGCATAGTTCTTTTCCGTTAAACCATTTAAAGCCCTTATTCTGTAAAAAACCATTATTTAATCGTGTATTAAGAGACGCGTCCGTATTTCCAGAATTTCATTTTTGTTCCCTATTTCTCATTTTTGTTTTCGGGAGAAAAGATCAACAAACATTGAGATATCTCACACAAATAAAATTTTTTATTTGGCATAGTTTTACACCTTTAATAAAATCTATATTCCCTTTAATATTTAATCATTTATAGTAATAAACCACTATTCTATAATTGAGTAAACAAGGGATAAATATCAGAAAACGGACTATATGAAGAATGATCATAAGAAAAAAATCAGATTTATGTCTATTATCGAATATATCTTGTATTTGTCCCTTGTGCTTTTAATGATATTTATACTGACGTTGATCTGATTTCAACCATGCCATTAACAGGTTACCCGGAATAAAAGTCATTCTTTATTTAGATGTGAAAATAAAACCAACCAAACCATGAAAAAACGACCAAAAAAATTCAACCTCTCAAAAAAATCATATATGGAAAATTTTTATTTCTCAAAGAAACTTACCCAATATTCCTTATTAAATGTTTTTATTATTCTTATGACAATCAACCCTTCAATTGGCCAGGAATGGGATTGGCAAACCAGCACCAATTGGAGCTATAAAATATATAATGATTATATGATACGCAACAATATATGGGGTGCAACATTTTGGACTGGTACCGGAGTAGGAGAACAAACCATTTACGCTAATTCGGAGCGCGACTGGAAAATTGTTGCAACCCATACCAATGGAACAGGAAATGCTGCCGGACAAGTGAAAGCCTATCCTCAACTTGTAAGAGGTTGGGTTCAGGGCGGTATTGGGAAAACTTATCCAGATGGCTCACCTAGCCCATTTGTTACTGAAAATCATGGACTTAATCAAAGAATAGACGATCTAACTGTATTTAATCTGTATCATAAGCTTGAACTACCAAGACAAGGGCGATATATGGCGCTATATGATATGTACTTCTTTGAAACTGATATGCCCCAATTGCCCTACGGTTCTAATAAACCTGATTTGGCAGTAATGGTATTTACTAATATTTGGGATGATACTGATTGGATGTACAACGATGCAAACCAACATAGGATAGTAACCATCGGCGACAGGCAATGGCGGCTCAAAATCAGCCATTCAAGTAATATTGTTCGTACCGGGGGTAAGGTTTATGTTTTATATCCATTCCCGGAGTTCATCAATGAGGAAGTTTTTTTAGACTTTAAAGAGATGCTTCATTACCTGAGAGATAATGAAAATCTTGATGGCAACCTCAGAGTAAGCACCATTCAACTGGGGATAGAAATCATTGACGGGGGTGAATATCGTATTCTCGACTTCCAGGCAGATATAAGTGATGCACCTTTGGATTATGAACAGGTAACAGGCGTAAGTGTTGTTCCAGAGTCAGCAACAATAGACATGGGCGAAAGCATTTCCATTAGTGCCGTTATTAAACCAGAGGATGCCTATTATCAAGTCGTTTCATGGAGTTCTGCTGATCCGGAAATTGCTATGGTGGATCATAATGGTTTGGTGACAGGTGTGGGAGAAGGAAATACGCTTATAACTGCAACAACTTTTGATGGTAGTTTTCAGGCCCACTGTGAAATAAAGGTCAATTATGCCGAAGTACCAGTAACAGGAGTTAAACTGGATAAAAATACGCTCACCGTTTTCCCGGAGTTAAGCGATGTGCTTAATGCCAGTATTGAACCTTTTTTTGCCACCAATCCTGATGTGGTTTGGCATTCCGAAAATGAAGAAATAGCTACCGTTGATACCAACGGTGTTGTTACCGGAGTGACCCCTGGTACGGTAAATATAGTTGTAACCACAGTACAGGGAGACTATACTGATACCTGCCTGGTAACTGTCAGAGAAAGAATTTTTATCGATGGTGTTTCAATATATGATGTTTCAGCAGAGCCTCAACCCGAAAATGGTGCAATAAATATCATCGATGGTGATATAGCTACCCGATGGAGTGCCAACGGATATCCTCAATGGGTAATTATTGATTATGGTGAAAGCAAAACCTTTGAAGCCACACGATTGTGGACCTTTGAAAACAGGGCATATCAATATATTATTGAAGCATCGGATGATCCAACAAGCGGGTATACCACCATTGTGGACCGTTCTGATAACACCACTGCAGCAGAGCCAATTCAGGATGTATTTGATCCGGTTAGCGCACGATATATAAGGATAACTGTTACTGGGGCGCACATAGATCAATATCCTGGTACCTGGGTCGCCATTACCGGGTTTGAAATTGGTGAGCCTACTGCGGTGAATACCCAACAGATATCAAATTTTCGTATGTACCCAAATCCCGCCAACAGTCAACTTAATATCGTTTATCCTGAATATGTAACAAATGGACAAATTGAGATTCTTGGTATGGATGGTAGAGTGATCAATCAATACAGCGTAAAGGGGGGTAACGTTTCTATTGATATTTCCACCCTGAGGGCAGGTATTTATATAGCAAGAATTACCGATGGAGAAAAAACAGTTGCAAAAAGATTTATTATATACAGGTAACTGGGTTTAGTTGAATTGGTTCTGTGTGTGTGCATAGAAGGTGAGACCAAACGGTCTCCCTCTTGCACATTCCAAACATGTTAAAACCTAAATTTATTATAAGTTTTCAGTAAGAGACTTTTAATCACAAAAAGAAAATGATATGGAAATTCAATTGCTCTTGACTCCCATTTTCAATGATATTTCTTTTTGACTTAATATAATTTCAATATTTTTTATAAACCTAAACTAATCAAACAATGAACAGAAATTTTACTTTACCTAGGCAAGCCATGACACTTTGGCTATTTGTAATGTGCATTCCATTTTTCGCACCTGCAGTGGGTTCGATGCACGCAATGGGATCGTTGGATATTAATGAGACCAAGCAAGTGATACTGGTTACTATCGAAAATCGTGACCAAAAACAATATGAATTCCTGATTAAACAAGGATTCGATGTTGAAAAGCTGGAGATGGGCCCTTTAGTTGAAGACACTTTGGATGTAAAAGACAAACTCAATGCAGCAGACCTGATAATTATTGGTCGTGGCACCAATAGTAACCATTATCGCGGTGATAATGCTATAGCCTGGCATAATATCACAACTCCGGTAATGCTGAATAATCAGTTCATCGCCACAAACGGACCTGAGCGAATCCATTGGTATCAGGCCTCTTCAGCTTTCCATTTACTCGATGAACCAGAGGTAGCCTATGCGAACATTGCTGATCCAAGCGATGCCTTATTTACTTTTGTTAATGTACCTGGTGGAGATTCTATCCCGTGGTTTCATGCACCTCATTCATTTCTTGAACTGGGTGATACTGCCACCAACGGAACAGTACATGCCCGCTGGGGTGATGATGTTGCTTTGGTAGTTGAGATTCCTGCCGGAGAGGCCTTTGACCATGAGAGCGCTCCTGTGCTTGCCAGCCCAAGGACCTATTTTGGTTTTGGCAACGATTCCCAGGGTTGGGCAAACTTTTTTCCCCTTTCAGAAGAGGCTCAGCAGGTTTATTTCAATGCTATTAATCGGCTAATGGATTTGGAACTAAAGCAAGTAATTCCAGTACAACGTACACTTTCCCCTCCCAATGTAGTTTTTATCACTACCGAAGATAGAGAGTTAAGACAAGAAGAATTTCTTTTGGCACAAGGATTTAATGTGGAAAAGATGAATGTAGGTGCATTGGATACAGCAAGCACTGAGTTGATAGAAGCACTGAATGAGGCTGATCTGATCATCATTGGCCGGGCTACAAATAGTGGCCAGTATCGCGGTGCTGATGCTGAGGCATGGCATGATATTACTGCTCCGGTAATGCTCAATAACCAGTTTATCGCTGTTAATGGCCCAGAACGTATACATTGGTTTCAGGCCAGTAGCGGATTCCACTCCAATACCTATCCCGAGGTAGCTTATGCCATGATTCCCGATCCTGATAGTGAACTGTTCAGCTATGTTGAAATCGATGCGAGTGATTCAATACCCTGGTGTTTTCCCCCACATTCTTTCCTTGAACTTGACGAAACAGCCACAAACGGTAATATTGCAGCACGGTGGGGTGATGATGTGGCACTTGTTGTGGAGATTCCTGCAGGAAAAGCATTTGACGATGAGAGCTCTCCTGAGCTTGCCAGCCCAAGGACCTATTTTGGTTTTGGAAATGATAATGCTGGATGGAGAAACTTCTTCCCTTTATCCCCAGAAGCACAGCAAGTATATCTTAATTCTCTTATGAGATTGATGGATCGCGAACCTACTATGGTTGTTACCGTAGAGCCAACCCAGCAGCAATTCGAATTAAGCGTTGAAATACACCCTGAAAATGCCGGGACAGTTTCAGGTGCAGGTAACTACCTGCCGGATGAGTCGGTTACTCTTTCCGCTTTTGATAACCAAGGCTACATTTTTGTGAACTGGAGTATTGGAGAAGACCTTTTATCAACGGATGCTACTTTCTCGTATACCATGCCTGCTGAGGATGTTACCATTACTGCAAATTTTGAGGAGGATGACTCTGGTGTTACTGACGGTATAGTGAGAGTTCAGTACAAACTCGGCTCTGTTTCAAATGATGGAGCAACAGAATCGTATGACGGAAACCCCACCGAGGGAAATCTTTTGGTAGTACTTTCGGGCCATCGGTTTGGGGAAACTGACCCTGAAATAACGTCCGGAGATGGCTGGACAAGGCATATTGTAAAGGCAACACTACCCAACAACAGAATTATTGCCATGTGGAGCAAAATTGCTGAGGAAGATGATAAGGATGTAACCATTAATTGGGGAGGTAATGGTTCCAGAGATGCATGGGTGATACTTCAGGAGTTCTCCGGGGCTGAGGAATGGCTCTTTTTTGATGTAGTAAGTGCAGAAAACGTTGAAGAGGGTACCCAATTAATTATCGGCCCTACTGAAGTCCCGGAAGCTGCTGGTGTACTGGCAATTGCCGCTACTGTTTTCAGAGGAGATGTTGAAAACCCTGTATTTACTAACCAGGATATGGATGGTCTAATTCATTATGCTTTCACTGAACCTCAAAATCCTGCTCAGATTGCGCACGGATCAACTGCTTTTACTTCCACCCAAAGTGGTGATTTCGCCTGGGAAACAACATCAAGTTGGGATAATGATCGATTTGCTAGCGGAATATTGGCCCTTTTCTACACTGGCCTTGGCACTTTTACAGAATCAATACCTTCAAAGCAAATACTAAGTATTTTTCCCAATCCTGTTCAGGATGTTCTTAGAATTACTTCTGAAAGTAATATGGAACTAATCGCTATTTACAATTTGGCAGGCAAAGAAGTGATGAAAATGCAAAATGTTTCGACAATGGATACCGAACTTGATATTAGCGCTCTTACTTCGGGAATCTACATGATCAGGGTTGTTGCTAACAACAAAAGCATTTCTAGTAAATTTATAAAAATAAAATAGTTAAAATAAGTTTTTTCATAATTCTTGAGGTTTTCAAGGCAGGCATTTATTTGTCTGCCTTTTTTTGTGTCGTTTACGACCAATCACTTTCTGCTTTGTTTACCTGTTCTATACCTTTTACTTAGTAATGATATAAGCTGTATGAAAGATTAATTTTCTGTTGCCCCTTTATGAATTTTGCATATTTGCATATGTAAATAGTAAAGCAAATATGGATAAACAATTTTTTGAAAGAGATTTAATATATATAGTCGCGATATTTAGAATAAGATTTTGGGATCCTTGAGATGAAGACGATAAACCAATAGAATCTCAAAATGCAAGCATGGAGAATATATTGATGATTCTTTTTCAAGTGAAATTACTATGACATAAAAAGTTAGCAAACTGGCTGATATGGACACACTGCTATTTATGGTAGTTGAATGGTTGTTGGTTCATTCTATGCACAGTCTTTACCTATAATTAACAAATAGAAGTAGGATAATGATTCTTATCGAAAGGCAAGAATTCACCTTTATATTAGACCTAAATATGATGGTGCAGGGGGGTAAATAGGGCTTTCTGACAAACGCTCAATAAGCTGTTTGTTAATTCATTATGTCATATTTTTTATCTTGTAAGTGCAAGCTTAATTGATCAATTAGTAGAAAAACTTTACTTTATGTTTGCGTTAGTTTTTACTACATCATCTGCTTCGTTGCCTTCAAATCGTTGTATATTAATACGGCTTCGCCTTGTCGCCTTGCATCTGATGCACTAAAAACTTTTTCAGCAAGCTCTAAATAATGAAGGAGGAAAACTTTTATATTTTCCTCCTTCTGGATTGGATTCAGAAATCATGGTATTATTCAATCACTAGTCTAAGTGCAATTGTTTCATGATTGCTGTTAAGCTTAAGAATATAAACGCCTTTTTTTAATTTATCCACGTTTAATGTGTTACTGCTTTGCGTTAGTTTTGCCGATAAAATAAACCTTCCCATTACGTCATATATTTGTGCCTCTGCATTATTCAAATCAACAAGATTAATATTCAATAAACCGTTTTTAACCGGATTAGGGAATATACTCACGTTTTCGAGAGATTTTTCGGCTATAGATGTGGGTGCAAGTGCCGATTTTTGCCCTACCGGTATTCCGTTTATCCGCACCTCGTATATGGAGAACCATTCTGTTCCATCAGAATTGTTGCCGATCATGCTGATGCGAAGCAAATTGCCTGTGCCTGATAATGATTGTGTCCAGTATCCTGATGTTGTACTTGTATTACCTGACCATATAGAACTGCCGTTTAGTTCGATATTTAATGGAAATGTACGGCTGTTACCATTGAAAAATAAAATCTCAATATTATGTAAATCGTAGGTATCATCAAGATTAAATTCAATCCAGGCATCTGCCAGTAGGTCATTATTAGCATCGTTAGCCCATCGGGAAGATTCATTGCCATCATAAGCATTTTCTTTGGGGTTTCCGGCCTGTTCAGATCCTGCTGAGGAAGAAATGATAACCGCTTGTACCGGATCATCTGGAATATCTTCAAAGGAAGCTGTAAGGGTTACTGCTGATGCAGGCATTGTGATTGTTGTTGATGCGCTGTTAATATCAGCTACATTAGCCACATCGCCGGTCCATTGTGCAAACTGTTGTCCGGATGGAGCAGTATCAGCAGTAATATTTACTGTCGTACCTTGCAGATAATTACCGCTTCCACTGCCATTATTCACGGTTAAAGTGTAAAGTTGCGGGCTTACCGGGGTGCCATTTATCTTTATCTCATGGATGGAAAACCACCCGCTTCCATCAGAATTATTACCGGTCATACTGATACGGAGCACATCGCCTGTGCCTGACAATGCTTGTGTCCAATATCCCGACGTTGTACTTGTGCTTCCTGACCAAATAGAACTACCGTTTAGTTCGATATTTAATGGATATGTACGACTATTACCATTGAAAAATAAAATCTCAACATTTTCTAAAGCGTAATTGCCGTCAAGATTAAATTCAATCCATGCGTTACCAACAGTCCCATCGTTAGCCCATCTTGATGATTCATTGCCGTCATAAGCATTTTCTTTAGGATTCCCAGCTTGTTCGGCTCCTGCGGAAGAGGATGTTATACCGGCTTGTACCGCCCCGTCAGGAATGTCATCATAAGTGGCTGTAATAGTCGTATTTGATGAAGGCATTGTAAGTGTTGTAGAAGCGCTGTTCACATTTGCTACATTTGCCACATCTCCTGTCCATTGTGCAAACTGTTGTCCGGCAGGTGCAGCATTTGCAGTAATATTTACTACTGTACCTTCCGTGTAGCTTCCCGAACCGGAACCATTATTTACTGTTAGGTTATAGCTTGTACTGCTCCCCGACTTTACCTCAAACCAGTTGAAGTTCCAGCCGTCTCCATTGGAAGCTAGCACACGCAGGGTCTTATTATCTCCTGCACTAAGATTAACTGTGGTGGAAACCGTTTGCCAATTCTGCCATCCGCCTGTATTGGGTATATCAACTGTTGCAAGGGTTGTACTACCCTCCCGAAGTTGTAATTGTCTGCCACTGTTAGGGCTAGCCAGTCTAAAATCTACCGTATAGGTGCCTGATGTAGGTACATTAATAGTGTAATCCATCCAATCTCCCTGAGTAATCCAGCCTACATTAAGACCTCCGCCTTCATCAGAAGTTGGTTGGGTCTGCACACCGCTCATACTCGTCCAGTCCTCGGCCTGAATCTTTGCAGGAATAGTTACTACGGATGGGGGAGTAGGATCATCATCAACACTGATATCAACCCAAAAGTCATTTATGGTATATTGTCCTCCATCAATTATTTCTATACCTTTTTGTATTGTGCTTATCCTTAAACTTTCAGGCAAACCAAAATTGTCGCGAAGATAGTGTAGAATTTCCAGATAATCTATTGTTGCCTCCTCAATAATCCAGTCAGGATAAGGATAAAGGATATAATTATTTTCGTTCACTATGCTACTTGGCTGGGGTGGTCTTATCCTCCATTGTCGATCTCCTATGGTATGAATGGGATGTTGACTTGCATCACTGTACATCCATCCTGTATTGTCTTGCATTGCAGTAAATAACATCACAAGGTTATCAGGCTTATTTTCCTCATAAGGCAACCCGGGAAATTCATCATAAAACATATACATATCATATAGAGTCATGTATCTGCCAGTGGCTGGAAGACTTGTGTTATGATGGATATCAAACTTAGTGAGTTCATCTATTCTCATCCCTATGCCATGATCATTAGTTACCAAAGGACTAGGGCTTCCATCAGGATAAGTGTTTCCAATACCTCCCTGGACCCATCCTCTTACCATCTGCGGATAACCTTTAACTCTTCCGTTTCCGTTCTGATGAGTTGCTGAAATATGCCAGTTACTTTCCGAATTTACATTAAGGCACTGACTTCCTGCTCCATCGTTGTTTATCCCCCATATGTTATTTCTTACCATGTAATGGTTATATATCTTATACGACCAGTTGTTACATGTTTGCCAGTCCCATTGTGCAAAGGAGTTTACAGGGAGCAAACCCAAAAGGATTACGCTTAATAAAATATAATATAATTTAGTCTTAATAGTTTTCATTATTTTTAATTTTAATTTTTTATTTAAAAACACAATTTGATTTCTTTTAATCAGACTTTAATCCTGTTAAAATTTATTTCCGAGCTTATCGTACAAGCTTTAGAAGTTAGAAGAAGGTACTCCTTCCATATATCATCATTTTTATTTCCATAAATACTTATTTGAATTGTTTGAATAAAAATTTATAAACAAAGAAGGTAAAAGCTATTTTTTTCAGAATTCACCCAGACCAAATTCCAAATCGTTTAAAACAAAGGTTTGATTGAGCGTTAAAAGTAAAGTCAGAACGAGATATTAAAAGATTATAATTTTCATCAAGGGGCTTATAGTCCTACTGGCAAGAGGTATATTATAATGCCAGTTTTGTAATGGGGTTGTCATTTATTTATGATACCAATGGGAATATGGGGATTCTCATATACAATATTGAATTCTTTTCTGTAGGATATGCCTATTTTTCCTTTGTTCATAACAAAATGGGCAAGGAGTCCACACTCTTCTTTTGTTATCAACAATGTAGCATTGTAAATGTACCTGTAATCATCTGCATTTTCCCAAAGTAAGTGTCAACAAAAAATTGATTAGACCAGGCTGATTTAAACAATGAATATTGTATATTAACAACAAGGTGAATAGCTTCTGTATCATATTTTTTTGCCTTTTATAAACACTGTTGTCTGGTTAAATTTGTCCCGTTCCTACGGAACTCATATCCGTTCTGTCTCATTTTACTATAAATATTTCATTATTACGGTATTGGCCTGAATCTTGAATAGTTGCATTGATCCCGTTAGGAGTGAAATGTTTATTAGTTAAAAAGTGACCCTCTGAATTTTAAATCCCTGAGAGATGATACTATATAAAAAGTGTTTCAGAGCAATTCATTTTTTTACCGGACACTAATGTTTAATAAATAATTAGTACTGAAAATTCATACATCAAATATAAAGCAATAGGAGCGAATTTTGGTAAAAGACTATTCCCAATATTAAAAGTAATATCTCAGATATAATCTTTATTTGAAAAACGAAAGAAATAGATTTTTTTTGAAAAAAGAATTATCTGGAGAGGCCAGTTTACAGCTTCATTTCATTTTTTGCCCCTCTCTTTGAAATAAAATGCTTGCAATGGGACATCACCTACTTTTAATATAAGTATACTCCTTTTTCTTAATATCTCATATGGTATAAATTATTCGTTAGTGGAGCATTCATAATAACTTGTTAAGGGTGATGTGTGAGGGAGATAAAAAGTAGGAGGAAAACAACTTTATTTTCCTCCTACCCGATGGATCAAGAAATCATGGTATTACTCAATTACTAGTCTACGTGTAATAGTTTCATGATTGCAGTTAAGTTTTAATATATATATTCCGCTTTGTAGTTTATCTATGTTTAATGTATTGCTGCTTTGCGTTAGTTTTGCCGATAAAACAAACCTTCCCATTAGGTCATATATTTGAGCTTCTGCGTAATTCAAATCAGAAAGATTAATATTCAATAAACCGTACTTAACGGGGTTAGGGAATATACTCACTTTTTCAAGCGATTTTTCAGCTATGGATGTGGGTAGAAGAGCTGATTTATCCTGTTCTGTTAATATGATAGACACGTTATCAAGAATAACATTAGCGTTGTTCCCTCCACAGTTAAAGTCTATTCTCGCATTGTCATCGTTTGATGGAGCAGTGAAAGTATAAGAGAATGACTGCATATTGCTTGTAAGGGACACGTTTTGGCGTAAATATTCAGAATAATTATTGGGGCCGGAGTTGATATACAACTCAATATTACGGTTTGATGCTGCCCTGGCATCAAAGTTTACCTGATACTCTTGCCCTGCCTGAAGCACAAACCCGCTTTGTACTAACTGTGGTTGCCATGTTGCAGAACCAGCGCTGCTTATATTTATCACTGCCTCGCCATTCACAATACTGGCACTGGCGTTAGCACCATTGGTCATAAAGTTCCATCCGGCAAGCTCATCAGAAAAGTCTCCGTTCGTAAGAAGATTTGTTACCTCAGGAATATCCTCATAGGTTGCTGTAACAGTTATATCAGATGCAGGCATAGTGAGCGTTGTTGACGCGCTGTTAACATTATCCACATAAGCCACATCGCCTGTCCATTGTGCAAACTGCTGTCCGCTTGGTGCTGCATCTGCTGTAATATTTACTACAGTACCCGCTGGATAATTGCCGCTGCCGCTTCCACTGTTCACCGTGAGTGTATATTGTTCAAGGCTTACAGGGAATCCATTAATCCTTATATCGTAAATGGATAACCATCCGCTACCATCAGAGTTATTACCTGTCATACTAATCCGGAGCACATCACCGGTACCTGACAATGATTGTGTCCAATAACCTGATGTCATACTGG
>SKSJ01000103.1 GCA_007123055.1 Wenzhouxiangella sp. | reverse complement strand
TACTCGTGGCCGAGAACAGTTTCCATGGCCGCACACTGGCCGCCGTCAGCGCCTCGGGAAATACCGCCATCCAGCAGGGCCTGGGGCCGCTGGTCGAAGGCTTCGTGCGCGTCCCGTTCGGCGACCTCGCTGCCGCCGAAGCAGCGCTGGAGCAGCATCCCGAGATCGTCGCCGTGCTGCTCGAACCCATCCAGGGCGAGGGCGGCGTGCGTATCGCGCCGGAAGGTTACCTGGCGTCACTCAGGCAGGCCTGCGACAGGCATCAGGCCCTGTTGATGCTCGACGAGATCCAGAGCGGCATGTGTCGCACCGGGCGCTGGTTCGCTCACCAGCACGATACTCAAATCCGACCCGATGTCGTGCTCAGCGCGAAGGCGCTGGGCAATGGTGTGCCCATTGGCGCCTGCCTGGCCCGAGAATCAGTGGCCGCACTCATGCAGCCGGGTTCTCACGGCACCACTTTCGGGGGCAACCCGTTGGCCTGCCGGGCGGCACTGGAGGTCATCGCCATCATGGATTCCGACGACATCGCCACTCGAAGCCATCAGACGGGGTCCGCGCTGCGCAGGCAGCTTGAAACGGGGCTTTCCGGACACCCGAGTGTCCGGGAGATTCGCGGCCGCGGCCTGATGATCGGCATCGAACTGACCGAGGACTGTGGCCAACTCAAGGCCGCCGCGCTCGCACAGGGTGTGCTGATCAACGTGACCCGGGGCAACACCGTGCGTTTGCTGCCGCCGCTGATCATCGACGACGAGCAGCGTGAACAAATCGGGCAGACCGTGATCGACATCATTCAGCAACGCTTTCCTGCATGATCCTCGAAGTCGACGACATCCGGCTCGGCTACGGCGAGGAGCTGGTCATCCGCGGCCTGAGTTTCGAGCTCGACGCCGGGGAGATCGGTTGCCTGCTGGGTGCCTCGGGCTGCGGCAAGACCACCGCCCTGCGCGCCGTGGCCGGCTTCGAACCCCTGCGCGGCGGCGAGATCCGCATCAATGGCCGGGTGGCTTCGACCACCAGCTTGCGCATGGCACCGGAAAAACGCAGCGTCGGTATGGTCTTCCAGGACCACGCGCTGTTTCCGCACCTGCGCGTGGCCGATAACGTCGGATTCGGATTGCGCAAGCTTTCACGCGCCGACAAGCACCGACGGATCGACGAGTTACTGGAACTGACAGGCCTGGAAGGACTCGGCCATCGCTACCCCCACGAGCTTTCCGGCGGCCAGCAGCAGCGCGTGGCACTCGCACGCGCGCTGGCGCCGTCGCCGGCGGTGTTGTTGATGGACGAACCCTTCTCCAATCTCGACACGCGCCTGAGACGCCGCATGGGCGAGGAGATCCGCGCCATCCTCAAGGAAAGGGGCACGGCAACCCTGATCGTGACCCACGACCAGCACGAAGCCTTCGCGCTGGCCGACAAGGTCGGCCTGCTCAAGGACGGACGCATGTTGCAGTGGGACACCCCCTACCTGCTCTACCACGAGCCGACCAGCCATTATGTCGCCGCGTTCACCGGGCGGGGCAGCTACCTGAACGCGCGGGTAAAAGGCAACAGCCTGATCCATGCACTGGGCACCTCGCCCCTGCCCGGCCGGCGGCCGCCGGGCGACGAGCTGGCGCTGCTGATTCGCCCCGACGACATCCGCCCCGACAGCCAGGGGCGCCAGGCCACCGTGCTGGCGCGGCAATTCCAGGGGGCGCAGATTCTCTATCGGCTCAGGCTGGAGACCGGCGAGGAGATTGCCGCGCTGTTTCCCAGCCACGACGATTACGACAAGGGACAACACATCGGCGTCGCGCTCGATGCCCAGCACCTCGTCCTGTTTCCGACCAGTCAGGCCGAGTCGTTCATCAACCCCGTCAACAGCGAAGCGGACTGATCGTCCAGTCTCGGCACCAACTCTGCCATCAAGGTATCCAGCGACTGACCGTCAGCTTCCGTCAGCGTGGCGTGACCGACCTTGCGCCCCGGCCGCGCCTGCTTGCCGTAGTCATGCCAGTGCAGCCCGCGGCAGGCCAGTAGTCTTTCGCGCTCCGGCATCCGACCGATCCAGTTGATCATCAGCGAGCGTCCGCGCGCGGCGGTTTCACCCAGCGGCCAGCCGCATACCGCCCGCAAGTGATTCTCGAACTGAGAAACCTGCGCGCCCTCGATGGTCCAGTGCGCCGAATTGTGCACGCGCGGAGCAAACTCGTTGGCCAGCAGTCGACCGTCCGCTGCGAACAGTTCCAGGGTCAGACAGCCGACGTAGTCAAGATGCTCGGCCAGCGTCCGCCCCAGGCGCTCGGCCCGGGCCTGGAGCTTGTCGGTACCTGGTGCCGGTGCCATGGCCAGGCGCAGGATGCCGTCCTGATGCACGGTACGCGAAAGCGGATAGCAGCTCAGGGCACCCGTGGCCGAACGCACCACGGTAATGGCACACTCGAAGTCGAACGGCACGAACCCCTCCAGAATGAGGTCATGGTCACCCAACGCCTGCCAGGCCGGCTCGAGGTCCTCGACCGTTCTCAGCACCGCCTGCCCCTTCCCGTCGTAACCCATGCGTCGTGTCTTGAGCACGGCCGGGTAGCCGATACGCTCCAGCGCCTCCAGCAACTCGGGACGGCTGGAGACCGGGGCGAAGGGAGGCACGGGAATGTCCAGCGACTCGAACATCCGCTTCTCGACCAGTCGATCCTGACCGGCAGCCAGCGCACGCGCCGCTGGATGCACCGTGGTCCGTTGCCCCAGGGCCTCGAGTACCGCGGCCGGCACGTTCTCGAAGTCACAGGTCACCCGGTCGCATCCGGCCAGTGCCTCGATGGCCGCGTCATCCTCCCAATCCGCCGTGACCAGCCTTCCGAGCGCCCCGGCACAGGCATCGGCCTTGGGATCGACGATGGTGAAATTCAGGCCGAGGGGAATTCCGGCCCCGGCGAGCATGCGCGCCAGCTGACCGCCTCCGAGAATACCGACGTTCATGGTTCGCGCGGATCGGTGGAAGCGAGCACCTTGTCGGTCTGCTGCTGACGCCAGCGGCGGTAGCGGTCGCGAATGCCGGCGTCCTGATTGCCCAGCATGGAGGCCGCCAGCAGCGCGGCATTGATGGCACCGGCCTTGCCGATGGCCAGGGTGCCAACCGGCACGCCACCGGGCATCTGGGCGATGGACAGCAGTGAATCGAGGCCGTTGAGGGTACGCGACTGCACCGGCACGCCCAGCACCGGCAACGGCGTCTTGGCCGCCACCATCCCCGGCAAATGCGCCGCACCGCCGGCACCGGCGATGATCACCTGGATACCGCGATCTTCAGCGGATTCGGCGTACTCGAACATGGCGTCGGGTGTACGGTGTGCCGAGACCACCTTGACCTCGCACGGAACCTCGAGGGCTTCGAGGGTAGCGACAGCATGCTCCATGGTATCCCAGTCGCTTTTCGAGCCCATGATGATGCCGACCAGCGCCCGGCTTGACATGGCGGTATCTCCGCTAAGGAAAAGCGCACAATCTTAGCAACTTGCCCCGCTGGAGTAAATGAAGCCCCTGCCGGTGGAATTCGCCGACACGGACACTGCTGCCACTGGAAAAAGGGGTAGAATTGGCGCATGACCATTCCTGATCACCTGCTCGACATCCTGTGCTGCCCGGTCAGCCACGAGCCACTGCGGCCGCTGGGCAGGAATCGCCTCAAATCGCTCAACCAACGGATTGCCGAGAGCGAGGTTTTGTACGTTGACGGCAGCCCCGTGCAAGGCCGCATTGCCGATGCCCTGATTACCCGCGACGACAAGGTCATCTACCCCATCGAGGACGGAATCCCCGTGCTGCTGCCCGAGCGGGGCATCGGCACCCCCCAGTTCACCGACCCCCTCTGACGAACAAAAAACCTTCCCTCCTTCACCTTCCAGATCGGCCGCAAAATACCGCGTGGCAGCAAACACCAAGACGCTCGAAGATCCGCTTCTCGGGGAACAGTTGATTTCCCGGCACCAGACCCAGGCGTCTGCCCATCTCGGGCCTCCGATCATTCAAAGGGGCGAAATCATCACGCGGAGATCAAAAGTTGATCAGCATCAACAAGCTCCGCGCAACGGTTTCATAACATTTGCCTTGCCGTAACACTTCAACCCAACCGGAAGGAAGAAAAGACATGAAATCCCGTTTCGCACTGATCGCCAGCGCTCTTGTCCTCGCCGCCGGCAACGTCGCGGCACAATCCCAAGGCGACTGGCTGGTCCGCGCCGGTGTCGGCTTCATCAATACCGACGTCGACAGTGGCGACCTTGTATTCGAAGGCATCCCCCTGGAGGGCTACCAGGTTGATGTCAACAACAACGTTCGCCCCATTGTCAACTTCACCTGGATGGCCACCGATAACGTGGGTATCGAGTTGCTGGGTGCGGCACCGTTCCGCCACGGCATCGACGGTGACGGCGCACTTGAAGGCCTGGGGCGCCTGGGCAACACCAAGCACCTGCCGCCAGTGTTGAGCGTGCAGTGGCACTTCATGCCCGGCAACACGCTTCGCCCGTATGCCGGCCTTGGCCTGAACTACACCTACTTCTTCGACGAATCGGCCACCGACACGCTGCATCAGGGCATCATCGGCACCGCCAACGCCGCGACCGGCTCCGACTACGCAGGCGGCAGCAGCGACCTGAGCATCAGCAACTCCGCCGGCATCGCTCTGCAGCTGGGCCTCGATGTGGCGCTGGAAAACGACTGGTTCATCAACTTCGACGTCCGCTGGATCGACATCGAAGCCGACGCGCGCATCACCTCCAACACGTTTGACGGTGCCGGTCAGCCGGTCACTCTCAACAGCCGTGTCAAGGCCGACCTGGATCCCTGGGTTTTCTCCGCCGGGGTCGGTTTCCGCTTCTGACACTCGTCTCCACGACAACCCTCGTGATTTCGCCCGTCGCACTCCGGTGTGGCGGGCGCTTTCTTTTCCGGGCCCACAAACACAACGCCACCTTCCGGGCAGCAACGGCAGGTGTAGAATGACGCATTGATTCCAACTGGCACTGCGCCTTGACCTGCATGGGCCCTGCTACCCGATACTTCGATCTGACCGAACCGTTCGCACTCTATCGCGGCGGCAGACTTCCAAGCCTGCGACTGGCATGGGAATGCTGGGGATCTCTGGATGAAGAAAAATCAAACGCCGTTCTGATCTTTACCGGCCTGTCGCCCGGTGCGCACGCCGCCTCCTCCGAACAGGACCCGGAACCCGGATGGTGGGAAGAGATGATCGGCCCCGGTAAACCCATCGATACCGACCGTTTCTTCGTGCTTTGCGTCAACTCGCTCGGTTCATGCATGGGCTCGACGGGGCCAGCGAGCATCAATCCCACCAGCGGCCGGCCCTGGCGCCTGGAGTTTCCCGACCTGGCCATCGAGGATATCGCAAGGGCGACCCGACTGGTCGTCGACGATCTCGGGATTACGCGTCTGCATGCCGTGATCGGTCCATCCATGGGAGGACTGACCACGATGGCCTGGCTGAAGCTGTTCCCGGAGAGCACCAACAAGGTCGGACTGATCTCCACCGCCTGCTCGGCCACGCCCATGGCGATCGCGATTCGCTCACTGCAGCGTGAAGCTGTGGTTACCGATCGCAATTTCCGCGACGGACAGTACACCGAGGACGCCTGGCCGGAAGTCGGCATGCGCCTGGCGCGCAAGCTGGGCATGATCTCCTACCGCTCGGCGCGGGAATGGCAGCAACGCTTCGGGCGCCAGCTTCAGGACTATTTCCCGCCGACATTGTTCGGCATGCGCTTCAAGGTCGAGTCCTACCTCGAAACCCATGCCCGCAAGTTCGTCGGTCAATTCGATCCCTGCTGTTATCTCTACCTGTCACGCGCCATGGACATGTTCGATGCCTGCGACAGCGATGAATCGCTCAAGGCACTGTTCAAGCGCAGCTTTACCGGCAAGGCACTGGTGCTGGGGGTGGAAACCGACATCCTGTTTCCGCTCTACCAGCAACGCGAACTGTCCGCGGCACTGGAAGCCAGCGGTTCGGAGGTGACGTTCGAAGCCCTGCCCTCGGTCCAGGGGCATGACGCGTTCCTGGTCGACATCGACTCCTTCGGGCCGCCAATCCGACACTGGCTGCGAACACCGTAGGGTCTTTACTTCGGGACGCCTTGCGAGGACAATATCCCACCCGCTGCCGGGGTGGCGGAACTGGTAGACGCGCCGGACTCAAAATCCGGTTCTGGAAACAGAGTGCGGGTTCGATTCCCGCCCCCGGCACCAACCCCCGACACCTGATTTACGCCCATCCCGGGCAGCCAAACGCGTCTGCTGTCGGGCGCCCACAGCAGGCTTTGATGACATTGCCCCCCGAAAAAGCTAGGGCGGATGGCGTCAAACGCCATCCGCCCTGTCGCGTACAGGTCGACTTCGGAGCCGCGTCAGAGATCGCGGGCGACGCGGAAACCGACACGCATGTCGGTCCCTTCCGGATCACTGGCGATACGGAATGCCGAGCGCGACATCGCCGGGGTGCTCGACCAGGCTCCGCCGCGAATCACGCGTCGGTTGCAGCCCGGATTGACCCAGGCCGTGCCGTCACCCGGGGCGCGCACGTAGCTGTCGTGCCAGCAATCCTCGACCCATTCCATGACGTTGCCGCCCATGTCATAGAGACCAAAGGGGTTGGCCTCCAGGCTGCCGACCGGCGCCGGCCCCCAGAAGCCGGAGTTGTAACGCCTGAAAGCGACATTCCAGCGCGCTCCGGAGGGCGACTGGTCCCGGTCACCGGTGAGATTCTCCACCGCGCTGTCGGGGGTACCGCTACCCCACCAGTAAGGAGTCTGCGTTCCCGCGCGCAAAGCGTATTCGAACTCGGCTTCCGCCGGCAGTCGATAAGAGCGGCCGGTTCTGTTGGCGAGCCACTCTGCGTAAGCCGTGGCATCGTTCCAGGAGACATGCAGCACCGGTAAATCGTCCGAAGCCTCGTTGCCGGCATAGTCATGCCGCCAGTTGATGCCACTCTGGCGATCCATGCGCCCGCTGTTGAGATCATACACGCGAGAGGCGCCTGACTCCTCGGCATCGGTGCGGTAGCCGGTGTCATTCACGAATAACCTGAACTCTCCGACCGACACCTCGGTCTGCGACAGTGCAAAACCGCGGTCGAATGTCACCCGGTGACGCGGCCCTTCATTGCTCATGCGATCCGACTCGTCTTCCGGCGAGCCCATCATGAATGTTCCCGCCGGGATGACGACCATCTCGGGGCCGGCAACGCCCAGCCCTTCGAGCATGTCGTTGAATACCTGGCCCGGCTCGAAACTGCCATACAGGCGGGCGTCCTCCAGTGAGCTGCGCAGACGATCGATGCGTTGACGTTCATGTCCCAGCGCCACCAGCTGGGTAATGTCGTCTTCGGCATCGTCATAGCGCCCTTCATCGATGGCAAGCAGCACGGCCTCGTCAAGGCCCGAGATCTGGCGTTCCCGCATCGCCACCATTTCAGCCCGGGCTTCTTCAACGGCCGCGGGGTCTTCATGAACCTCGCCGGCCTGCTCCAGAACATCCTCGGCACCTTCGAAGTCCATCTCAGCGGCCAGCTCCAGCGCTTCGTCAATCAGCGCTTCGTGCACATTCGCCAGCCCCGCCAGCGCCTCCTGGTTGCCCTCGTCGGTTTCGAGCACTTCGCGGAAATACTCGACAGCATTGTCCCCCGGCGGCGCAACCAGCCTGCCCTCCTCGAGCGCGGCATTGGCCTGGCCAAGCAGGGTGTTGATGGAATCGATGCGTGTCATCTCCGCCCGAATCGCGCCGATCACGGGACGATCGGGATCGATTTCGGCAATCACATCGGCCAGTCGACTGGCCAGCGACAGATTGCCATCGGACAAGGCGGCACCGGCATCATCCGCGACCTCGTCGATAAGATCGCGAAGCGAGTTCTGGACCTCGGGGTCGTCCGGGGTGAATGCACGCGAAGTCAGCAGACTCTGCAGGCGGGCATCCTGGTCCGGGTCGGGCAGGCTGACGTCCGGGGGCGGCTCGACCGGCTGGGTCGGGATATCGACAGTCGGCGCCATGGACCATTCGCCGTCTCCTTCCCCCACCACGTCGCCCAGGCGGCGCACCCGACGCCGGCTTTCGCGCTCATCGGTTGACTCTTCCTGCGTTTCAGGCTGTTCCGCCTCTTCCTGTGCCTGGACCGACCATGTGGCAGACACGAGAAGGGCGCCAAAAATTATCGCCAGATACCTCATCAAGACCTCGATTTATGCTGGATAATGTGCTGGATTGCGCTGCCGGCATACCGGAATCCTCCTGCCCGGAACGCGGCATTCCCTTTTTACAGACCTGAAAAATAGCTTATTCGGGCGCTCATCACAACACCACTTGTTCAAACCGACCCATCAAACAGTCATGACGAATTTCCGGCAGACCGCCTGCAAGACGACCCTTTCACAGGCAGAGACCGCCGTTGCCCAGGCCAGCCTGCTCGCTGAACCGCATGCGCTGAATGCCGCATCGGAGCGCTGGATGGATACCGACATCGTCGGACTCGATACCGAGTTCGTGCGAGAGAAGACGTTTCGTGCCCGTCCGGGCCTGATCCAGATCAGCGATGGCGCGGCAGTCTGGCTGGCCGATCCGGTCACCCTGCCCGAGATGACGCCCCTGGGGCAGTTGCTCGCCGATACCGGCGTAACCAAGGTATTGCACAGCGTCGGCGAGGACCTGGAAGTGCTGGAACAGGTCTCCGGCGCCCTGCCCGAGCCATTGTTCGATACCCAGATTGCCGCCGCCATGCTCGGCATGCCGTTGCAGTGTCGCTACGAACACCTGGTCGAGGAAACCTTTGGCGCCCACCTGCCCGGAGGGAAGGCACGCAATGACTGGTGTCGGCGGCCACTCGACCCGTCGCTGCTCGAGTATGCGGCGCAGGACGTGATCTGGCTGCCCCGTCTGTGCCGGCACCTGGCCGGACACCTCGAGCACCACGGGCGACTGACCTGGCTGGAGGAAGACTGTGCACGCATCGTCGACAACACGCGCCGAAAACTCAATCCTCCGGCCTTGAGCCGTGTGAAGGGCGCCGGACGCTTGCCGGACGAGATTCTCGCCGTCCTTGACCCCCTGACTGAATGGCGTGAGCAACAGGCCGCCGAACGCGACCTGCCGCGTCGCTTCGTACTGTCCGACGAAGCACTGATCGCCCTGGCCGAAACGTCTGCCAGCAAGGGGGCCGGTGCCGCAATCTCCGCGCTCAAGCCCGGCATGCGGCGCCGACACGGTGATCGGTTGGTTGAACTGATCGAAAACGCCGACCGCGAGACCTTCCGGCGACCGGCGTGGCTGAATGCGCTGGACAACGAGCAGCGCGAACAGGTACGGCAGGCCCAGTCGGCAGTACGCGACCTTGCCGAGGAACTGAAGGTCGAACCGGCCCTGATCGCCAGCAAGAAGGAACTGACCCGTATCGTCCGTGGTGAACGCCCCGCGTGGCTGGACGGCTGGCGCGGTGAGTTGCTGACTGAGCGACTGGAAGCAGCATCTGTTAATATCCCCGCTGCCTGAAACCCCATACGCCCCGGTAGCTCAGCAGGATAGAGCAGCCGCCTCCTAAGCGGCAGGTCGCAGGTTCGAATCCTGCCCGGGGCGCCACGTTCGAGGTTCGAGGTTCGAGGTTCGAGGTTCGAGGTTCGAGGTTCGAGGTTCGAGGTTCGAGGTTGCTAGCGAACGAATGCAGCGAACCCCTCCAGCCAGCCCGCCACCTGCTCACGCAGTTTGTCGTCGGCACCGCCTTCGTCGAAGCGATCGCCGGCTTTCGATACGCGCAGGTAGCCGGGATAGAGTTCGCAACCCAGCTGCCGGAGATTGATCAGGGCGCCGGCCTGGGCAAAGGCCGTGCCCCAGGCGCCCGGTGTGGCGCCGGCGATAGCGGTCTTGCGACCGCCGAAGGTGGGCTTCATCTCCTCGCCCGGACGAGTCAGCCAGTCGAGCGCGTTCTTCAGCACCCCCGGCATGCCGGCATTGTACTCAGGCGTCACCAGGATCAGCCCGTCGGCCGCCTTGATGCGGCCACGCAGTGCTTCCACGGCCGCGGGAATGCCCTCGCTTTCCTCCAGGTCGCCGTCGTAGAGCGGAATACCGTGCAACGTCAGCGACTCGAGCGCCACGCCATCAGGTACGACCTCGGCCATCAGGCCGGCCAACCGTGTGTTGAATGAATTCTTTCGCAAGCTTCCGGAAACGGCGATCAGCTTCATCTCGCATGTGCTCCTTGTCGTCCGTGTCTCTTCATCTGCTGCACGCGATTCTCGACCAGCGAGTATACGGCCGGCACGACCACCAGCGTCAGCAACGTTGAACTGATCATGCCTCCGATGACGGCGATGGCCAGCGGTCCGTTGGTGTCGGCACCGGCGCCCAGGCCCAGTGCCGGCGGGGTCAGCGCAAGGATGACCGTCAGAGATGTCATCAGCACCGGCCTCAACCTGATCGGACAGGCATTTCTCAACGCCTCGTCGATATCTTCGCCGGCAGCCCGGAACTGGTTGGTCAGATCGACCAGCAGGATCGAGTTCTTGGCCACCAGGCCGACCAGCAGCACCATGCCGATCATCGAGTAGATATTGAGTGAATTGCCGGTCAGCCACAACAGCAGGACACCGCCGATCACCGCCAGCGGCTGGGCCACCATGACGATGAGTGGCTGGATGAACGAGTTGAACTGGCTGGCCAGAACGATGAACACCAGGACCACGGCAAGGACGAAGGCAAACAGCACGTACTGGATGGTCTGCTGGAACTCGCGTGCCTCGGCCTTGTAAGCCACGCGGTAGCCAAGCGGCAGGATCTCTTCGGCCGCCTCGTCGATCGCCTCGATCGCCCGGCCCAGGGGAATGTCCGGATTGCCGTAGAAATCGGCGGCATAGTTGAGATCGAAGCGCGAGATCACCGCCGGTGCCAGGCGCTCGACACCCTCGGCTACTGCATCGAAACGAACCAGGTCGCCCTCGGCACCGCGCAGGAAAATCCGGTTGAGATCGCCCGGACTGGTGATCTGGCCGTCGGCCGCCTTGACTCGAATATCGTAGCGCTCACCGTCTCCGGGCTCGTCGTTGTAGCGGGCAATATCCAGTCCGCCGACCAGCATGTTGACGGCAAATGCCACTTCCGACGAACGCATGCCGAGGTCGGCGGCACGGAGCCGGTCGACCTTGACGTCGATCTGCGGCAGGTCGAGCTGCAGGTCCAGGTCAAGACTGCCCATGCCCTCGACACCTTCCAGCCGTTCGCGCATCTGACGGGCCAGGTCGGCCACCTGTTCGAGATCCGGCCCGGTCACGGCAAACTGCAGTGGATCACCGCGCTGGCCACCGACAATGGATGGCGGGGCGGCAAAGGCGATCACACCGGGGATGCCGGCCAACTCCTGTCGAAGCTCGTCGAGAAAGTCCTGCTGCCTAATATCGCGCTTGTCGCGCTCGACCATCCGCGAAAAGGCAATGCCTCGGTTGACCTCACCGGCAGCTCCCAGGCCAATGGCAGTGAAGTAGCTTCTCACTTCTTCTCGCGAACCCAGCAGGCTCTCGATCTGATTCATGTATCGATCCGTGGCCTCGATGCCCGTCCCCAGCGGCGCCCGGAAGAACACCACAAAGCGTCCCTCGTCTTCCTCGGGCACGAACTCCGCATCGATGGTGGCGAAGAAGAAACCCGAGCTGAGCACAACCAGCAGGGCCAGCCCGATCACGCCCCAGCGATGGCCCAGACTCCACTCCAGGATGTCGCGGTAGGCACGGTTCATGCCCGCAAAAAAGCGGTCCAGCACACGGTAGGTTCGGCCCCGCTCCTCACCGCGCCGACGCACCCTGAGGAAGCGCGCACTGAGCACCGGGGTAAGTGTCAGCGCCACCAGCGACGAAGCCAGCACGCCCACGGTAACGGTAACGGCGAAAGACTCGAAGAATCGTCCGATGATGCCGCCGAGGAAAATCACCGAAGCGAAAATGGACACCAGGGTCAGCGTCGTGGCGATGATGGCGAAGAACACCTGGTTGGAACCGGAGATCGCGGCTTTCTCCGGGTCGG
>SKSJ01000204.1 GCA_007123055.1 Wenzhouxiangella sp. | reverse complement strand
AGAAACCAGTCTTGCAATGCACGGAGCTCTGACAGGTCGTGGTTGCCACTGCGATCGACCAGGGCGTACTTGTAGACCCAGCCCACGCCGGTGGCATCCGGACCCAGCTCGGCACTGACCGCATCGGGCAGACGGCCCTCGACCTGACTGAGGTACTCCAGTACCCGCGAACGCGCCCAGTAGGGGTCGGTGCCGTCTTCGAACAGCACGTAGACGAACGAGTCGCCGAACATGGAGAATCCGCGCACGGTATGCGCACCGGGCACCGCCATCAGGGCGGTGGTCAAGGGATAGGTGACCTGGTCCTCGACCACCTGCGGTGCCTGGCCGGGGAAGGAGGCACGCACGATGACCTGCGTGTCGGTCAGATCGGGAATGGCATCGACCGGCGTGTTGTTGACCGCGTAAAGCCCCGCCGCCCCGGCGGAGGCGGCCAGTACCAGCACCAGCAGGCGATTGACGATGGACCAGCGGATGATGGCGTCAATCATGGGGTGCTCGCTGCGCTGCGCGTGGTGAGACGGAAGACGGGAGACGGAAGAGGGCGAGAATTCCTGGATCCTCGAACCTCGAACCTCGAACCTGATTAATGATCATGTCCGCCTCCCATGCGGTCGTGGCCGGCGCGGATGTTGGCTTCGGAATCGATCAGGAACTGGCCTGATACCACCACTTCTTCGCCTGCTTCCAGGCCGTGACGAATCTCGGTGTATTCGCCGCTTTCCATGCCGACATGCACCTCGCGCACGGAGAAGCGTCGCTCGTCGTCGCGCACGACCACTCTCTGGGACTGGCCGGTGCGGATGATCGCCTCGGTGGGGACATAATTCAGGTGATCGCGCGGACCGGCGAAAATGGCCACCGACGCCCAGTCTCCCGGTCGCAGGATTTCGGCGTGATTGTCGAGCACCACCCGCACCCGCGCGGTGCGGGTGGTCGGGTCGAACTCGGGATAGATGAAATCGATCTGTCCGGTCAGTGTCTCGCCCGGCCGGGTCTTGAGTTCGACATCGGCACGCTGGCCTTCAGCGAGCCATTCGACCTGGCCGGCGAAGACATCGGCGATCAGCCACACCGTCGATGGGTCGGCCATGGCGATCATCTCCATGCCCGGCGTGACATGCATGCCGTGACGGATGTTGAGCATGGTCACGTAGCCATCATGACGGGCGTGCCAGGGAAGGTAGAGCAGGGGTTTGCCACTTTGCCGGATTTCGTCGATGACCGCATCGGAAACATCCAGCACTTCCAGCCGCTGACGAGTCGCCCGGATCATCTCTTCGCGCCCGGAGCGCACCGCCCGCAGGTATTCATCCTGCACGTTGACCAGTTCCGGCGAGTACAGAGTGAACAACTGCTGACCGGCCTGGACGCGATCACCGACGGCGTTGACCGCCAGGTCGTCGATCCAGCCCTCAACACGTGGATGCAGGTGATGAATGGTCGATTCGTCAATCTGCAGCCGGCCGACGGTATCGATGCGACGCCACAGGCGACCGTGTTCGACCCGAGCCGTACGAACGTTCATGGCCTGCTGAACGCCGGTTGCGATGCTGATCTGGAGGTCGTCGCCGTCGTGTCCGTCGCGCTGGACCAGCGCCATGCCGCAGATCGGGCAGCGCCCCGGCTCGTCGCGCACGATCTGGGGGTGCATGGGGCAGGTGTAACGCACGGCACTGTTGGCCGGTGCCATCTCATCGACAACCGATTCCCCGCCATGGTCGTGTGCAGAATGGTCATGGTGATGAGCATGTTCGACGTCATTGTCGTCATCTTGATGACGGTCATGGCCTTCGTGCTCGTGTTGATGCTGATGGTGAGCGTGGTCATGCTCATGCTCATGCTCGTCGGGTGCGTCAGCCGCCAAGGGCAGTGTCACGGCCAGGAGCAGGCACAGGGTCAGGCGTTTCATTGCAATTCCTCCGCGGTCAGCCAGGCCAGCCGGATCTCGGCTTCGGCGAGGGCCTGGCGAATATCGATGATCTCGAGTTGCTGGTCGAGCAGGGCGATACGTGCGCGCACCAGTTCGTCAAAGGTGGCGCGGTCGGTACGGTAGGCCGCCTGGGTCGACTCGACGGTGGCTTCGGCATTGGCCAGTACCTGAGACTCCATCCAGTCAAGCTGCCTTGCATGGCTTTCCCGAAGGCTGAGCTGGCGTTCGAGTTGGCCGCGCAACTCCTGCAGCTGGAGTCCGCGGTCGTGACCGAGCGCTTGCAGTTCGGCGCGGGCGGCGGCCAGTTGTCGGTCCTGGCGGTTGCCGGTGAACAGCGGCAGGCTGAAACTGACCATGGCGAAGAGCTTGTCCGACTGACGTTGCATGGTCATGGGGTTGGTGCCCCGGGTGTGGGCATAGCCGGCCTCGATCATCCACGACGGTCGGTAGGCCTGGCGCGCCAGTCGGGTGTCGGTGATTCCGGCTTCGATGCGGTGGTCGCTGGCCGTGAGGATGGGATGCTGCAGTAGATCCGAGCGCAGTCTGTCGGCCGAATGTTCAGATTGCCTGGGCTGGAACCAGCCCTGTGGCGTGCCGGGCGGCGCGGCACCGGTCCAGCGCGCGAGGCGGCTGGCGGCTTCGTCCAGGCGGGTTTGCCGGACCAGGATGCGGCGTTGCAGGATGGACAACTCCAGCCGTGCCTGGTCGATATCACGCAGCCTTCCGGTGCCGGCGCGATAGCGCGCCTCGGTCAGCGACTCCAGCTCCTCGAAGGCACGGGCGGTTTCGCGGGCAACCGAAAGTGCCTTTCCGGCACTGGCCCAGTCAAGCCAGGCCAGCCTGGTCTGGCGGGCGATCTCCAGGCGTCGAGCCGCGATATCCGCGCCCAGGCCGTCGGCCTGGTGCAATGCCCGTTCACGGTTCAGGTCGAGCGTGTCGCCGGCGGGAATGCGCTGACGTACGCCGAGCTTGTACATGGTCATCATGTCGGCATCGAATGGATCGGTGACTGGTACGCCCTCGGCGCCGATCATGATTTCCGGGTCGGGCAGGGCGGATTCGGACACGGCGCGTTCCGATACACCGGCCTGGCGTCGCTCCAGCGCCTTCAATCCTTCGTCTTGCTCCAGTGCCAGCGTGACGGCGGTGTCGGCATCCCAGGCCAGCGCCGCCTGGGCAAACATGAACAGGCCGGCGACAACCGTGGCCCGGATCAGCTCGGATGCATGATTCCGCATGGCAGAACCTCACTTAAGTATTTTCTATAACATACTGAAAAATAAGGATACAAGTATCCTTTTTTGACTTGTATCGACGGTTTGAGTCCTGCCGTCGGGCAGGAGAGGTTCAGGCCTGCGGCGGGCGCAGGAGCGGGTCGGTGGGGGCCGAGCCCAGGAGGGGGAGGAGTTTGACGGGATGGCTGGGGAGGCGCGCTCCCGGTGGGTTGGCTGTCTTCATCGGAATGACCAGCGACAGTCCGGCACAATGGCAGCCGCAATCGGTCGCACAGTGACCTGCAACTTCGGGACAAGTGCTGGAGCAGGGCGGGTCGGTCTGCTTGTCGCTGGAGACGGCCGAGTGAGGGCATCCACCTTCCAGAGCGCTGCTTTCGTTCCGCTCGTGGTGCGAGATGGCCATCGCCGGGGCTGGTGGAGACAGATCAGCCATGAAGTCAATGGAGCCGTGCACGGGCACGCCGGCCGCCAGGATGGCAGCTGCCAGTACCACTCGCAATGTTGTGCCGATTCCAGTCACGGGTTCAGTTTATCATCTTCCATGATATGCCGACGTTGAGACCGCGTCGGCCGGTCCCGGGTTCAAAACAGGCCGGCGCGCGCGTGCCCTGGGCCGCAGTTCGCGGTCAGTCTTTCGCCTCGATGACGCCGCAGGCAATGCGAGCTCCGGCACCGCCGATGGGCTGGCTCATGTGGTCGTCGGGATTCTCGTGGATGACGATGGCTGCACCGTCTTCGTCGAGAATGCGGGCGCCGACGCTGCCGTCGAGACTGGCCAGGCCGGTGAAGAACTCGGCCCAGGCATGGCCGAACTCGCCGACACGGAAGTTGGGCAGGTCGCCGGCCCCTGGTCCTTCCGGGTTGAGTAGTCCATGTTCTTTGCCTTCGGGATTGATATGACCGCCGGAATCGGTGAAACCGTGGTCATGGTCGTCACAAGTACCGCGGGCATGGATGTGGATGGCTTTCGGGCCCGGCGGCAGGTCCCGGACGTCGAGTCGCAGCAATGTACCCGCCGGGGCAGCGAACAACTCCACCTTGCCGATTTCCTCACCACCATTGTTGATCAAACTGGCGACAGCGTCGGCCGGGCGCTCGGCCCAGGCATGGACGCTGGAAGCAAGAGCGAATATCAGGGTGGGAATCCAGGTTTGACGTGTCATTACAGGCGCTCCCGTTGTTGGACTGTGATGCAGTATTGCACATGATTCGTTTCAAGAATGTCTGATATTGTAAGCACAAGCGCTTAAGCGGGGTCTTGTTCGAACGCCGTGACGCATGACTATCCGACAGGGGAACGATTACACCGGTATGGGGAAAAACAATCATCGGGCCGAGGAAGCCTTGCAGGGACTTTCGCGATCCTTTTTCATCGCCTCGCCGGATCTGCGCGACATCATCTCCGGCCGAAGTATTCCCACCCGTTCGGCGGTTCGGCAGATCCTGGAGCGATTGCCGGAGATCCATCCAGACAGCCGGGTTCTGCAGATCGGTGCCGGTGCCGGCTACATGGCAGCGGTGTTCGCTCGCCTGGCCCAACGGGTCGTGGTCATCGAACGAACCAATGCACTGGCCGACATCGCCCGACAGAATTTCGAGCGGGCCGGTATCCGCAACGTCGAACTCATCCTGGGCGACGGGGAACTGGGCGCACCTGATCGTGCCCCTTTCGACCTGATCTTCTGCACTTGTTTCATGGACGAGCGGGACAATCTCATCAGGCAACTGTCTCCGGACGGGAGCCTGATCTGCCTGGAAGGGGGCGACACCCTCACCCCCAACCTGGTACGCCTGCAGCCGGGCAAGGAGAGGGTCGAGCGAACCGAACTGGGGCCGGTGAGCTTTACCCGTGACAGTGGCGAAGTGCTGATCGACCTCGGCTACATCGACGAGGGCAGCCTCTCCCTGGCGCGGGCCGAGGCCCTTCGGCAAGGCAAGCCGGTACTGACCGTGGCGCGGAAGAACCTGAGAATCGAGGACGCCGAACTTTACCGTTCGCTGGCGCGCCAGCACGGCCTGCAGCTCGGCGAGGCCGACGAGTTGCTCAAGCGACTTGACCAGCGTCTTTTTCGCCGTTTCTCCAAGACCTTCCTAGACAACCAGCGTTTGCTGCCCATTTACGCAGACGGCGGCACGCTGGTTGCCGCCACCGACAACCCGGATGTGCAGACCGACGATGTGCTGCGCATGCATGACTACGAAGCGGTGACGAAAGTACTGGTCACGCCCACCGACTTCAGGCGCATCTGGTCGGCCATCGATCTGACCAGTCGCGGCAGCGAGTTGCTGAGCTGGAACGAAACACGAGAGGATCCGGCAGCCAGCGAGGATCTGCTCGATGCTTCCACGCGTGAACTCAGCCATTACCTCGTTTCAATCTACGAAGCCATCCTGCTCGATGCGGTCAGTGCCAATGCCTCCGATATCCACGTGGAGCGCTACCACGAGCGCATCCGTATCCGCATTAGAGCCGACGGCGAGATGCGTGACCTGACCCATTACCACCTGACGCCACGAGACCATGCCGGTCTCATCAACGTCATCAAGGTGCGCGCCGAGATCAACATCGCCGAGCGGCGCTTGCCGCAGGGCGGTCGGTCGCACATGAAGGTTGGATCGACCAATTATGACCTGCGCGTGCAGATTCAGCCCTCGCTGCACGGCGAGCATGCCGTCATCCGCCTGTTATCCCAGACCGGTCGTGTGCTGGGCTTGAAGGAGTTGGGCATGTCCAATCAAGTGGCCCAGTTCTACCAGCGATTGCTCGATAACCCGGCCGGGCTGGTGCTGGTGGTTGGCCCCACCGGGTCGGGCAAGTCGACCACGTTGTACGCTGCCCTCCAGGAACTGGCCGATGACGGCCGACGCAAGGTCATCACGGTCGAAGACCCGATCGAGTATTCCATCGACAACATCCAGCAGACCCGGGCACGTCCGGAGATCGGCTTCGGATTTGCCGACGCGATGCGGTCGTTCGTGCGCCAAGACCCGGACGTCATCCTGGTTGGCGAGATTCGTGATGCCGAGACCGCGCTCGAGGCCATGCGAGCCTCGCAGACCGGCCACCTGGTGCTGTCGACACTGCACAGTAACGATGCCGTTGATGCCCTGCAGCGGCTGTATGACCTCGATGTGATGGCCAACTCGATCGCCGGCGAGTTGCTGGCCGTGATCGCCCAGCGCCTGGCCAAGCGCATATGCGAAAACTGCCGGCAACCGGCCGAGGCCGACCCGGCTATCCTGCGCGAACTGTTTCCCGACCAGGTGCCGGCTGGCTTTCGCTGCTTTGAAGGTGCCGGCTGCAAGCAATGCGCCGGCCGGGGCACGCGGGGCAGGATAGCGGTGGTCGAGTACATGCAAGTCAACGACGACATCCGTCGAGTCATTTCCCTGCAGCCGCCAGCCGGTGAGCTGCGCTGGCGTGCGCTCGACTCCGGTCTCATCACCATGCGAGACAGCGCGCTGGATCACGTGATCAATGGCGTCATTCCATTGAGCGAGCTACCGCGTATCCTGCCGCAGGAACGCATGGCGCCGGAGATACGCGGTGGACGGAGGAGCACGTGAGCCCGAGAAAGAAGAAGACAACGAGGAAGCAGTCAGCGGCTTCGGATGAACCGACACTGCAGCGTTTGCCTGCCGAGCGAGCCCATGCCGAAGAGATTGCCAGGCTCAGGAAGTGGGACAGCCACCCGGTGCCTCCGGGCTGGGCGATGTCGCCGATCGCGGTGGAAAAATTCGTGCTCGGTGACGAGGACATCGGGATTTCGCCGAAGATCGTGGTCGACCCCGGCGTGGTCACCCGAATCGTCATCGCCTTGTGTACCGACCGCGGCTGCCTGCTGGTCGGCGAGCCGGGCACGGCCAAGTCCTGGCTGTCCGAGCTGCTGGCGGCGGCCATATCCGGCGATTCCTCACTGACCATCCAGGGTGGGGCGGTCAGCCAGGTCGACCAGTTGCTTTACACCTGGAACGAGGCCCTGCTTCAGCAGGGGGGACCGAGCCCGGAAGCGCTGGTGCCCAGCCCGATCTACCGCGGCATGCGTGACGGCAAGATCGTCCGTTTCGAAGAAGTGGCGCGCTGTCCGCAACCATTGCAGGATGCGTTGCTGTCGATTCTGTCGGATCGCATGATCACCATCCCGGAATTCAGTGGGGAGGAAGGCGTGCTGTATTCACGCGCCGGCTTCAACGTCATCGCGACTTCCAACAGCATTGACGAAGGTGTGAACCGCATGAGCGCGGCACTGAAACGGCGCATGAATTTCGAGATCATCCCGCCCATCCGGCGGGTTGACGATGAGATGGCGGTGGTCATGCGCGAGGTCGGCCGTCTCAATTCGAGTTCGGGGATCAAGGTGGACCTGGATGAAAACGTCATCGAAGTGTTGGTCACCATATTTCACGAGCTGCGTAACGGACAGTCGCTGAGTGGTCGTTCCACCGACAGGCTGGCAGGCGCCACCATGTCGACGGCCGAAGCGGTCAGCGTGGCCCATGCGCTTTGTATTCATGCCTGGTACTACAGCGACGGCGAGCTGCGCATCGACAACCTGATTCACTTCATCATCGGCTCGGCACTGAAGGACCAGCCCGAGGATCGGCGCCGGTTCCGCCACTACTTCGATACCGAGGTCGCTCACAAGGAAGGGGCGTACTGGCGCGAGGCTTACGCGCAGAGGCATCTCATTTGATCGGGACTGGAAGAATTAACACGAAGCAGGGCACGAAGGACACGAAGGAAGGAAAATATGGATTTTTCTTCGTGAACTTCGCGCCCTGCTTCGTGGACATCGCGTTCAGTCTTTTACCACTCCAACGCAAGTGTCACGCCACAAGTTCTGCATATTCTCGGTGGCGGTCGATCCAGGTTTTTACGTAGGGGCAGTTGGGCACGACTTTCCAGCCTTGGGCGCGGGCATGGTCCAGGGCGTGGCGAGTCAGGTGGCCGGCGATGCCGCGGCCGCCGACTTCCTTCGGGACGCGGACATGGTTCATGTGGATGACGTTGCCTTGGAGTTTGTACTCGAGGATGCACAGTTGACCTTCGATGGTTGCTTCGAAGCGCTTCTGGCGTTCGTTGAGCTCGATTTGCATGGTGTGTCCTCTCGATGGCCTTCGGTTGTCAGAGCAGGAAGCGGGTCCGGATGGTCGCCGGGATCTTTTCCAGGCCGCGCACCAGCGTGGTGGCATCGTCGGTTTCCACGTCCATGACGACGTAGCCGACATCGGGCGTGGTCTGCAGGTATTGTGCGGCGATATTGACGCCGGCCTCGGAAAACACCGTGTTGATGGCTTGCAGCACGCCTGGCTCGTTTCGATGAATATGCAGGATGCGCCGTGCGGTCGCGTGGTCGGGCAGGCTGACCTCCGGGAAGTTGACCGCGCCCATGGTCGAACCGTTGTCGGAGTAGCGCACCAGCTTGGTGGCGACATCCAGGGCGATGTTCTCCTGCGCCTCGCGTGTCGAGCCGCCGATATGAGGGGTCAGCAAAACATTATCCAGTCCGCGCAGTTCACTGACAAACTCCTCGTCGCCACCGGAAGGCTCGACCGGGAACACGTCGATGGCCGCGCCACCGAGGTGTCCCGACTTCAGGGCATCGACGAGCGAGGGAATGTCGACCACCTTGCCGCGCGAGGCGTTGATCAGGTGGCTGCCGGGTTTCATGGCCGCCAGTTGTGCATGGCCCATCATGCCGCGGGTCAGTTCGGTGTCGGGGACGTGCAGGCTGACGACATCGGCGGCGTGCATCAATTCCATCAGGCTGCCGGCAGGGGTGGCATTGCCCAGGGTGAGCTTGTCGACGATATCGTGGAAGATGACGTTCATGCCCAGACCCTCGGCCAGGATCCCGAGCTGCGAACCGATATGACCGAAACCGACGATACCCAGCGTCTTGCCGCGCACCTCGTGGGAGCCCTTCGCCGACTTTAGCCATTGGCCGCGATGGGCGGCAGCGTTCTTGGCCGGGATGCCGCGCATCAGCATGATGATCTCGGCCAGCACCAGCTCGGCCACCGAACGGGTGTTGGCATAAGGCGCGTTGAACACCGGGATGCCACGCTGGCGCGCCGCTGAGAGTTCAACCTGGTCGGTGCCGATGCAGAAGCAACCGATGCCGGTGAGGCGGTTGGCCTGTTCGAGCACGGTGGCATCGATCTGGCTGCGGGAGCGGATGCCGAGAAAATGCACGCCGGCCAGGGCCTGTTTCAGCTCTTTTGGGGGCAGGGCAGTGGATTCGATACGCAGGTTACTGTATCCGGCACGCCGGATGCTGTCCACGGCGCGTTCGTGAATGCCCTCCAGCAGCAGGAAATTGATCTTGTCCTTGGACAGTGAGTGGGGCTTGTCGCTCATGCTCGGAGCGTGGACCTCTGGGACGTGGGGAGACTGCAAGTTTGGTCACAAACCGCGGATCAATCAAGCCATAATGCGAGCATGGCCGCCATCGATCACATCGAACTGCTGACTGACGCGGAGAGTCTGGCCCATTACGGGCGCGACTGGACCCGGTTCTGGGCGCCGCGGCCGGAGGCCATCGCCTTCCCGAAAAGCACGGCCGAAGTGGTCGAGCTGGTGCATTGGGCGCGGCAGACCGGACGTCGGCTGGTGCCAAGCGGCGGGCGTACCGGCTTGTCTGGAGGGGCCGTTGCGACCGAGGGCGAGGTCGTCGTGACGCTTGAGAAGATGCGCGCCTTGATCGAGATCGATCCCGTCGAGCCGAGCCTTACTGCCGAGGCAGGCATGCCGGTCGGTGAATTGCAACGCCTGGCTGCCGATCGTGGACTGTATTACCCGGTCGACTGGGCGGCGGCCGACTCCAGCCAGCTCGGCGGTTCGATTGCCACCAATGCCGGCGGCATTCGGGTGCTCCGATACGGCATGACGCGTGACTGGGTCCGTGGTGTCACGGTGGTAACCGGTGCCGGCGAAGTGCTGGAACTCAATCGCGGTCTGGTCAAGAACAATACCGGACTGGATTTGCGCCAGCTGATGATCGGGTCGGAGGGTGTACTGGGGATTGTTACCGCGGCCACCGTTGGCCTGATCCCGCGCCCGCCGGAACAGTCTGTGCTGTTGCTGGGGTTCACCGGGCTGGAAGCCCTCATGCCCGCTTTTGCCGAGTTGCGCGCCGGCCTGGCCCTATCGGCCTTCGAGTTCTTCGACCGGCGCTCGATCGACTTCGTGGCCGCGCAGGCCGGCGAAAGCTTCCCGCTGGACGATGGTTGTCCGTTTTATGCCGTCGTGGAATTCGATGATCCCGGGCAAACCAGGCAGGATGACGCGCTGGCGGTGTTCGAGAGCCTCCTGGACTCCGGGAAGGTTGCCGACGGCACGATCAGCCAGTCGGGCTCCCAGGCCGCGGAACTGTGGCGCTGGCGCGAGGCGATCAGCGAGGCAATCAGTGAACGCACACCGTACAAGAATGACCTCTCGGTGCGCGTCTCACGCGTACCCGGGTTCCTGTCCGCTCTGGATGAACTGGTCGGCCGACACTACCCGGATTTCGAAGTCATCTGGTTCGGTCACATCGGCGATGGTAATCTGCACATGAACGTGCTGAAACCAGAGCATTGGTCGGTGGAAGACTTCCACGCCGCGGGACGCGGGCTCAGCCCGGATGTATTCGAACTTGTCAGAAAGTTCGAAGGCAGCGTCTCTGCCGAACACGGCGTCGGCCTGCTCAAGCGCGACGATCTTCACTACAGCCGTTCGAAATCCGAGATCGAATTGATCCGCGCGATCAAGAGCGCGTTTGATCCGGATGGCGTGTTGAATCCGGGCAAGATGCTTTGAATCCGCCGGTCCTTCAAGACCGGGGCTTGTAGAACCATGACAGGTATCAGGGACAAAATGACAATGAGAGTCAGTATGCCGGTGATCATGCTGGGGCTGTTGCTGAGCAAGGCCGGCCATGCCGAACTTCCACAGCTCGACAGCTCCGAAGTGGCCACAGGGCAATTTGAATATCGCACCATCCTGCAAGTTGGTGATACCCGTCTGGATATCGATTCGGTTCGCCACATCGGCGTTGAAAATTCGGCCTCACCACGGACGCTGCAGATCAGGACGGTCACCGAGACCGACATGGGAACGACCGAGGATCAACTGGAGCTGGATTTCGCAACACTGATGCCTATTGAACGCGTGGTTCGCCAGGACGATGGACAGATGAAGATCGACTACCGCCCGGACCAGGTCACCGGCTACATCCGGGCCGCCGGCCAGACCGCGCCGGTCGATCTGTCGCTAAATTATCCGGCCTATGCCGGTGAAGCCGGGCTCGAGACGTTACTGACCGCCATGCCGCTGGCCAGCGGACTGGAATTCGAATTGCGCATAGTCGAAATCGATGTCGACAGCCGCGTACGTCGATTCCGGGCAAGCGTAGGCGACGAGGAGACCGTCGAAGTGCCTGCCGGCCGGTTCAGTGCCTGGCCGGTCCATGTGAGTGCCGCCGATGAATTCGATGACGAGCAGACCATCTGGATCAGCGATGCCATCCCCCGGGTCTTCGTTCAGGCGACGGCTCCGATACCCGCCGATCTGGGGGACGGGGCCGTGACCACGATCCTGGTCAAGACAAGCGATTGAATCATGCTCCAGGGATGACGGCCTAAGCCGCCGCACGCTCCTTCGGCGCCAGGCGCTCCAGCAGTTCTTCGGCCATGTGGAAACGGTCCTCGGCCGATTCGAACTCGCCCTTGACTCGCAGCTTGTCGTTGTCGGGCAGCTCGAAGGTGTGGGATTCCTTCTGGATCATTTTCAACAGCTCGCCCATGTCAATGTCGGGTTTGGCCTGGAACTCGACGCGCCCGCCGGCCGGACCGACTTCCAGGCGTTTCATGCCCAGCTTCTTGGCCCTGAGACGCAGCTCCGCGGTGGCAAACAGGTTCTTCACCTCCGGTGGCAGCAGGCCGAAGCGGTCGATCATTTCGATCTGCAGATCATGCAGTTTCTTGTCGCTGTCGGCCTGGGTGATGCGCTTGTAGAGCACCAGACGCTGGTGCACGTCGGGCAGGT
>SKSJ01000138.1 GCA_007123055.1 Wenzhouxiangella sp. | reverse complement strand
CCGGGATCGAGCCGAATGACGATGGACCACTCCGGATCGGGTTCCAGGTGCGAGGGGCAGATCCACAGATCGCGGCCGAAGCGCATCGGGCCGAAGCGATCCATCCAGGCCCGCTCCCAGTCCTGGTCGGCCAGGTTCTCGAAGTCCACCGCGTCGGCCGAATGCACGAGTCCGGCGGCACGCAACCGCTCGCTGATGGCGGCACGGTCGAGATCCGGGCCGAACAGGCCGCGTACCAGCACTTGCGGCCATAGCGGGGTTTCACCGGGATCTGGCTCGTGCACCGGATGATCGGCGGCGTCGAGCAGGGTGACCGAGGCCGCGCTCGCGGCGAACAGTGCCTCTTCGGCCGCTTCGGTCGATTCGGCCGCAACCCGGATGGTGAGCTGGATCCAACGGTTGGTGGCGGATTCGTTCATTGAATCGTTTACGGGATACCAAGCAGCGATTTGAGATTGGACTCGGCATCTTCGACCAGCTCGATATTGCCGGAGGGCGAGGTGAACAGAGTGGTGACACCCGGGCCGTGGCCGGCGGTCATGGTCTTGCCGTGGACGATGACGCCGACCGAGATCGCTCCGCTAAGCCAGGTACGACCATGGGAGTGATCGGCATCGGTGATGGCGACGATGTCGCCGAAGCGCAGGCTGTCGAGGTTGTGGCGTTCGTTGACGCCCTCGTCGAACATCTGGATGTCGTAGTCGCCGGTGTAGACGTGATCGCGACCCAGGCCCGAGCCCATGATCTTGGCCGGAATGATGTGCGTGACCGGCACGCGCAGACGGCCTTCGGCGGTGATGCCGGCTCCATTGGCGTTGAGTGCATCGATCAGGTCCGGGCTGGCATTGAAGACCCGCACATCCTCGATATTGGTCAGGCGCATGCCGCCGCCGACCGAACGCACCTGCATGCGATCGCCGATGACGAGCTGATCGTAGACTTCCGGGGCGAAATCGACCATGACATGCTCGACTCCGCCATGCTTGCCGATGACCCAGCCGGTCTCGCCGGTGGCCTCGCCCGAAACGATACGCACCCGGTTGCCGATCATCGACAGGGCATTGAGCGCGCGGTTGTCGTTGCCGGTGCGCGAACCTTCCGAATCAAGGTTGTAGATGCTCACGGCCGGTTCGACGTGGTTGCCGGCCATGTGCACCGCCGAGTCGCCGGTGCGGAAGTTGTAGGTGATCGAGCCGGTGCCGGGCACCATCGCCACCGAGCCGTCGGCCTTGACCCGATAGATGGACTGGCGCATGGCCGGCTGAGAGATCTCGCCGATCACGGCCTGTTCGACCAGTTCGCCGGCGTTGTACTCGATCGGTTGCAGCTCGGCGGTTGCGGCCAGCGGGACGGCAATCAGCAGGAGGAGCGATGTGAATTGGTTTCTGGACATGGATGATTCCGAGGTGTTTTGAGTCAGCAGCGATGTTAAATGATACGCCCAGGCCAGGTCATGTCCACCACCCCCGACACCTGAAACCTCGAACCTAGCACCTAGCACCTCGAACCTAGAACCTCAGTGCGGCCAGGGGTGCAGGTCCTCGGCCAGGATGGCCAGTGCCTCGGCTACACTGTGATCGGTGACCAGCGGAGCAGACAGGATCATCGCCAGCAGTACGACGATCGAACTCATGGTCAACCAGTCACCGATGCCCCAACGCTGGCGCCACGGCCTTGGGGGTGGTTGATGTTTCGGCACGGTCCGGTCGTTGTTGCCATGGCCTTTGCCGCCCAGCGCCGCCTTGGCGGCCAGGGCCGCTTCATCGGCAGTCAGTAGTGCACCGCGAATGGCACGTTGCCAGGCAACGAAGCGGGCCGTGGCCTGCGCCCCGGTGCGCGCGGCCGCGCTCAGTCCGGCGATGCCGAACAGCAGGTCGATGTACAACCCGAGCCATAGCGCCGCCAGCACCAGGGCGATATCGAGCTTGACGTGCCACAGGGTGCGCCCGAATCGGCGATCCTGAATGCCATTGCGGCCCAGCGACCAGTACTCGATGATGCCGTGCGCGGCGACTACGACGACCAGCCAGAACATGGAAATGGCCATCGACAACACCAGCGCCAGGGTGATGTAGAGGATGGTGAATGTGGTGCGGTTGTCGTGGTCGACCAGCCACCTCCGACCGCGTGCCAGGCGTCGTCGGGTGGCGTAGTTCATCGCAGGTCCCCGAATAATGCCTGCAGGATGGCGATAGCGGCCGGGCCGGCTGTCTCGGTACGCAGCACCCGGGGACCGAGGCGCAGTCCCTCGAAGTCCTGGCGTTTGAGCCATTCGATTTCGTGTTCGGCAAAACCGCCTTCCGGCCCGATCGCCAGCATGGCCTGCTGCCGCCCGGGAGAGTCGATGGTCGGCACGGAACGGGCGGCGGTCGGGTCAAGGTAGAAGCGCGGGGATACTTCCGGCACCAGTGCGGTCAATGCAATCGGAGCGCCGATTTGCGGAACGCGCACCCGCCCGCACTGCTCGCAGGCGGCGATGGCCACGCCGTGCCAGTGAGCGAGCCGTTTTTCGGCCCGTTTGCCGTCGAGCTTCACCTCGGTGCGTTCGGTGAACACCGGGACGATGGCGGTTACGCCCAGTTCGCTGGCTTTCTGGATGGCCCAGTCCATGCGCTCGCCGCGACCGACGGCCTGTACCAGGGTGATGGCCAGCGGTGATTCGACCGCCGGTGTTTCGGCGGCGATGATTTCGACGCTGCAGCGGTCCGGTGGTGTGCACTCGGCGATGTTGCCGATGTATTCGTGGCCATCGCCGTTGAACAGCACAACCGGGTCGCCCTTGCGGCGCCTGAGCACCTTGACCAGGTGTCGCGCCGGTTGCTGTTCCAGGTGCACGGCGCTGCCGCTGGCCAGGGGTTGCCGGGTATGAAGGCGAACCGGACGCGTCACGACCGCAAACCTGTTTTCTGGATATACATGCGAATTCGGGTTCGGCGTATGATGAAGGTTTGAACAACCCAGTGTAGTCAAAGGTACGAGCAATGACACGTTTTCCCGACAGCCGCGTGCGCGGTTTCTCGCTGATCGAGATCCTGGTGGTGGTGGTCATCATCGGGATCCTGGCCGCCGTGGTGGTGCCGCGTGTCATGGACGAGCCTGATCGGGCCATGGTCACGCGCGCCAAGCAGGACGTACAGGCGCTGGTGACGGCGCTGAACATGTACCGGCTGGACAATCACACCTACCCCTCCACCGAGCAGGGGCTGGAAGCGCTGGTGCGCCAGCCCTCCGGCCAGCCCGAGGCGCCCAACTGGCGGCCCGGCGGTTACCTCGATCGCCTCCCGACCGACCCCTGGGGACGCGAGTACCAGTACCTGCACCCCGGAGTGAACGGCGAGATCGACGTCTG
>SKSJ01000145.1 GCA_007123055.1 Wenzhouxiangella sp. | reverse complement strand
TGGTGCCGGGACGGCTGACAGCCAGCGCGGTAATGAGTTCGGGTTTGGAGCCGACCTCCAGGCCCATGCGCTCCACGGCTGCCAGCGTTCGAACCACGCTGGACTGCTGGTTGACCTTGATGGGGTAGACCGGGGTGTAGCGGCCCTTGTAGCCGTGGTCATCAATGGCGGCGTCGAATGCCTGCATCAACTGGCGGGCACGGGTTTCCAGGATCTGGGGAAAACGCAGCAGCAACGGCAGACGCAGGCCTTGCCGCCGTGCGGTTTCGACGATCTCGGCCAGTGCCGCTTGCCGGTCGGCATGGGGGCAGACCAGGAGCCGGCCGTGGTCGTCGACATCGAACAATCCTTCGGACCAGCGATCGATGGCGTAGCGGCGGCGAGCCTGTTCGGCGGTCTGTTTCCCTCTGGTGGTCATGCATCCGCTCCCGGCTGGCTTTGGTCAGCCCCGGATTGTAACCGGGCCGGGGCAGGGTGCTGCTTTCCTGCTAACATCGGCCGCATTCACTCATTACCCGAATGGCGTTGCCATGTTGCCGAGCAGTCACAAGTGGTTTACCGAGCCGTGCATGGAAGCCGGCGTTGCCGTGTCCTGGACCGTGGAAAAGCACCTGGCCCACGAGGTGACCGACTACCAGACCATCGATGTCTACCAGACCGGCCACTGGGGCCACCTGATGGTGATCGATGGCTTCGTCATGCTCACCAGCCGCGACAATTTTCTCTACCACGAGATGCTGACTCATCCGGCGCTGTTCAGCCATGGCTCGCCCGGGCGCGTGGTGATCGTCGGTGGTGGCGATTGCGGCACCCTGCGCGAGGTGCTGGCCCACGCGCAAGTGCAGCACTGCACCCAGGTCGAGATCGACGAGCAGGTCACGCGGCTGTCGGAGAAGTTCTTTCCGGAGCTGTGCGAGCGCAATGACGATGCCCGTGCCGAGCTGGTCTTCGACGATGGCCTGGCCTACGTCAGGCAGCTCGCGCCGGGTAGTGTCGATGTCATCATCGTCGATTCCACCGACCCGATCGGTCCGGCCGAAGGGCTGTTCGGCCCGGACTTCGTCGCCGACTGCTTCGCTGCCCTGTCCGATGGCGGGATCATGGTGCAGCAAAGCGAGTCGCCGCTGATCCACCAGAAGCTGATCGCCGGTATTCGCGCCAACATGCAGAAGGCCGGCTTCGAGACCATTCGCACGCTCGGCTTTCCGCAGCCGTGCTATCCCTCGGGTTGGTGGTCGGCCACCCAGGCCAGAAAGGGCGGGGAGCTTGAGCCGGTCGATCCGGCCCGCTTCGAGGCCAGCGGCATCACGACCCGCTATTTCAATCCCGGCGTCCATGCCGGCGCCCTGGCCACTCAGATGCCCTGAACCCGGATTATTCGGGCTAGGCTGGGCTGAAGAAAAACGGGCAGCCATGAGGCTGCCCGATCTTGGACTTCGACGGCTTGCCGGTGGGCGACAAGCCGGATCGACGAGCCGATCAGCAATCGCCGATGCGTTCACCCGTCATCTCGATGGTCATCTCCATCGGGCCCATGGGAGTTTCCATCTGGCCGGTGATGGTGCCGCTGGCACTGTCACCGTGGAAATGCATGGTGGCGTCCATGGTCATCTCGGTGCCGTCGGGGCCGCGACACACCATCGAGTAGTCCATGCCGTCGCTGCGGATGTCCTGCCGGGTGATGTCGCATTCCTCGACGTCTTCCAGGAAGGCGTCGCCGCGCTCGATATCCTCGAGCGTCACGCATTCCTGGTTGGTGTGTTCCTGGTCGGGGATGGGGAAGTCCGACTGGAAGGTCATCTTGTTGTGGTATTCCCACATGCCCGGTTCCAGGTTGGGGGTTTCGGCCATGGCCGAGGTGCCCAGCACGATCAGGGCGGCGGCGGTGATTGCAGTCAAGCGCATGAAGTATTCCTCCGTCATTGCCGGCCGAATGGCCGACGTGGTTTCGCGTGTGATTCGACTTTTGTCTGATGTCTTACCCGTTAACGGGCTGGCGGCGCAAAAGGTGCCAGTCAGATCCCGGTCACGCCAGCATTCTACCCCGGCTTCCTCAATCGTCGCCCGGAGGGAGGGTGCCACGGCGGTTCGTTGATGGCGTTTTCGGCAACGATTTACCGTATAGGAAGGCAATGGCTGGATTCGCCAGTCACACAAATATCCAGGGAGCCTTCAATGAGCGAGGAACACAGGCCCGACGAACCGGGGGCGGAGCAGCCCGGATCCGGCAAGGATCACGACGATCGTCCCACCGACGCAGCCGGGGCAGGTGATGGCGTCGGCCCGATGAGTTATCCGCAGTACCTGGCAGCCCTTTACCAGCGGCCCGATGAACTGCTCGACGACACCGCCCGCGGACTCAAGCTCTTCGGGTTGATCAACATGACCGCGCTGGTGGTGCTGATCGCGTTGTCGTCGTTCGTGCAGCGTATCGCCCTGACCACGACCAGCGGCGTGCGATTCTCCTGGCTGGTCAACGGCATCAAATTCGGGGTGTCGTTCGCCATCCCGATCGCCATCGTGCTGTTCGCGTTTCAGTGGTATGCGAAGCGCCAGGGGCGGAATGACACACTGGACTTCTACATCGAAAAGTTCGGCACGGCTATGGCCTTGCCGGCGGTGCTGGTGGCCATCGCCATCCCCCTCAACCTGCTCGGCATCACCATGCACTCGTGGTTCCGGGGTTCGGGGCTGTTTTTCATCTACATCGGCGTGTTCCTGACGAGCTACCTGTTCGTCGCGCCGCAGCGGCTGAAGGTGGCCGTGGTGTTCACACTGGCGTTCTACTTCGCCTACCGCCTGATCTGGCTGTTGATGTAGAGCAAGCACATCCGGCCCCGGCATCACCGGGGCCGGTTGTTCAAAGCGGTACTCAATGCCGCCCCGGCTGTCCCTGGATTGGCCGGCACGATGGCCTGCCCTGTCTTTCTCCCCCGTCTCGCTGCTGATTTCACTTACAAACGACCTGGACGCTTTGGTACGATATAACGTTCTTTGTTGACCAGCGATCCGGGCACGGCCCGAGCGATTCGGCTCGTTGCCTCAGCGACTTTAATCATTGCGTTGTCATGACCAAACCCGTGGTATCCAGCCTGTTCCGATATATCGAGACACTGCAGGGTGACCAACCCTGGGGGCGTTTTCTTGACGCCGGCACAGGTGTGAAGTCGCTGCAGTGGATCAGTACGCTGACGACCGACGCCTGGACGGCGATCACTGCCGCACCGGGCATGGTTCGCGATATCCGTACTGCCGGCCGTATCGACATGCGTCGACAGGATCGCATCCTGCTGGGCAACTGGGCGGACGAAGGCCTGCTGGCCGGTGAAGCCTTCGATACCGTGCTGGTCGACTACCTGGTCGGCGCCATCGAGGGCTTTTCACCCTACTGGCAGGATCGGGTGTTTCACCGCCTGCGGCCTCATGTGGCCGGCCGACTTTACCTCATCGGCCTCGAGCCCTACGTGCCCTTCGACGCCGAGACCGAGGCCGGCAAGGTCATCGTCGAGATCGGCCGCCTGCGTGACGCCTGCCTGCTGCTGGCAGGCGACCGGCCCTACCGCGAGTTTCCTGCCGATTGGGTGATCCGTCACCTTCAACAGGCGGGCTTTCGCCTGATCGACGTCAGGCAGTTTCCGATTCGCTATCGCGAGCGTTTCGTCGACGGCCAGCTCGACATGTGCCTGCGCCGGCTGCCGCGATTCCCTTCCGAGCCGCTTGCCGCCTCGATGCGTGCGGAAGTCGAGCGCCTTCGCGAGCACGCGCATGACGTATTGCAGCGAGAAAACGGCCTGCCGCACGGCAGTGACTACGTCATTGCCGCCGAGCCCATCAATTGATCGCAGGCCGGCCGGTACTTGCATACCCCCTGCACCAGGGTGTTATTATATAACATTACTTTTCTAGCCCCGTTTTCAGATCTGGAGTCCGTTTCCATGCGAAAGAAGGTCCTTTACACGGCGATCTCGCTGGCGTTGGCCAGCCCCGTTGTCGTCCATGCGGGCGATGCCCAGGACGATCCCGAAGCACATCACACCGAGGTCGAAACCATTGTCGTTCGGGCACTGCCGCTCGATCGCACCAAGCTGGAGTCGGCCCAGCCGGTCGATGTGCTGACCGGCGAGAAGCTCGATGACCGCCGCGGCGTGACGCTCGGCGAGACCCTGGCCAGGGAGCCCGGCGTGCACTCCACTGCCTACGGCGCCGGCGCCGGCCGTCCCGTAATCCGCGGCCTCGGCGGTCCCCGCGTGCGCGTGCTTGAAGACGGCTTGTACACCGCCGACACTTCCGTGGCGTCGGATGACCATGCCGTGACCGTCGACCCGCTGCTGGTCGACCGCATCGAAATCCTGCGTGGCCCGGCGACGCTGCTCTACGGCTCCGGCGCCGTCGGCGGGGTCGTCAATATCATCGACAACCGCATCCCCGAACGGGTCCCGGAGCGTGCGATCACTGGCCGCTACGAGCTGCGCGGCGATACCGTGGCCGACGAGCGTTCCGGCGTGTTCGGCCTGACCGGGGGCGCCGGCAACTTTGCCTGGCATGTCGACGGCAGCTGGCGTGACGCCGACGATTACAAGATTCCCGGCCCGGCCCGTATGGAGGATGACCACGATCACGATCACGGTCACGACCATGATGACGGTCATGGCAGTGACCGGCTGGAAAACAGCTTCGTGGAATCGCAGTCGGGCACGATCGGCCTGAGCTGGATCGGCGAGCGCGGTTTCATCGGCGCCTCGTTCCGCGCTTTCGACACCGAGTACGGTATTCCCGCGCCGCATGAGCATGGCGACGACCATGACGACCACGGACACGATCATGCACAGCATGCGCTTTCGCGCAGCTACCTGCTGCATGATCATGACCACGATCACGACAATGATCATGAGGAAGACGAATTCGTGTTCGTCGACATGAAGCAACGCCGCTGGGATCTCAAGGGCGGGCTCGACAATCCCCTGCCCGGATTTTCCCGGGGCCGGTTGCGCATGAGTTACAACGATTACGAACATATCGAACTGCCGGTCGAGTCGCACGGTCACGACTCCGACCACGATCACGGCCACGCCATGGACCACGACCATGGCCATGGTCACGACCACGATCATGATCATTTCACCGAGTTCCACGTCGAGACCTTCCAGACCCGCATGGAACTCGAGCACGAGCCGATCGCCGGCTGGCGTGGTGCGCTCGGTCTGCAGTTCGAGAACGAAAAGTTCGAGGCCGAAGGCGCCGAGGCTTTCGTGCCCGACGGCGAAACGCGCTCGATCGGTCTGTTTGGCCTGGAAGAGCGGCGCTTCGGCGATCTGACGCTGAGTTTCGGCGGCCGGGTGGAACGCACCCGTGTTGCCCTTCGTGACCACCACGACGACGACCATGACCACGATCACAGCCATGGCCATGCCCTGATGCACGATCACGACCATGATCATGATCACGGCTATGACGACGACCATCATGACATCGACGAGCGCACGTTCACCGCCTGGTCGGTGAGTGCCGGCGGCGTCTGGCAGATGAGCGAGCAGTGGCAGTCCTCGCTCAATTTCTCCCGTGCCCAGCGCGCGCCGTCGCATACCGAGCTGTTCGCCGACGGGCCGCACCTGGCCACCTTCGCCTTCGAGCGCGGCGACGCCATGCTCGGCAAGGAAACCACCAATGGCCTGGATTTCATCTTTCATCGTCATGGCCGTGATTTCGACTTCGAGGTCAGCCTGTTCTACAACGACATCAGCGACTACATCTTCCTGGCCGAAACCGGCGAAACACACGATGGACTGCCGGTGCGCCAGTTCGATCAGCGCGATGCCGAGTTCTACGGGCTGGAAGCCGGTGCGGTCTGGCACTTCGAAGATACCGGCTTCGGTCACTTCGATCTGCGTGCCAGCTTCGATACCGTGCGCGGCCGTCTGGACTTCGGCGACAATCTGCCGCGTATCTCGCCGACCCGGATCGGCGGCGGGGTCGACTGGTACCTGGGCGGTTGGCGCGCGTCGGCCGACCTGACGCGCTTCCAGCGCCAGAGCAAGGTGGCCGACTTCGAGTCGGAGACGCCGGGCTACAACATGCTCGATCTGCGTGTCGGCTACAACTTCTTCCTCGCCGGCATCGACATGGAAGCCTTCGTCCAGGGGCGCAACCTGCTCGACGAGGAAGCCCGTGTGCATACCTCGCATCTCAAGGAATTCGCCCCCCTGCCGGGCCGGAATTTCCGCTTCGGGTTGCGCGGCCGATTCTGATCAGACTCTCCGGTCGGAGCTTGTGGCGGCACGGGTCAACCGTGCCGCCTTTTTTGTGAGCCGACCACAATGTGATGAGGGGCGCCGGATGGTATTTGACCGGCCCGTCAGACTTCATCACCGCCCGGATCGCGTCGTCCCTTCTGTTGGCCTGGCACTGCAAGGATCCTCCGGCCAGGGATGCTTGGGGTAGCGCCCGCGCATGTCCTTGCGCACTTCCGGGTAGGCATTCTTCCAGAAGCTGGCCAGATCGGCGGTGACCGCCAGGGGCCGCTGGGCCGGCGAGAGCAGGTGCAGCACCACGGGAATACGGCCGTCGGCGACACGTGGTGATTCGTTCCATCCGAATACGCTCTGCAGTTTGGTGGCCAGCACCGGCCCACCCTCGGCCGTGTAATCGATGCGCACGCGCCGGCCCGTGGGAATCTCCAGGTGGGTGGGCGCCAGCCGGGCCAGTTCGCGTTGCCGGTCATAGTCGAGCAGTGCGTTGAGGGCGTTGGCCAGATCGAGCTGTTCGACTTCGCGCCAGCGGGCGAGTCCGGCCAGGAAAGGAGCCAGCCAGTCTTCCAGTGAGGCGATCAGTGCTTCGTCATCCACCCGGGGCCAGTGTTGCGGCCACGAACCAAGCAGCAGGTTCACGCGCGCCTGCCACTGGCGGGCCGCTTCGTTCCAGGGCAGGGCATCGATGCCCTTGCGTCGAACCGCTGCCAGCAGACCGGCCTGAGAGGTTGCCGGGTCCGGTTGTTCGAGCTCGGTGCTTTCCAGCACCAGGGCACCCAGTTTTCGTTCTCTCCGGGCTACGACTGTGCCGCGCCGTTCATCCCATTCAGCCGACTCTTCGGTAGTGATGTGCTCGGCCAGGTCGCTTTCAAGCCTTATCGGATCGACGGCGGCAGCGAGGAAAATTCGCGATTCGCGCGCTTGCCCGTCGAGCTCGGCCGCCACCAGCCAGTCTTCGCCAGCGAGTGGATCGTCCTCGAACAGGAAGGCGCCGCGGCCATTGCTGAGCCGGTAGCGTCCGCGTCCGCCGCGTGCCCGGGCGATGCGATCGGGAAAGGCCAGGGCCAGCAGGCGACCGGCCTCGGCCTGGCACTGGTCTGCATCGGCACGGTGTCCGCCGGCGATCCGATCGGCCAGTTTTCGGGCCTGGGCCAGGCGGCCGCGCGCGACTCGACGGTCGTTGCCGCGCAGCGCATCGATACGTCTGGCCATGTCGGATCCGGCACCGGGGGCGAGCAGGTCTCGATCGGACAGCAGGGCGGCCAGTTCGGCGGCCAGCCGCCCGGCGCCCATTGAGCGCCCCTGAACCACCATGTGCGCCAGGCGTGGATGCAGGCCGAGCTTGAGCATGTCGCGCCCGTGGTCGGTAATACGGCCGGCCTCATCCAGTGCGTCCAGCCAGCGCAACAGGTCCACGGCCTGCTGCCAGTGGGCGGCCGGTGGCGCATCCAGCCAGGTCAGGTCGTTCGGGTCCTGGACCCCCCACTGGGCCAGTTCCAGTACCGTCGGGGCGAGATCGGCATCAACGATCTCCGCCGGCGTGTGCGGGCTCAGGGCTTTTTGCTGCGATTCGCTCCACAGCCGGTAGCACACGCCCGGTTCCAATCGCCCGGCCCGGCCGGCACGCTGTTCGCTCGATGCGCGCGAAACAGATTCGGTGACCAGTCGCGACATGCCGCTGTTGGCATCGAAGCGTGAGCGGCGCTGCAGGCCGGCGTCGATGACCACCCGAATCCCCTCGATGGTCAGGCTGGACTCGGCGATGGCGGTGGCCAGCACGACTTTGCGCATGCCGGCCGGTGCCGGTGCGATGGCGGCATCCTGCGCGGCCGGTTTCAGGTTGCCGTGCAACGGACACAGCATCACGTTGCCCGGCAGCTGACCGTCCAGCGGGTCCGCCACCCGGCGGATCTCGCCCATGCCCGGCAGAAAGACCAGCAGCGAACCGCTGTCATTTTCGAGTGCATGAAGAATGCTCGCCGCGACATGGGCGGGCAGCTGTTTCTCACGCGGGCAGGGGCGGTAGTGCACATCGACCGGAAAGCTTCTGCCTTCGCTGACCACCAGCGGCGGGTCATCGAGCAGCGCCTTGAGCGGTTCCACGGCCAGCGTGGCCGACATCACCAGCACGCGCAGATCGTTCCTTAGCGCCTGCTGCGACTCGCGCACCAGCGCCAGGCCCAGGTCGGCATGCAGCGAGCGCTCGTGGTACTCGTCGAAGATCACGCAGGCGACTTCGGCCAGTTCCGGGTCGGACTGGATCATGCGGGTGAGAATGCCCTCGGTGACCACCTCGATGCGGGTGGCTTCCGAGACCTTCGTGTCCAGTCGGGTCCGGTAACCAACCGTTCGACCGACGGCCTCGCTCATTTCCCGGGCCATGAAGCGAGCGGCCGAACGTGCCGCCAACCGACGCGGTTCCAGCATCACGATCTTCCGCCCGCCCAGCCAAGCCGCATCCAGCAGCGCCGGCGGAACTCGCGTGGTCTTGCCCGCCCCGGGCCGCGCGGTCAGCAGAACAGTGGGATGGGCTTCGAGCACGGCCAGCAGGTCGGGCAGCACCGAGTCGATCGGGAGATTGCGTGCTGCCATCAGTAGAAAAGAAACATCACCACGGAGACACAGAGTGCACAGAGACAGATACTTTTACAGAATTTCTCCGTGTCCTCTGTGCCTCTGTGGTGCAAAAGCTTTTCCCGGAAACCCTCAGGCCGATTTCCACTTGATATTGCACCCGATCGAGGGCTTCTGATCCTTCGGGATCGGTTTGCCGTCGATCAGTGCATCCAGCGCAGCCCGCAGGTCCTTGCCGGTGACCTCGATGCCGTTACCGGGGCGCGAGTCGTCGAGCTGGCCACGGTAGACCAGCTTGCGGTTGGCGTCAAAGACGAAGAAATCCGGCGTGCAGGTCGCATCATAGGCGCGCGCGGTGTTCTGTGATTCGTCGTAGAGGTAGGGAAAGGCGAACCCCTTGGCCTGGGCCAGTTCGGCCATGCGCTCGGGGCGGTCCTGGGGATAGCCGGTGACGTCGTTGGAGCTGATCGCCACCAGTCCGATACCCCGATCGGGATACTCCCGCCCCAGCCGGACCAGCTCTTCGAGCACGTGCTTGACGAACGGGCAGTGGTTGCAGATGAACATCACCAGTGTGCCCTTGTCGCCGGCAATTTCATCGAACGAAAGCTCGCGGCTGCTGACGGTGTCGGGTAGCCTGAAATCCGGTGCGGGCGTGCCCAGCGGCAGCATGCTCGATTCAGTCTTGGCCATGTTGCTTCATTCCTCCTTTTGTGAATTGCCGGTAGCGGCCTGTTCGCCGTGATGGGCCGCGGCATTTCCTCCGTCCTCGTTGACCAGCCGGATCGGGAATGGCTTGCTGACCTCGCCGGTATAGATCGAGCGGTGCGGAAACGGGATCTCGATGCCGGCGGTGTCGAAGGCGACCTTGATCTCGGCGGTGATGCCGTTCCTCAGGGCAAGGAAATTCTCTCGCTTGGCCCAGACCGAGAACTGGATTTCCAGCGCCGAGTCGCCGAATCCGGTAAAAATGAACAACGGTGCAGGCTCGTCGAGGCACAGCGGGTTGGCGTCGGCAACCGCCATCAACACCTCGCGTACCTGGGCGATGTCCTCCTTGTAGGCCACCCCGAGTTGAAGATCGAGGCGGCGGATCGGGAAGCGGCTGAGCGTGGTCACCTCGCTCTTGATCAGGGACTCGTTGGGGATCCGTACGAACAGGTTGTCGAAAGTGCGGAGCTTGACCGACAGCGCGTCGATCGACAGCACCTCGCCGGTCGTATCGCCGACCCGGATGATGTCGCCGATCTCGAAGCTGCGCTCGCCGATCAAAAACAGCCCGCTGATCAGGTTCGAGGCGGTGGTCTGCGAGGCAAAGCCCAGTGCCACGGTCAGCACCCCGGCAGCCCCCATGATGACGCCGATGCTGAAGCCCAGCTCGGCCAGGGCGGCGGCGATGAAGACTCCCAGCAGGCCGTAGAAAACGCCCCGCCGGGCCAGTTGCAGCAGCTGCGGTGTCAGGCGGGCACGCAGTGCGCGGGCGGTGAGCCGTGCCGACAGCGATGCCAGCAACAGGCCGAGAACGACCAGGATGATGGCGCGGCCAAAGGTCAGCAGCCCCTCGAATTCGATCAAGCCGGTCAGAGTGTCGAGCATGTCAATTCCCCAGCAGCAGGTTCCACGCCCGGGTCATGCCGGAGCGTCCGCCTTCGATGCGCGGTCCGGCCAGGAGATCGAGCTTGCGTTGTACCTCGGGCAGGTCGGAGTCGATTCTGACCCGGGCCTGCTCGGCCTGGTCTTCCAGAGTCAGGGTGACGCGCTGGGTCCAGAGGCTGCCGTCAGCGGCCCCGTAAAGTGAGAGCATGGGCACCGGCAGGCTGATCTTTTCCAGAGGCACCGGCTTGCCGGAGTCGTTGCGGATGGTCATTGGCGTGATGGCGCGATGCGCGCGCTCAGGTAGTTCGGCCAGATGGTGGCGGGCATGCGTGCGCCCCGCGTAGCACAGTTCACCGTCGCGCGTCGATGGACCGAACCAGGTATCGGACATGCGCATCACGGGAAACTCCTTGAGCAGGACGGGCGGTTCGGACACCTCGACTCGCAACCAGACCGGAGTGGACAGGTACAGCGTGACTTGTTGACCCCCCAGCAGAAAGACCGGCTGACGCGGGCGGATCACGATCGGGCGGTCGGCCAGCCGCGGGCTCAGGGCGACGCAAGCGGCTTCGCCGGAATGGACGAATCGCTCGTCCGCCTCCTCGGGTAATCCCTTGCGAACATTCAGCCGGGTGCTGTTGGCATCGCTGTCTGCCTCCTCGGCCGACTCGACCTTGAGCATCCACTCGTCCTGGCCATGACCCAGCACCATGGACAGCGGCCCCAGCGTGAAGCACAGGCTACGGCCCTCGTCAACATCCCGGGGCGTCCACCAGGCGGACGGTTGCGACTTGCGCGGTGCGGCCATCGATTGCCCTCGTTTCCCGAACGCCCAGTGTACTGCAAGCAAGCCCCCGCCCGGCCCATTCAGCGCATGATGCCGGATGGCGAGCCGGTCCTGACCGCCTGCCGGAGAAGGCCGGCCAGACGCCGTGCACCGGGCCCGGCGAACGCGGTATCGGCCATGACCAGGTAGAGTGCGGCCCAGCGCTCGGCTCCCTCCACCAACGGTAGCGGCTTGAGTGCTCCCGAGTCGAGTTCGCGGCGAATGATGTCCTCGGCGTACCAGGCGAAACCCAGCCCCATGCAGGCGGCCCGGATGGAGGTGGCTTTCGATGTCACCGTCCAGCGCTGCTCGGTCACCTGCAATGCCGCCGACTGGGCCGGCTGCGCGCCGGAATCCCTGACCACGAGGTGGCGATGCTGGCGCAGATCATCGGTCGTCACGGGTCTCCCTAGCCGGTGCAGCGGGTGCGTGGGAGCGGCTGCGGCGATGAAACGAACCTGCATCAGGGCATCGCCGACGAAGCCGCCGGGAATGGTGGACGCGATGGCCAGGTCGACGCGGCCCTGGGTGAGCAGTTCCGCGGTGCCGCCGAGCACCGATTCGTGAAGCTGCACGCGCATCTGCGGCTGTTCCGCCGAGAGTTGCCCGAGGCACTCCAGCAGCAGCCAGGTCGGAAAGATGATTTCGGCAGCGATGCGCAACTCCGGTTCCCAGCCTTCGGCCAGCTTGGCCGCCGCGCGCTCGAGCCGGCCAGCCTCGTCGACCAATGCCTTGCCGCGTCGGTAGAGCACTTCGCCGGCCGGCGTGAGCACCGAGCGCCGGCCCTGGACTTCCAGGGCCTTGAGTTCCAGAAGCTCCTCGATGCGATGGACGGCATAGCTGACGGTCGACTGCGACTTGTGCAGCACTTCGGCCGCACGCGCGTAGCCGCCGTGTTCCACCACGGCCACCAGTGCCCGCCACTGATCCAGGCTGATCCGGGGATCGCTCATAGTTCGACTACATCGAATGGTTGAGCCGATATTTTGCGCTTTT
>SKSJ01000205.1 GCA_007123055.1 Wenzhouxiangella sp. | reverse complement strand
CCGGCTGCGAGGCGGCGAAGTCGATTGCTCCGAGCGCGGTTGTGATGAGCGCGTTGCCGGGCGTGTTCGCGACGGTGTTCGGCCGTCGCGTTCGGGAGGAGCGGATTGCGGTCTGGATCTCGGCAGCGCCTGATCCGGAATCCGCGGTTCCGGCTCGAATTGCCGACGGTCGCGGCGGAACTCGGCGGCCGGCGACACTGGCATGTCGCGCGTGCCCTGCTGTCGCCGCGGTTGGGGCGGTGCCTGTCGTTGTTGAATGCGGCCGGTATGCGGTCGGGATGAACTCGGAATGCGTGGGGCGACCCGGGGTGGAAGGGGGCGCCGATGCGCCGGTGTCCGAGCGGCCTGGTACTGGCGATGACGCAGTTCCTGGATGCGCCGGTTCTCCTGGCGCACGCGTTCTATCGAGCTGTAGTGATGGCGTGGGCCGCTGACGTGCCAGTAGCTGAAAGTCATGCTCGAGTGCCACGGCCGATAGTGGCGGTATGCACCATGCGCATGCCAGGGATAGTAGTAGCCGTAGCTGAACCCAATCTGGCTGCGAGGGGCCGGACGATAACCGTAGTACCAGCCGGGGTAGGGGTAGAACCAGGGGTCATGACGATGCACCACCACCGAGTACGGGTGGTAATGACGACTGAAATAGAAGTAATCCAGCGACCAGTAGGGATAGGCGAGCGGATCGACGTGAACCCGTGTCGTGGTCGGATGGTAGGCGCGGTCGTAATAAACGCCCGAGCCCCCGTAACGGGGCTGGGAGTAGGTTGTGCAGCCGGCCAGGACGAGACTGGCGAGCAGTGCGACAACGAAGCTGGCGTTGAATCGTTTCATGATAACTGCCACGCTATCAGGTGACGGGTAAACAGAGGCTGAACATCAGGATGCCGGTTGGGTAGCCAGCAGCTTTTCCAGTTCGCTGGTTCCCATGCGTTTCTGGGCACGACCGTCGACCGGGCTGGGCGGTGCCTGCAAGGCCTCACGGCCGATCATCAGAATCAGTTCCACCGTCTGCCCGCCGGCTTCCATGACCACGATTTCCAGGTCCCTGAAGCCGCCATCGTGCCAGCGGATGCGGCGCGACTCCTGTTCGAAGGGGAGGTTGCGGTCCATCAGGAAATGGACGACCGCGTCGGGGTCGTCGGCAAACACGTGCAGGCTGATGCGCGAGAACTCGTCGGCAGTGCCTTCCAGCACCGGACCCACCAGGCGGGGACGAAACGGGGCAAGAAAACGCATGGCCGACAGCGCGCCACGTCTGAGTTCCTCGATAACCTCGACATGTTCCTGGCCGCCGTAGAGCGCCTGCCATTCACGAAGCGCCTGCTCCACTTCGGCATTGGACGGCAGGCTCATGCGCGACGACAAGCCCAGGTGACCGGCCGCTTTCTGCTTGGCCGCGAAATAGCTGCGCTGGCCCTCGGTCGCCATGATGCGCGCAGCCTCGGCTGCCACTTCCTGTCGAATACGGCTGTTGCGCCTGCTCATGATCAGAAGATGTCGTAAGGATCGGCGTCATTGCCTGAGTCGGCGGATTCTTCCAGCGGGGGCAGGTTATCGGCATGGAACCATTCCTCGATGGCACCGCTGGTGCCCGGCCGAACCCGCCGGCCGGTTTCCGGGTTGATCAGTGCCTGGGCCAGGCCGACCGGCATGGGCTGACGATACTCGGGGCGTTCCTGAAGCGCGACGGCCATGAAGTCGACCCAAAGCGGCAGGGCGGTGCGCCCCCCCTGCTCCTGGCGACCCAGCGTCTCGTTGTCATCCATTCCCAGCCAGACCGTGGTGACCAGGCCGCCGCCGTAACCGGCAAACCAGGTATCGCGCAGATCGTTCGTGGTGCCGGTCTTGCCGGCCAGATCATTGCGTTTCAGCGCCAATGCGCGCCGGCCGGTGCCCGAGGTCACCACGTCGGCGAGCATCGAGTTGATCAGCCAGGCGGTCTGCGGCTCGAGCGCCCTGTCGGCATGGGTCGGGCGCGGTGGACCGTGCAACGCCGGATTGTCGTCCGGATCGGTGACGTCGGCACGGTCCCCGTTGAGTTCGAGACGGCGCAGTCTCGGGGTGTTGCTCCCGGACTCATTCGTTTCGTCAATCGCCAGCGGCTCCGGTGCCGGCGGAATGTCGGGACATTCCCGACAAACCCGACGCCATTCCGGTTCCAGGATGATCTCCCCGTCTCCATCCAGCACGCTGTGCAGGTATTGCGGGGTGACGGCATAGCCGCCGTTGGCGAATACGGCGTATGCGGTCGTCATGCTCAATGGCGTCAGTGATGCCGATCCCAGGGCCATGGACGGACCGTTGGGCAGTTGCGCGCGCTCGAATCCGAAATCGCTGATGTAGTTGCGGGTCTGGTCGATGCCCATGTCCATGAGAAGGCGGACACTGACCAGGTTGCGCGAGTGGATCATCGCTTCGCGCAGCCGTGTCGGACCGTGGAATCGACGGCTGAAATTGGTCGGCTTCCACACGCGTTCCATGGAGGGATCGTCGACGACCACCGGGGCGTCATTGACGACCGACGCCGTGGTGAATCCATGGTCGAGCGCGGCAGCGTAGATGAATGGCTTGAAGGCCGAGCCCGGCTGGCGTCGGCTTTGCACGACGCGGTTGAACTGGTTGCGGCCGAAATCCAGTCCGCCGACAAGGGCGACGACAGCGCCGCTTTCGGCATCCATGGAGACCAGTGCCGCTTCGGCCTGCGGGATCTGGGCCAGGCGCCAGCCCTCGCCGACATGTCGCAGCCTGACCAGGTCCCCGGTTTCCAGCACATCGCTGATGGCGGAAGGTCGGGCGCCGACCGCGTCGGCGGAGATGAATGGCCGTGCCCAGGTGACATCGTCAAGTTCCAGGGTCACGGTATCTCCGCCTCGTGCAAGCAGTTCGGCCTGTTCTTCGTCCACGGCAATCACGACGGCTGGCATCAGATCGGCCACCGGACGCGTTCGCTCCAGTTCCTCGGCAATGGCTTCGGGGTCTGCCATCGTGCTGTCGTCGAGGCGCCGTTCCGCCCCACGCCAGCCGTGGCGGCGATCGTAGGCCTGCAGCCCGTCACGCACCGCCTGGTCGGCCGCTCTTTGCAGTTGCGACTGCACGGTCGTGTATGCACTGTATCCGCCGGAATATGCTTCATCGGCTCCCAGTCGACTGACCACGTCACGCCGGACCATTTCGGTTACCCAAGGGGCGCTCAGTGCGACCACCGGGCCATGGTAGCGTGCGGTATTGGGTTCCGCCTGGGCTTCGGCGTGGTCTTGTTCGTCGATGAAGCCAAGCTTCAGCATCCGGCCGAGAATCCAGTTGCGCCGGACCATGGCCTGGCGCGGTCCCGAGATCGGGTTGTCGCGCGACGGCGCCTTGGGTAGTGCGGCAATCATTGCGGATTCCGCCAGGGTCAACTCGTCGAGGGTCTTGCCGTAGTAAACCTGAGCGGCCGCGCCAACGCCGTAGGCGCGGTGGCCGAGGAATTCCTTGTTGAGGTAGAGCTCGAAGATCTCGTCCTTGCTCAGCTCACGCTCGATCTTGACGGCCAGCAGGATCTCGCGCAGCTTGCGCGTGATCGAGTAATCGGTCGACAGGAAAAATCGCCGTGCGACCTGCTGGGTGATGGTGCTGCCGCCGGGCACCCGGCCGCGTCCCATGGAACGTGCGTAAAGCCAGACCCCGCGCGTCGTTCCCCGCCAGTCGATGCCGGGGTGCGAGTAGAATCTATCGTCTTCGGCGGCAAGAAAGGCAAGCTTCAGCCGATCCGGCATCTCGTCGAGAGTGATCGGCATGCGGCGCTGTTCTCCGATCTCGGCCATGAGCTGATCATCGGCCGAATAAACGCGCAACGGCACCTGCAGGCGTATATCCCTCAGGGACTCCACGGAGGGTAGTGATGGCGCGATTGTCAGCCAAATCACCAACATCCCGACGGCGCCTAATGCTAACATCAGGAAAAACAGGCGGATAGAAAAAACTATTAAAGGCTTTATTCGAACCATTAGTTGTGGTAAATGTAGTTCCTGACAAATCGGGACATGCGTTGCTTGGACGCAGACCGGACGAAAAAGTGCCCGGAAAACGCCGCGCGCGATCGCGGTTTTGATCCGGAGGGTAGCACAGACATATACTGGGCCTGACGCGTGATTATCAGGGGGGAAGTCAGGCACGAAGAGAAATCGAGGGCATTCAGGCTTCAGGCCTGGGGCCAGGCCGACAGAGGGCGACAGACATCATAATGAGCGGACTAATCAGCAGGCTGATGGGCACGGGCGCGCCACCGTTGGTGGGCGTCGATATCGGCTCAAGCAGCATCAAGGTTTTGCAGCTCGGGCAGAGTGGGACGGACTATCGCGTCGAGGCCTTTGCATTGGAAGCGGTGCCGGAAGGCGCTGTCAGTGAAGGCACCATCAGCGATCCGGACGCCGTGGCCGAGGTGGTCAAACGGGCGGTCAAGCGCTCCGGAGCCAAGGCCAGGCATTGCGCCATGGCGGTTTCGGGTGCGGCAGTCATCACCAAGATCATCAATCTTTCGTCCGATCTGTCCGAAGATGACATCGAGGCGCAGATCGAGGTCGAAGCCAACCAGTACATTCCGTATCCGCGCGAAGAGGTCAGCCTCGATTTCGAGGTGCTCGGCCCGTCCCCGCGCAATGCCGAACTGGTCGAAATCCTGTTGGCGGCATCGAAGACGGAGCATGTCGACATGCGCCGGGAAGTGGCTGAACTCGCCGGTCTGGATGTGCGCGTGGTCGACGTCGAGTCGTTCGCGATCGCCAATGCCTTCGACCTGGTTCGCAAGCGCGCCGGCATCGACGAGACCGAGACCATTGGCGTTCTCAACATGGGTTCGACCGCGTCGTCACTGATTGCATTACGCGGCAACCGCAGCATTTACAGTCGCGAGCACTCCTTCGGCGGCCAGCAGTTGATCGAAGAGTGCATGCGGCGATATGGCATGGATCAGGAGCAGGCCAGTTTCCTGCAGCGTGGCGAGGCACCTCCGGCCGGGTTCGAGGATGAATTGCTGGAGCCCTTCCGCCAGAGCGTGATACAGCAGATCAGCAGGGCGCTGCAGTTCTACTCCTCTTCCAGTGATTATTCCGGCATCAATACCCTGTTCCTGACTGGTGGTGCGGCAGCCACGCCCGGCCTGGCCGAGGCGCTGGGTGACGAGATCGGCATTTCCTGCGAATTGGCCGATCCGCTGCAGGGCATGCGACTGGCACCGTCGGTCAAGGCATCTGAACTGGAACGGGTCAGGCCGGCGTTCACCACAGCCTGCGGGCTCGCCTTGCGGGGGTTTGACTGATGGCAAGAATCAACCTGTTGCCGTGGCGGGAGAACCTGCGCCAGGAAAGGCAGCGCAACTTCATGGTCGCACTTGGGCTGACTGTCGCACTGGCCGTCGTGCTGGTCCTGGTCGGGAATCACCTGGTCAATCGCCAGATCTCCGGGCAGGATTCCCGCAATAGTTACCTCCAGACAGAGATTCGCAAGCTCGATCGCGATATCCAGCGAATCGAGGAGCTCGAGGAGACCAGAGACCACATGCTGGCGCGCAAGAACGTCATCGAGCGCTTGCAGGAAAACCGGTCGATGATGGTGCACCTGTTCAACTACATGGCACAAACCGTCCCCGAAGGCGTCCGGTTGACTTCTGTCCGTCAGACCGGGGAAGAGTTGACCATCCTGGGCACGACCCAGTCCGAGACGCGCGTATCCGAATACATGCGCAATATCGAAGGTGCGGAGTGGCTGCATGATCCGAGCCTGCGCATCGTCGAGGTGCTTGGCCAGCGGGAACTGCCTGATCAGCCGTTCAGATTCGAACTGCGTGTACGCGTGGCCTCACCGGCTACAGCCAACGAGGAGAGCTGAAACGATGGATCTATCAGAACTCAGAGATCTGGATTTCAACAACATCGGCTCGGCCTCGACCGGTGTCAAGGCGCTCCTTCTGGGCATTGTCGCCGTGTTGATCATGATCGGTGGTTACTTCTACATGATCAAGGACAAGCGCGAGACGCTCGAGCAGCGTGAGCGCGTCGAAACGGAACTCAAGCAGGAGTTCCGCGAGAAGCATGAAAAGGCAGCCAACCTGGCCGCCTACGAGCGGCAACTCGAAGAAATGGAGGAGATGCTTGAAGTGATGCTTCGGCAGCTGCCTTCCCGCACCGAGATGCCCGACCTGCTCATCGATATTTCCCAGACTGCCCTGGGGACCGGAATCGACAACGAGCTGTTCGAACCGCGTTCGGAGATCATCCGCGATTTCTACGCCGAGCAGCCGATCAATGTTCGCATGGTTGGCACTTACCACGAGTTCGGCAATTTCGTCAGTTCGGTCGCCTCGCTGTCCCGAGTCGTGATCCTGACCATGCGCGACATCTCACTGCGGCCGGTGGAAGGCTCCGAAAGCCGTCTGCGCCTGGAAGGCGTGATCACGACATACCGCTACCTGGATGAAACCGAGATTGGCACGGGCAGTGCCGGTGGAGGCCGCTGATGAGTTCTCGAATTCGTACTAGTCTGGCGATGGTGACGTTCGTACTGGTGCTCGCGGCATGTGCTCGCGGCACCGGCGACCTGGAACAGTGGGTGGCCGAGGTGCGTCAGCAACAGCCTGAGCCGATCGAGCCGATCGAGCCAATGCGGCCGGCCGAGGTGGTCTTGTACGAGGCCGAGGGCCTGCGAGACCCATTCCGGGCCCGCTCGCCGCGCCAGGAAGAAGATGAACTGGCGCTGGATGCGAGCATGCGGCCGGATCCGGAACGCCGCAGGGAATACCTGGAAGGATTCCCGCTCGATACCCTGACCATGGTGGGAACGCTGGAACTGGAAGGCGAACTCTACGCACTGATTCGCGATAACGAGAATGTCGTGCATCGCGTGTCCGAGGGCAACCACATGGGACAGAACTACGGCGAGATTCTCGAGGTACGGCCAAACCGGGTGGAACTGCGCGAACTGGTGCAGGACGGTCGGGGTGGCTGGACGGAGCGGCGCGTGCGCGTTGCCCTGGCTGAACAATAACGGGAGCTTCCCTTGTTAGGAATGAACATCATGTTGAACACTTCACGGGTGACGAACGGGAGATGGGCGATGGACAGCACTGTCAAGATCGTCGCGGTTCTGGTCGGGCTGTTCTGGCTGGCTTCGGCGACGCAAGCGGCGGAACTGACCGGTATCGAGGTGGAGAGTAGCCCCGGTGAGATCCGGTTCCTGCTGGACGTTGAAGGCGACCTGGGCGAGCCCAGTGTTTTCACGACCGACGACCCTGCACGTATCGTTCTGGAATTGCCCGACACGAGCTCCCGGGTCAGTTCGGCACGTGTTCCCGTCGACTCCGGTCCCGCGCGAAGCTACACCGCCCTGAGTGCCGGTGGCCGAACGCGGCTCGTGGTCGACCTGTCACGCGCCACTCCCTACGAAGTGGAAGTCGTCGGCAACCAGGTCGCGCTCGTGCTGCAGTCCGGTACGACTGCTGTCGCCGCGCGCGATGATGTCCGGGCGGCTCCTTCCGGGGAAGCCTTCCGGGTGGCCGGTTTCGACTTCCGTCGTGGCCCGGAAGGTGAGAGCCGGGTGCTGGTCAATCTCAACCAGCCTGGCGCCAACATTTCGGTCAATGAGCGAACCGGCGGGTTGCGGCTGACCCTGTTCAATACGCAACTGCCGCAGGAGCAGTTCCAGCGGCTGGACGTCACCGATTTCGCCACGCCGGTGCAGATGATCACGCCCGAGCAGCGTGGCGAGAACGTACGCGTCAATATCGATATCGCCGGTGCCTACGAGCATCTGGCCTATCAAACGGCGGAACAGGTCGTCGTCGAAGTGGCCAGGCCGCCGACCGAGGCACCGGTTGACCGGGAACTGACGTTCTTCGAGGACCGTGAGTACGAAGGCTCGCGGATCACGCTGAACTTCCAGGACATCCAGGTGCGATCGGTGCTGCAGTTGATCGCCGAGGTCTCCGATCTCAATATCGTGGTGTCCGACTCGGTCGCCGGTAACCTGACCCTGCGTCTGACCAACGTGCCCTGGGACCAGGCGCTCGATATCGTGCTCGAAACCAAGAATCTCGACATGCGCCGCTCCGGCAATGTGATCTGGATTGCGCCGACAGCAGAGATTGCCGAGCGCGAACAGCAGATCCTGCGGGCCCGGGCCGAACGCCAGACGCTGGAACCGTTGCGCACGGCGATGATTCCGGTCAGCTATGCCAATGCCAGTGAGCTGGCCGAACTCATCCGGGCGGCATCGGCAGTCGATGCCGATGAGCGGATCGATGCCGGCCTGCTTTCCGAGCGCGGTTCGGTCACCATCGACGAGCGAACCAACACGCTGCTGGTCAATGACACGACCGAGCGCATCGACGAAATCCGCGATCTGGTATCCGAGCTCGACCGCCCGGTGCGACAGGTTCTTATCGAGTCGCGTATCGTCATTGCCCGCCACGACTTCAACCACCAGCTTGGTGTGCGTTTCGGTGTCACCGGTGCACGCCAGGATTCGCGCGGAAACCTTTACTCGACATCGTCCTCGTCGACGGCGCTGGACCAGATGAATCAGGCCGCGATCGTCAACCGGCGAGAGGGCCGCGGCTCGGCCACGCCGTTGCCCATGCCCTCGGTCGGTGAGCGTCTCAACGTCAACCTGCCGGTGGCCGATCCGTCCGGTAGCCTCGGCTTCAGCATTCTCGCGGCCGACTTCCTGCTCGACCTGGAACTGTCGGCGCTGGAAAGCGAAGGGCGCGGCGAGGTCATCTCGACGCCGCGTGTCATCACCGCCAACCAGGCTGAGGCCTTCATCCAGCAGGGTGTGGAGATTCCCTTCGAGGCGCGTCAGGCCGGTACGACGGCCGGGGCGATCAACGTCGAATTCAAGGAAGCCGTGCTCGAATTGCGCGTCACGCCGTTGATCACACCGGACAATCGCGTTCAGCTCACGCTCAATGTCAAGCAGGATACCGTCGGCGAGATTTTCAACAACATTCCGTCGATCGATACGCGAGAGCTTGGTACCCGGGTGCTGATCGAGAATGGCCAGACCGTGGTGCTGGGCGGCATTTACCAGGAAGAACGCAATTTCACGGCGACCAAGGTGCCGGTGCTGGGCGATGTGCCGGGAATCGGCCGCCTGTTCCGTCAGCGCAGTACCAGCGACGAGAAGCGGGAGTTGCTGATTTTCGTTACGCCGCAGATTCTCGACGAACGCGTGGCGGTCGATTGACCGTCCTGGACCGGAGCGAAGCATAGCCATGCCAAACAACAGCAATCAATCGGGAACACGATCCATGAAAGCATTCCGCACAATCCTTATCTCGGCCGCGGCACTCGCGCTGGCGGCATGCGGTGGCAGCTCGTCGGATTCATTCGGAGAAGGCGGTAGCGCCACGATGAGCATCAGTGCCGAAACCACCTCCGTTCCGGCCAAGGGCCAGTATTTCCGGGCCAACCCGGCAATGGATTACACGGTTCAGGTCAATGTGCAGTTCCGGGGTTCAGACAACCGGCCTGTCCCTGATGGTACCGAGGTGCAGCTGTCGTCGAGCAGTTCGGGCCGTGGCGTGGTGGCTCCGATCGACGATCCCGATGCACACGGCGGGCAGGCCACTTCGCCGACCAGCGGCGGCACGGCGAGCTTCTGGTTCGTGGCAGGCTCCAACCAGGGAGAGGTGACCCTGACCGCTTCCGGTAATTCTCCCAGTGGTGGACAGACATCGACCAGCATGACGCTGACGGTGATCGAACCCAGCGACGGTGCCGCACGGCTCTCGATCGAGGGGCCGAACTCGATTCCGGCCAACAAGGCGGGTGCTTCCAGCTTCATGGGATCGCCTTACGTGGCGGAGTACCGCATTCGCTACCTGGGTCCGGATGGCGAGCCGGGCATTGTTCGTCTCGACGAGGACGACCGTCATACCGCTCAGGTCACCATCACGCCCAACAGCAGTGCCCTCTTTTCGACGCTCGCGGATCCGGAATTCGAGTTCGCCGGTTTCGATTTGCTCTGGGGCACCGGACCGGTGCTGGTCCAGGGCGGGCAGGGCACGCTTTTCGTTCACAGTCAGAGTACGCCGGGAACGGCCACTCTCACGGCGACTGCCTTTGACATCGACGAGAGCGATGACCAGGTCTATTCCGCCGAAGTCAAGATTGAAATCGTCGACCATTCGGCCGACTTCCTGCCGGCCCAGCTAGACTTCGGTATCTCTCCTGACCCGGTCTATATCCAGGGTTCCGGCGGTTCCACCAGCAAGGCGCTGTCCATCGACGTCCGCGATTCCGGCGGCAATCCCGTTCCCGACCCGGAGGGTGACGGGCACAGCTTCAACAACGTGCGCCTGCAGCTCGATGCGCCGGCCAACAGCGGTGCCCGCCTCGTGGGCACCGGAGCGGACGGCTCGGTTTCGGGTACGGATATCCGGGTGCGCACCCTCAACGGCGTGGCCAACTTCGCGCTGAACTCCGGTACACGCACCGGCTCGCACAAGATCATCGCCACGGTCGACCGCGCCGACAACAGTGTCGACAATGAACTGACCGATCCGCTGACCGCCGAGACCACCGTGCAGGTCGGTGACGGCAGGCTGTTCAGTCTGGAAATGGTGAATCCGTCTTTCAACGCACTGCTGGTCAACCGGGCGACGACCGATATCGAAACTTCGGCCGATGCCGAGATCGATGAGGAGACCGGCTTGCTGATTCCGCCTGATCCCGACGGCACCTATTCCTTCACGGTGACGGTCCAGGGCGTGGATCAGAGCGGCAATCCGGTGCTCCCCGGCACCCGGGTCGACTTCGGCAAGATCGATGCCCCGCTGACCCAAACGAATCCCTCGTTCTTCGCTTTCTCGGGCGACGACGGCAACCCGTCCGAGGGCGGCGACGTGTTCAGCGTCCTCGACCCGCCCGTTGGCTTCCTGGATGATCCCAATGCGGTCGACGAGGCAGTGGAAGTCGGAGATACCCTGGCCATGTTCGGCAAGTCGGTGCCGGGCAATCGCGAACACGAGGCCGCCCGTCGGGTGGCGAGCGTGATCGACGATCAAACCGTCCGCGTTACCGAGTCCTTCAACCCGAACAATCAAACGGGGAATATCGTCAATGACGGCCATGTCATTCCCTGGGTAATCGGTCGTGCACGGGCTGGATCGATCGACAACTCCGCTGTGCTTGACAGCAGCGGACGAGGCACGGTGCAGTTGACCTATCCGATCAATTCGGTTGGGCGTCCAGCCGTGGTCTGGGCGCAGGGTAATCGTGTCGAGTCGGGCGGTACCAAGACGGTGGCTGATGTCAGCACGCTGCGATTCCCTGGCGCCGCACCGTTGTTGCTGAGCGTTTCACCCTCGGCGGTGCAAGGCAACCGGACCACGAACATGCTCCTGTGTCTGACCGATGGGTTGGGTGCTCCGGTTGACCAGGCTTTCATTTCTGGTGGCGTTATCGATGGCCCGGCCAACGGCAGGCTGGACGGGGAGTCCATGCCGACAACGACCGCGAATCCCACCGGTACCGCCGGTCCGGGCTGCGTCGAAACAGCGATGGATATCAGCGGCATGACGCCGGGGGGCGATGAGTCGGTTGTCCGCTTCAGTGTGGGCGAGGCCTTTGCCGATGTGCAGGTTGTTCCGCCGGGTTCGGCTTTCATGACCGTTACTCCTTCGCTCTACAACGATCCGTCGCCGAATCTCATCAGTGTCGGCGTTGTACTCAGGCTGTTCAATCAGGACGGCGAGCCGGTTCGCGGTGTTGATCTGACAGGTCAGTGTGATGGTGGCGACGGCACGCTCGAAATCCAGACCCAGCCCGGCGTGACCCGGGATGATGGCACTGCCAATGCCACGGTACTTGTCGGCATGTCGGCCTGTGCCCAGGAAGGCGACAACTTCCCGATATTCGGACAGTGCGAGTTCACTACTCCGAGCGGCAACCCGGTTGGTATTTTCACTGCCGTGGGGATGGACCTGCGGACTGCGATGATCTCGCCGCCGCCCAATTGCCCGCCGCTTGAGGAGAACGGCGACGATTGATTCATCTCGTCCAATGACCGATGATGACGGGCCCGGCACTGCCGGGCCCGTTTTTCTGAAAAGGCTCCTCCGTTGCAAGACCCATGCTTTTCGATTTCACTTCCGGCTCAACGCCGCTACTGATCGATACCCCCCATGCTGGCGAAATGTTGCCGGTCGATATCGAGCGGCGACTCGCCCCCCGGAGCCGCAAGCTGATCGATACCGACTGGCACGTCCACAGGCTGGTGGAGTTCGCGCCATCCCTGGGT
>SKSJ01000061.1 GCA_007123055.1 Wenzhouxiangella sp. | reverse complement strand
CTTGCAGGGTCGGCTTTGCGCTAGAATCAGGGCATCATGAGTGATTGGCTATCAGGCAAGACGGTATCGCTGGTACTTGGTTCCGGCGGGGCGCGGGGGCTGGCGCACATCGGTGTGATCCGGGCGCTGGAAGCGGCCGGAGCCAAGATCGAAGCCGTGTCGGGCAGCTCCATGGGCGCGCTGGTCGGCGGCATTTACGCCACCGGCAAGCTGAAGGCCTACGAAGACTGGGTCTGCAGCCTGGAGAAATCCGACGTGCTTTCGTTTGTCGACTGGTCGTTTGCCGGCGGTGGATTGATACAGGGCCGCAAGATCATCAACAAACTCGAGGAGCTGGTCGGGCAGACCGACATCGAGGATCTCGAAATCGATTTCACCGCCGTGGCGGTCGATATCGACAACGGACGTGAAATGTGGCTGAGTCGGGGCTCGCTGTTCGATGCCATACGCGCCTCGATCGCCATTCCCGGGATATTCACCCCCCATCGTTACCGTGGCCGAACCTTCGTTGACGGTGGCATTCTCAACCCGGTACCGGTTGCCCCCACCCTGAGAAACATGACCGATGTGACCATCGTCGTGGACGTCAACGGCCCGGCGTCGGACCCACCACCCCTTGACGGCGGCGAACCGGAGGAAGACGAAACCGAAGGCATGATGGGCCGCCTTCGCGAGTTCGTCGACGGTTTCCGCTCCGATCGCCAGCCGGAAGAAACCCGGCCCGGTCTGCTGGCGGTGCTGATGCGCTCACTCGATACCATGCAGTCGGCGATCACGCGCCAGCACATGGCCGTCTTCCAGCCAGACATGACGGTGCTGATCCCCAAAAATGCCTGCATGGTGCACGAGTTTTACCAGGCCCGGGCGATGATCGACCTGGGCCGACGACTCGCCGAACAGAGTTTCAGCAGCCGCGACCGGTATACTGGACAGCCCGCACCCTACGACAAGGCGGAGAATGAAAACGATGGTGAATGACGACCAGATGCTGTTCGACGAGGCGGCCGACGCCGTGGTCGACCTGGGCAACCAGATCGCCGAGAACAACCAGGAAATCGATCCCTGGGCGCTGGCCGACGGACTGATTGCCGGGGCCGTGCATTACTGGCTCTACGCCCACCAGCCGGAAAACCCGGTGCCCTCGGAAGACGACCTGCTCAGCGCCCGGGAGCGCGTCGAGGAACTGGTCAACCTGGTCATGCAGGCTGCCGAGGACAGCGAGTACCTGCACTCCCCTCTCGACAAGGACGTCGGACGCGCTTAAAGGCAGGTTCTAGGTGCGAGGTTCGAGGTTCGAGGTAAAAAAAGCCTTTCCTAGAACCTGGAACCTAGAACCTCGAACCTGCTCCTCACCGTTGGGCGTCGCGAATCGCGCGGAATTCGTTGCCTTCGTACCAGTTCGGCCATTCGTCGCCGTCGGCGATGTGGCGACCGACCTTGTAGAGCAACTCGAAGTCCTCGATCACGCCGGTGAGATCCCAGTCGGAGTCGTACACGTCGCCCGGCTTGTGGTAGCGGTTGTCACGATAATCCAGCGCCCAGGCTTCTCCGTACTCACGACCGTGCTCACGATGATCGACACCACCCTTGGCGTAGAGCGCCGGGATCCCGGCACGGGCGAAGTTGAAATGGTCGGAACGATAGTAGAAACCGGCCTCGGGCGTGGGTTCCGGCTCGATGTAGCGGTCCTGGGCCTCGGCCGCGACGGCGAGAATCTCCTCCAGTTCCGAGGATCCGTACCCGACCACGACCACGTCTCGCATAGGCCCGGCCAGGGTCATGGCATCCATGTTGATCGCGGCGACGGTCTTCTCGTGCGGAAAGACGGGGTCGTTGACATAATGCGCCGAGCCCAGCAGGCCATACTCTTCCAGCGTCACGGCCAGAAACAGGACCGAGCGCTCGGGGTCACCGGCCTGCTGGTAGGCGTTGGCGATCTCGATCAGGCCGGCCGTGCCCGAGGCGTTGTCGATGGCACCGTTGTAGATCCCCGCCGATCCCGGGATGGCCAGGTTGCGTCCGAGATGATCCCAATGCGCGAGGTAAACGATGACCTCATCCGGTCGTTCGGTGCCCGGCAGGAGGCCCAGCACGTTGTAAGACACACCCTCGCGCACATCGTTGCGCACGCTGGCCGTAGCCGTGGCGCCCAGGCTGACCGGCGTGAAGCCACCGGCACCGGCCCGGTCACGCTCCTGGTAGAAGTCCAGCCCGGCGCGGGCGAACAGATCCTGCGCCGTATCCACCGTGATCCAGCCCTCGATCACTGACATCGGCTCGTCGTTGTCGGCGGCGAGCACGAACTCCGGAGTGGACCAGGAGTTGATCACCACTTCCCAGGGATAGGAGGCCGGCTCGGTCTCGTGGACGATAATGGCGGCGGCCGCGCCCTGTCGGGCGGCTTCCTCGTACTTGTAGGTCCAGCGCCCGTAATAAGTCATGGCGCGGCCGTTGAAGACGGCCTCGTCGCCGGAGTCGAAACCCGGGTCGTTGACCAGGATGACCACGGTCTTGTCTTCCACGTCCAGACCGGCATAGTCGTTCCAGTCATACTCCGGGGCGACGATGCCGTAGCCGACAAACACGACATCACTGTCGGCAACCCCGTGTTCCTGCTCACCGAGCAGGCGGGAATTGATGATCATGTCGTCGGGGTAAGCCAGCGCCATGGCTTCGTCGTCGAAAACGATATCGAGCGACGATCGATGCCGATTGGTCAGCTCCACCATTGGCACCGGCTGGAGGAAGCTGTCGCCGTAACCCGGCTGCAAAGCCAGTTCGGCGAACTCGCGGACGAGGAAATCGACCGTCAGGCGTTCGCCGCGCGAACCGGGCGCACGGCCCTCGAACTCGTCAGAGGCCAATGTCGCGACGTTCTCGCCGTAACGCTCCATCTGCATGCTACCCGCAGGCAATTCCGGCATGGCCCGGGGGACTGCGTCCAACGCGCTTTCGGCCACTTCCGAAGCCGGTTCGGCAGGTTCTGCCGGTTCATCCGCAGGCTGACAGCCGACCAGCACCAGGCTGGCGACGAGGCAAGAAAGGTAGCGATTCATCGAACATCCCCTGAATTGGTTAAACCGCATTGTAGCCCCGTCTGCAGCCGTGTGCGAACCACTCATAATGCCGATACCGGGGATCCCGGTCAGATCAGGCCCGACTCCAGCGCTTTCAGCACCGCCCGCGTACGATCCCGCACTCCGAACTTGGAGAGGATGTTGGACACGTGGTTCTTGATCGTGCCTTCGGCGACATTCAGGGCGTTGGCAATCTCCTTGTTGGAGTAGCCGCCAGCCATCAGGCGAAGAATCTCGGTTTCACGCTCGGTCAGTGGATCGGGCGTGGGAAGGCTGGAGAACTCCGTGCGCATCTGGGCCAGCCCCTTCATCAG
>SKSJ01000037.1 GCA_007123055.1 Wenzhouxiangella sp. | reverse complement strand
CTCAAGGCCGGCTACAGCATCATTCAGCCCCGGCTGGAGGTCGATCCTGATACCACGATGGCCACGATGTTCACCCGGATCTTCTCCGGGGACACGACCATGGATCTCTATACGCATGCCAGTTCGGATGTCTACCACGACCTGTTCGGTGAGGGCATCTTCACGGGCAAGGGGATCTACGACTGGCGTGCCGTCGAGCACACCCTGGCCGGTCGCATCCCCGACAACACCGTCCTGAGTCATGACTTGCTCGAGGGCGTTTATGCGCGTGTCGGGCTCGCGTCCGACATCGTGCTGATGGAGCAGTTTCCCTCCAGTGTCGTCGCTTTCATGCGGCGGCAGCATCGCTGGACGCGAGGCGACTGGCAGCTTCTGCCGTGGCTCAGGCGGCGGGTGAGGGTGGCCGATGGGCAACGTGAGAAGAATCCGCTCATGCTTGTCCACCGCTGGAAGATCGTCGATAACCTGCGCCGCAGCCTGCAACCGCCTGCCGTATTGGCACTGTTACTGGTCAGTTTTTCAGGCCTGCTGCCGGGGATCGGCTGGCTGTGGATGCTGCTGTTCGCATTGCTGATGGGGCCCGGCCTGCTGACCGAGTGGCTCGAGGCATTCGGTCGAGGCCTGGCCGCACCGCGTTCGGCCTGGCCGAGGATTCGACGGTTTCCGCGCGCGTTTTATCGCCAACTGCGGTACTGGCTGCTCAGTCTCGTGCTGCTGCCTTACCAGAGCGCCATTCTGCTCGATGCCAATGGTCGCGCACTGCTGCGCATGGGCTTCACCCGGCGACACCTGCTGGAGTGGAGCAGCGCAGCTCACACGCAACGCAATCTCGGAAGCGCCCGACGACATCCATGGCGGGAAATGTGGACGGCTCCGGCGCTGGCGTTGGTTGCCGCAGCGGCGACAGCAATTCTCAATCCCGGCATGCTCGTGTTCGCCGCACCACTGCTGGGAGGCTGGTTGCTGGCCCCGGTAATTGCCGCTTTCGTGGATCGTGCCCGCGTGCGGCCCGCGCCCGAGCTCAGTGCGCCGGACCGGGAGCTGCTACGCCGTACCGGTCGACGGACCTGGTTGTTCTTTGAACGCTTCGTCGGTTCCGACACGCACTGGCTGCCGCCGGATAATTTCCAGGAGGATCCACGCGTGATGCTGGCCGAGCGGACGTCACCAACCAATATTGGGCTGGCACTGAACTCGGCGCTTGCCGCCCATGACTTTGGCTGGTTCGACAGTCTCAGCCTGGCGGCCTGGTTGCGCAACTCGATGGACGGCATGGCCCAGCTCGAGCGCTATCGGGGCCACTGGTTGAACTGGTACGAGCTGCGTGACCTCAATCGACTCGAGCCGGCCTACGTCTCCACCGTCGACAGCGGCAACCTTGCTGTGAGTCTGGTGACCCTGGCACGTGGGCTGGACGAACTGATCGCCACCCCCCTTGAGCCGGAACACTTGCTGCGGGGACTGTCCGATACCGTCAGCGTGATTGCCGAAACCATCGAGGCACTTCCCGGAGTGGTGCCCCGGCATGAGCGCAGCCAGCTCCTGCTGGCCCACCTCAAGCGTCTGCAGCAGGAACTGGCCCAAGGCAAGCGAACGGAACTCTGCCGGCTCCTGAAAGAGTGGCGCGAGCGCCACTTCGATGAGTTGGCCGAGGAAGTCGTTGCCCTGGCCGAGGACGAGGATATCGTCGTCAGTGCCGAGGCCATCAAGGAATTGCGCATCTGGCTGGATGAACTGCAGGCACAGGCACGTCGCGCCGGTCACCTCATCGAGGAACTGTTGCCTTGGTTTGCGGAACTGGCCGATCTGGAAAACAGCCTCCGGACTGAAATGGATCCGGAGCGGCAACGACTGATCAAGCTGCTGAAGGGCGATTGGAGCTTGTTGACATGGACCAGCCGTTCGCGGCTGGTTCTGCAGTTGCTCAGTCAACTGCAAGACGTTGCCGAAACCGACACGGTGTCGAGCGCCGCACTCGAGTGGCTCGAGCGTCAGATGACGTATACCCGGGACGTTGCCGCCCGGTTGTGTGCTGATTTCAGGGATACGGCTGCTCGAGCGGACCGGTGGGCGAGCGAAATGGACTTCGGTTTCCTCTACGACGAGGAACGCCACCTGTTCAGAATCGGTTATGACGTCAGCAATGCCACGCCCGATCCGAACTACTACGACTTGCTCGCTTCGGAGGCGCGGCTGGCCAGCCTGCTGGCCATCGCCAACGGACAAGTGCCCTCGCGTCACTGGCTGTTTCTTGGTCGGCCGTTTCGGCGCCACGAGGGTCGCAGCATTCTCATGTCCTGGGGAGCGACTCTGTTCGAGTACATGATGCCCCGGCTGTTCACGCACGCGCCTGCCGAAACGCTGCTTGACAGCGCCAGCCGCTCAGCCATTGTGCTGCACCGCGATTTTGCCGACCGTCAGAACATTCCCTGGGGTATCTCCGAGTCTGCTTACTACCAGCTCGATGAACAGCAGGTATATGCCTACCGCGCCTTCGGAGTTCCCGGGCTGGGATTCCGACGTGATCTCGGCGAACGGCTGGTGGTGTCACCATATTCGTCTATCATGGCGTTGCCGTTCGAGCCAGCGGCAGTGGTCGACAATCTCAGGCGTATCAAGTCGTTGCGTGGTATTGGACTCTACGGCTGTTACGAAGCGCTGGATTTCGGCAGACGTTCCAGCGCCCGCAAGCCGAGACGACTTCGGATCGTGAAGGCCTGGATGAGCCATCACCAGGGCATGGCGCTGGTGGCCATCACCAACGCCCTGTGCCGGGATGCCATGGTTCGACGATTCCATTCCGACCCGCACATCGGCGGGGTCTCCATGCTGCTGCATGAACGCTTGCCGCGGGTCATGCCCGAACTGCCAACGCCCAGCGGTGTGGAGAAAGACCGTTTGCCGCGTGTCGCTTCGGATCCATCGACCTGGCCGGCCGAGCCGCAACCGGACACCTCCTGCTACACACTGTTGTCGAACGGGCAGTACAGCATCCATGTCAACTCAGCCGGCGGCGGCGGCAGTTCGTGGCAGGGCATCATGATCAACCGCTGGCAGCCGGATCCCACGACCAATGCCTGGGGCCACTGGGTCTGGGTGCGGGATCTCGATAGCGGTGAGGAATTCTCGATTGCCGCTGAACCCTGCGGAGGTGGCACCGCGGAGCGTCAGGTTCAGTTCGGCGCGCATTTTGCCGAGTTCCGCTGCCGCAGCCGGGACTTGTTGTGCCGCATGCGAGTAGGCGTCGCCGCGCAGCATGATATCGAGACACGAAAGCTGTTGATCAGCAACGAGAGCAGCCGACCACGGCGACTGCTCGTCGCCAGCTTCGCCGAACTCGCCATGGCGCCTTTGGAAGCCTTCGAACGGCACCCGACGTTCGCGCGACTTTTCATTGAGAGCGAATGCCTGAGCGACGAGCGGATCCTGATCTTCCGGCGGCGGCCGCGGAGCTCCGACGAGCGCCCGCTTTATGTCGCCCATGCCGTCGTACCACCGTCCGGACAATCCGTGCGCTTTGGCTGGGATACGGACCGCCAGCAATTTCTGGGTCGAGGCGGCAGTGAAAAGTCGCCAGCCGGTCTGGTCGACGGGGTCGCGTCCATGGGGGGCAGGGCAGGGGCGGTGATCGATCCGGCCATGGCCACTGCAGTGGAAGTGACCGTCGCCCCCTACGCCCGGCTGGAGATGGGATTGCTGACGGGGGCAGGGCGGTCGCGCCGGGAGTTGCTGGGCGCTCTGCGCAGTTACCAGGCAATCGGGCGCATCGACTGGATCTTCGAACAGGCGCGGATGCAGACCGGGCAAGAACTGCACTACTTGCAGATGCCGCCCGAACAGGCACACGGTGCCATGCAATTGGCCAGTGCCGTCCATGCGCAAGATCGAGCGTGGCGCCGGGCCGATACCAGCCCCACCGAACCACTGCAATCCTTGTTATGGTCACGCGGCATCTCGGGAGACTGGCCAATCATTGTCATCGAGGTCGGCAACAAGGACGACCCGGCCCGCATCGAGGAGTTGGTCGCTGCACACACTTTTCTTTCCGGCCGCGGCCTGCGTACCGACCTGGTGCTGCTCGATCTCGTTTCCGGCGGTTACGAGCAGGCCAGCCGCGACCGGCTGCGAGAGATCTCCGAAGCGGTTCGGTCACGCATTCAGCGCGTATTGTCTGGACAAGTCACTGTAATTCCCGCGCGGGAACTGTCTGCAGAGCAGTACCAGGGACTCATGGCGGCTGCCTCTGTCGTGCTGGAAGCCGAAGGACCACCGCTTGCCGAGCAGTTGAGAACATTCCCGGGCGAGAAACTGCCGTTGATGGTCGGGACGCGCCCGGAGTCGGCGGCGCAATCCCACACGCCTGCGCTCGAAGCGATCGATAAGCTTCAGTTCGATAACGGCTACGGTGGCTTCAGCAATGATGGCCGCGAGTACATCGTCCATTTCGGGCAGGGCGAGGAGACGCCGGCACCCTGGTGTAACGTGCTGGCCAATCCCGACTTCGGGTGCCTGGTGACCGAGCGTGGCTCTTCGTTTACCTGGGCAGGCAACAGCAGCGAGTATCGACTCACGCCTTGGCCGAACGATCCGGCGCTCGACCTTCCCGGCGATGTGCTTTACCTGCGCGACGAGGAAACCGGAAAGATCTGGACCCCGACTCCGGGACCACGGCCGGGGCAGGGCGCCTACCGGGTGCATCACGGTGCCGGCTACAGCCGATTTGTTCATCACGGCCAGGGCCTGGTTCACGACTATCGGATTCACGTCGATTCCGATCGCGCCGCGCAACTGGTTTGCCTTCAATTGACCAATCACTGTGACTGGACGCGACGCCTGACTGCAACGCGTTACGTGGAATGGGTGCTCGGCAATCGTCGCAAAGACGCCGCGATACAGCTGGAGTGCGACGTCTCCATGGCCCGGCAGGTACTTCTTGCGCGCAACCGCTTCGACCGCTTTTCCGGGGACCAGCATGCATTTCTGGTCAGCAACCTGCCCATGCACGGTTTCACGACCGATCGCACCGAGTTCCTGGGGCAGGGCGGCCACGTACGTGACCCGGCCGCGCTTCACCGCATCGGGCTGAGCGGGCAGTTGCAGCAGGGCGTCGACCCATGCGCCGCACTGCAGGTTCACCTCGACATTCTGCCAGGTGACACCGTCCGCGTGATTTTCGTGCTGGGCCATGGGCAAACGCGGGCACAGGCGCTGGAGATTGCCGCGGAGTTGGCTGACGAAGAGGCTGTGGAGAAAAGCTTCAGTCGTCTGCAGGCCGGCTGGAACGACCTGTTCGACAACGTTCAGGTGAGCACGCCCGAGCCATCCATGGATCTGCTCATCAATCGATGGCTACCGTATCAAGCCATCAGTGCACGACTGAATGGACGGACCGGCTACTACCAGTCCAGCGGCGGTTTCGGTTTTCGCGACCAGCTCCAGGATGCCATGGCGATGGTCTGGCTGAACCCGGAAGTGACTCGTGCGCAGATTCTGCGAGCGGCCAGCCGTCAGTTCACGGAGGGAGACGTTCTCCACTGGTGGCACGAGAGCCCCTTGCGCGGCGTCAGAACACGTTGTTCGGACGACCTGCTCTGGTTGCCGCTGGTGACGGCCTGGTACGTGCGCTCCACCGACGATATCGGTGTGTTGGATGAGACGGTTTCCTACCTGGCGGGTCAGCCGTTGGCGCCCGAGGAAGTCGAGCGCTACGGCGAGTATGCCGAAAGCGATCGCCACGGCAGCCTGTACGAACATTGTTGCCGCGCCCTGGACCGGGCCAGCGCGGTCGGTCCGCACGGCCTGCCGATCATCGGCAATGGCGACTGGAACGATGGCTTCAACCGCATCAGCACCACCGGTCGCGGCGAGAGCGTGTGGATGGCCTGGTTCATGATGCGCGTACTGGAAGATTTCGCCGAGTGCTGCCGGCTCAACAACGACCCGGATACCGCGACCCAGTACCGCACGCTGGCAAGGCAGTTCGCCCAGCGTGTCGATGAACAGGCCTGGGACGGCAACTGGTATCGCCGCGCCTACTACGATGATGGAACCCCGGTAGGGGCGGCCGACAGCAGCGAATGCCGCATCGACTTGATTGCCCAGACCTGGTCGGTACTGGGCCCGAAGCAACCAGGCGAACGTGCTTCGATCGCCATGCGGTCGGCGCTGAAACACCTGGTCGATTCGCGCGACCGCCTCATCCTGCTGCTCGATCCTCCATTCGACAAAACGCCCCGCGATCCCGGTTACATCAAGGGTTACCCGCCGGGCATACGCGAAAACGGGGCCCAGTACACGCATGCCGCCACATGGGCCGTGCTGGCGGCGGCACGCCTGGGCTGGAACGAGGAAGCCGGCAGGCTATTTCGTCTGCTCGATCCCATCCAGCGAGTGACGACGCCGCAGTCGGCACGACGCTATCGGCTTGAGCCCTACGTGCTCGCCGGCGATATCTACAGCCAGGGCATGAATCGGGGGCGAGGTGGCTGGTCGTGGTACACGGGAGCAGCAGCCTGGCTCTACCGAGCCGGAATCGAAGCCTTGTTCGGGCTCAGGGTGGAGGGGCAGTGGCTGTGTGTCGAACCCTGCCTGCCCGTGGAATGGGAGAGCTGTTCGCTGTCAGTGACATTGCGTGGCAGCAGGATCCGCCTTGACTACACGCAGGAAAAAGGCGATGCCGACAGCGCCGGCATCGCCTTGTACGAGGATGAACGGGAACTCGATTCCAACCGCATCGCACTCGGCGGGGAGCCCCGCAAGCGCCGGATTTCGGTTCGGATCATCGTCCCCGGTTAAACGCTCACGAAACGACTGTCACCAGACCCGGGGCATGTCGCACGACCTTGTCACTGACACTGCCCATGACCAGCCGCTTGATCTTGGACATGCCGCGGCGTCCCATCACCAGGTGCGAATCGGGATGTTGCTCCATGAAACTGATGATTTCCTCGGCCGGATCGCCCCACAAAAGGTGCTTGTCGGCCACGCGCTGCGTGGTGCCCAACTTCGCTTCTGCCGCTGCGAACACTTCCTTGCCGGATTGCTCCTTGAGCTCTTCCAGGCTCTTGCGCGAGACCTCACCGAGTCCCGACATCGTTGCCGAAGTGGCCGGCGTATGCGGGTAGACATGAAGCAGGACGAGATCCCGACCCATGGCCTTGGCGAGGTTCGCGGCAGTGCTCAGCGCATCAAAGCCACCCTCGGAACCATCGAGTGCAACAACTATCTGCTTGGACATAGCGATCCTTCCTTTTTTTTCGTGAAGTACGTGTAACGCCACATTCTGGCATGTCGAGGGAGTATTGCACGAGACGTTTCAGTTTCAGTTGATATTGATCATTTTTTCGCCGGCCACTGTATATATCGATAATATGCCTCATAAAAAATCCATAAAGCACTGATATGTATAGGTTTTGATGGGTGTTACTGCTGTGGCTGTCTTTGGAACAACGTGTGGCCGGTGAAATCTATTAATTGACATAATATACATTATGCGAACTATTGTCAGTGCGCCCCAGAAGGCAGGCAAGCACCTCTGAACTCCTCCTTCTCCTGCAATCGTGGCACGGGTTGCCGTACACCCTTGGAAATGCCGCTCGCAGTATTTTCAGAGCTGCGCCGACATCGTCGCGGGACCGGCAGTTTGTTGCCGTTGCTTCGGGCTGCAGCGTTGGCGCAATATCCGGTCATGCTCGATTCCGCCCCTCAGAGCCTGATCGATATCTTCGTCCATGTAGGCGCTGCTGTAGACCAGCCCGTTACCGACACGGTGCTGCAATGGAGTATTCCATTGCCAGCCGCAACTGCGCGCGGTCGACCGCGTATAGGGTGCCGGCGGTTTCACTGACTCGGTTTGTACCGCCACGGCGGGTCGTTTCTCAACGGCCAATGGCTGATCACCAACAGGACGTGCAGCGGAAAGCAGACCACCCTTCCCTTGTGTAGCCCGACGCCGTCCTGCACGGTCAAGCTTGCTCAATGGAACAATGGGCTGGTATACCCGGTCATTTCCTCCGGGAGCATTGGATTTTCCAGCGTGAAAACGGTTCGCTCGCTCAACCTCATCCTTTCAATCAGTTCAGCATTGTGCTTCTGAAAGATGCGATGTCATCAAGGCGCTGGAACATATCGTCGTACGTTCCGCGCTCAACGACATTGTATTCGTTATAGTGAAAGAACTCCGCATCGGACCAGCTATCAGGAATGCCGACGCGTAATTCCCTGAGCTCCTCTTCTGTGCTGATACGACTGAACTTCTCCTGATCCTCCGCTCGAATGATCAAGACCCGAAATCCCAGTATTCCATTCATGATGGTATCGTGAATGACGATCTTCTCTTCATTTTCCAGCTTCTTGTTGCCAGCAGTCGTTACAAATATATCGTGACCATACTCATTGAACACACGTGATGCCCGGTCTCCGTGATAGTCTTCGCCATGTTCTTCGAATTCCTACGAGCCAAACTCTTCTCTTGTAGCCTCCAGGACTGCCGTCAGGATCTCGCGCTCATGCTGTCTGCGGGCTTCCGTGCGGCTTCCTGCCCAGACATTGATGACGTTGGGCTCCGCGGCATCGCCGGCTGGGGGTTTCTGCACATTCCCAGCTTCATCCGTACAGCCGAGTACGAAAAGAATGGGCATGAGAGCGACAAGAACAATCGGTACGCGCTCGCGCGCCCAGTCTCCCAATCGGACTGAGGGCCGGGCTTAGCGATTGCGAGGATCGTCTTCCGGGTTGATGTATTCGATACCCCAGGGACCGGTTCCATGGAGCTGAATGACGGTCTCGCCCTCGGCATAGCCGAACATGGGATCACCCGGCGGCATGATGGCCACGCTGCCCACGGGAAGTTCACGGGTCTGCCCCATGTCGAACTCCCTGCCATGTGCGAAATGCAGCGTTCCCTGAAGCACGGTGACGCGCTCGTAAGCCGGGTGCACATGCGGAAGAATGCGGTAGCCGTCTTCCATCCTGAGGCGGAAGGTGAAAGGCTCGGATTGCGAGATGTCACCCTCGATGAAAGCGATCTCGGCGCCCTCTCCCATGGATGCCACCGGGCCCCACCGCAGTTGCTCCGGTGTCATCATCATGTGTTCGTCGCCGCGGTAGAGGTGATCGTCAGCGATGGCGAAGATGGGAAAAAGCAGTGTTGCAAGTGAAAGGCAAACGATGAACAGGCGTGTCATGGTCGTTCCCTCCATAGGTAAAGGGAATACCAGTTTAGCGCGGTGCGGCAAGTGATTCAAAGTCTTGCCTGACCGGATTGCGGATCAGGATCGGAAAGGCGCGATTCAGTCGAGGTGTCGATTGAAGAAATCGAGCACTTTCGCGCTGGCCCGATCATGGATGTCGGCACGGTTCTCGTTGGGATCGGTGCAAAACAGGCCGAGGCGTTCGCGACCGGTGTCGGTGCAGCGTGATAGGAAACTGTAATGGCCGGCTTCGTCAATGATGCTCAGCTCGGCGCCTTCGATGTAACGAGCAAAGCGCTCGGCGTTGGTGGCAAGGGGTGCGATGCTGTCGTGCTCAGCACCGAGGATACCAACCGGGATGACGATGGGCATCAGACCAGGTTCAGAAAAGGCGCCACCGAGGGCCGGCGCGATCGCAAAGACGGCGGCGAAGCGGTCGTCACGCCAGGATTCGTCGTGTTCGGCCAGTGAGGCCTGGACATGGGGTTGTCTTGCGGCTTCCCTGAAATCCCGGGTGCTGCCGGGGAACTCGGCCTGGGGTTCACAGGTGGTGTCGCGCTCGGGGCTGTTGCAGAAGGCCTCGAAGGCCTCCAGGCTGGTGATGCCGCCGGCCAGCGAGATGACCGTGTAGCCGCCCAGCGAAAAGCCCGCCGCACCCACACGCCGTTGATCGATGTGATTGCCGAATTCGGGATCTTCCAGTAGCTGGTCGAGCACGGCTGAGAGATCACGGGTGCGCTCCCACCACAGCATGAAGCCTTCCACCTGGTAGTTCTCTCCGGCCGAGGTGTTGCCGTGATGATTGACGGCGGCAACGATGTAGCCTTCCTCGGCCAGGCGGGTGGCCAGCCACATCAGGTGGATGCCGGCACCGCCGGTGCCATGCGACAGGAGGATCAGCGGGTAGCGTTCCTTTTCCCGCGACACCGGCGGGTTGCCCTGCGCCTTGCCGGCAATGAACAGGGGATCGTCGGGATTGCCGATGGTGACCTCGTAGGTCTCCTGGGTCGCGTCGGTGGGATACCACAAGGTGGTCGCCAGCGGCCGCGGATCGTCCCCGCCCCACTCGGTGCGTTCGGGGTCGGTGAAAAGGCGCGAACTCATGCCGACCGGCTTGACCTCGGTTTGATCTTGGTCGTTGTCGTCTCCGGCCATCGCCAGTGCGGGCAGCAGCAGGCAGACAGCGAACAATTGGCGGATTCTGATGGTGGGCATGGGAATCGGGGAATATTGAGGTCAGTCAGGGGGTGGACAGTTTACCAGCTGTCAGAGTTCGCCCCGCTGTTCCGAGATGACGGGTATTGCATCGACCGGGCGCGCCGCGACTTGGCCGCGGCGCGCGGGACGATCAGTGAGCGATGCGCTCGATACCGCCGTCGACATGACCCTCGATGACAAGTTCGACGCGCTCGTCGACACGCACACTGCCGTGAACGCGTGAATCGGCATCGATCTCCACGACGGGGATTTCCTCGTCATAGTCTTCGGGCAACTTGACGACGACATTGCCATGCACTTCGCTGCCACCGAGTATGCGGATATCTCCGGCGTCCGGGTAGACCCGGGTTGAGCCGAAGCCGAAAAAGCCACCGCGACGCCCGCCCTGGTGTTCGGTCACTTCGATGACGACATCGCCGCCGACCTGGCTGCCGCCCTCAACGCTGAGGTCGCCGCCACGGCTTTGCAGATCGCGTCCGACCCGGGCCTGGTTGAGACTGATGTCGCCGTTGCGGGTGCTGACATGACCGGCCACCTCGACCCCGGTTTCCAGGTCGATGCGACCGTTGCGGGTGCTGACGTCGTCGGCCACCCGGGTGTCGGCCTGGAGGCTTATGCTGCCGTTACGGGTGCGGATCCTGCCGTCGATGACGCTGTCGCGATCAACCGAAATGCTGCCGTTGCGCGTGCCGATGCCGGCGACTTCCGAGCTGCTGCCGACGGCGACCGAGCCATTGCGGGTGGTGATGGTGCCAACACGACCGCCCTGCCCCAGCCCCACACTGCCATTGCGGGTGGAAACATCGCCGGCAACGACATGTTTGCCGATGCTTACCGAGCCGTTGCGGCTTTGAATATTGCCCTCGACCTCGACCCCCTCGCCGATGCTGATGGGGCTGTTGCGGGTCTCGACCGTGCCTGCGTGATGCGCTCCGTCGGCAATGCTGATCCGTTCGGATGCCTGCAGGGGCGTTGCCAGGCAATGCATGGCAACGATGCCCGCGGCGATCGTCCAGTAATTCACTCTGCTCATGATGGTGTCTCCTCGACCGGGTGCTGAATATCGTGTCGTCACCATTGGAGCATGTTGACCGGCCCGGCGCCTGTGCCACAGGTCACCGGTGACGAAAGTCATGCTGGCAGGCCGCTGGCCTGAGCCTGCATCAGTGCTCTTGCGCTTCGGCGTTCAACAGCGCGGCGTGGGCAAGGATGGCATCGTAGAGCGCGCGGCTGCGTTCGGCCAGTTCGGCATCCTCCTCCCAGCTGCCGGGGCGGTCGAAGGCATTACCGGTACGGTAGCCATTGCCCGCGGCCATGACGAAGGCCGAGACGGCGGCAATGCTGGTGGCGGGCTCTGTGACCTCGCCGCTTGCGTAGTCGACTGTGCTCGCGCTTGTCCGTTCGTGCATGTGATGTTCCAGCGCGCCGTTCAGCAACCGGTCGATGGCCTGACCGATGTGCTCGGCCAGTTCCGGCCGGGTCCGCTCGATGAACTGTGCGGTGCCGTCCTGTTCCCGCAGCATGGCAAAGCCGCCGGTCAGGTGGTGGACCAGCCGCCACTGGGCTTCGATATCGACATGATCGGAGGCGGCTGTAGCGCGACCGTCGCTGAACTCGACGACGGCAGGCAGGCCCCAGGGACGGATCAAATCGTCATCCAGCACGGCGACAACCATGTCCGCGGCGCGCTCGAACAGCGTCTCGGCCAGTTGCCGGTCGTCCTCGCTGCCGAACACGTGGAGCAGTTCGTAGAGCCCCTTGTGTCCACGGATCAGCGAGGCGAGATCGGCCAGTGGCCAGCTCAGCCCGTCGCCCAGGTCGTAGGCGCCGGCCTGAGCGTCCCAGGCCGACTCCAGCGTTGCAGCCGATTGCCGGGCAATCTCGAGCAGGTCGGGATAGTCATGCCCCATCCACGCGACCATGACGT
>SKSJ01000142.1 GCA_007123055.1 Wenzhouxiangella sp. | reverse complement strand
TGGATGCAGGGTGAAGACTGGCGACCAGCCGCAGGGGGCCGCCCGGGGCAGACGCATCAAACGGGTAGCAGGTCACCAGCAGCAACTGCTCGCCGTCCCGCGCCATGTCAATCGACGTGCGGCGTGCATCGACGATATCGATGCGCGTCACCGTCCACTGCTCGACGCGCCCGTCGGCGTGTTGCAGGTAGGCAAGATCGCCGGGTTCGAGTGCACCTAGCGAACGGAAGTGGGTATCTCGATGCGCGGCGATGAGGCGCTGACCGTAAGGACCGGTTTCCATGCCCGGCCCCCAGGCCAGGATCGATGGTTCGGCGCCATCCAGGACCAGGTGATCCAGTTCCAGGCGCGGCATTCTCAGCCGCGCTACCGGATGACTGACCGCACCGGGCCAGGGCTCGATTACTTCGCCGCTCTCCATGGCCCGCCCCCAGGCACGCTCCAGCAGTTGCTGTCCCATCCACGCCTTGCCCTGAACCGTGCCAAACTGGAGCAGCGACCAGGCAACCGTGCCGAGCAGCAGCATCATCAGGGTTGCGCGCATCATGACTGTTCCTCGTCCCGGTAACGCCCCCTGAACAGCAACACGACCAGCAGCAGGGCGACCGCCGCGCGGACCAGGGCATTGAAACTGCCGGCATCGGTCGCCGGCATGGCGCGGAGCAGCATGTCGCGCCCCTGGGCCGGTCCGGCCGTGACATCGTGGGCCGTCAGGGTATTGGGGCTCGTGCGTAGCGGAGTTCGATCGACCGCCACCAGACTGGTACGCGACGACACCAGGCCGTGATCCAGGGCGGTGGCCAGCACCTCGCGATCGATCCATTCGGGTTCAATTGCACCGCCCCGCTCGCTCTCGAGGGCATCGATACGCTGACCGGCCCAGTGCGCGGCCACACCAACGGCCGATTGAAAGGCCTCCAGCGGCACGACCTCTCGCCAGGGTTGACCGGAACTGGTGCCGGTCACGACCAGGTCACCCTGCATGCGCTTGAGCCGCGCCGTCACCATCAGGGGTTCTCCCACGTAGAGATCACGCTGGCGCAATGGATACATCTCGGCATCGCCGGGCCACTCCAGTTCGATGTCGTGCAGCACCGGGCTTTCGAGTTGCATGATCAGTTCACTCATGCGCCGGGCAATCTGGCCCGGTTCACCAATCAGGGTGTGGCTGCCTCGCCCGATCCCCGACAACTGCCGGAGGAACCCGGAATTGACGCCATGGCCGATGCCCACCGCGAACAGCCGACTGTCACCAATGTCCTCACGCACCTGGTCAAGCACCTCGGATTCATTGGCAATCAGTCCGTCGGTCACGAACACGATCTGGCGCAGGAAACCACTCGGCACCGGATCACGCATCGACAGAGACAGCGACGGCCCCATGACCGTCCCGCCGCCGGCATCCAGCCGCGATACCCACTGCTTGGCCTGCAGCACGTTGTCTGGTGTGGCATCGACCGGTGCGTCGAAAAGGGTACGCGTGCGGTGATTGAACTCGATGACGTTGAAGCGATCCTCCGGCCCCAGGCTCGCCAGTGCGAACAGCAACGACTCGCGTGCCTGCTCCAACGGCTGGCCACGCATGGAGCCGGAGGAGTCGATGATCACGATGACCTCGCGCGGTGTACCCACCGCCTCGAAAGAAGGAGGTGGCGTCAGCATCAACAGCAAGTACTCGTGGCCGTCCCGGCGTTCGGCAAAGGTGCCGAGTTCGACCGACGCAGAATGTGCCGGCGTCCATTCGAGCTCGAAATCACGCCGGGAATCGACCACCTCGTCGTGCAGCTCGACCCGCCAGGCCTCGCCGCGCTGCTCGGTCCGGATCTCGTGATGGGCGGCTTCGATGGAGGCCAGCGCCACACCCGGCGTCAGATCCACGCCCACCGACAGCGGGCTCGATCGAAAGGAACCCGCTCCACGACTGCCGCCGTCGGACATGCTGTAAGGATTCGAGAGGCCATGCCCGAAACGGGGTATCGCCGTGGTCGGAAAGCGCAGGCTGAAGCGGCCATGCGCATAATCGACGCGCTGGCGGTAGGCGATGCGAATCTCGGCGCGCTCACCCGGCGGGATATTGGCCACTCGCAGCGTGAACAGATTGCCCAGGTCGTGCTCGACCAGTCCCGCGGCACGCCCGCTGTCGCGCGCCTGTCGATACGTTTGCCCGGCCTCGGCGCGCTCGCGAATCTCGCCCTCGATCCGGCGCTCGCCGATGATGATTTCGAGTCGCTCGACCGCCGTGTTGTCGGGCAGCGGAAACCGGTAACGCCCCTCGGCGAACTGATCCGTCTGATTGATGAAATGCTGGGTCAATGTGGTATCGGCGAGCAGGCCGGTCACCGTGATGTTCACGTCGGTGGCCAGCAGCAGCGCCGGCTCCTGGGTACCGTCGGTCGCCGATTCGAGCCACAACCCGGCAGGTGCGGCGGCCCAGCTCATGGCCGAGAACAGTGCCAGCAGCATGGTGAGGGCGGCGTTGCAAGCTCTCATCTCGTTGTCTCCTTCAATGGTTTGTTTGTGATCTGGTGTCAGGCACCATTGAAGCCTGCGAGGCAGGCAGAAGAGAGCCGTGCGCATGGCAATTCAGCGATCAAATATGGCAAACTTGTGTCAGCCGCCCTGAACCACCCCGCCCTGCAGCCTTCCATGACATCGCGCGTCATCGCCATCGTCGAGGATGAAGTCATGCTTCGCGACAACTACCGCGAGGCAATGGAGCGTTACGGCTTCGCCACACGCGGTTACGCCAACCGGGGCGAAGCCGAGCAAGCCTTCAGCGGCGCGCTGCCCGACCTGGTGATCATCGACATCGGGCTGGGCGATGAACCCGAGGGCGGATTCGAACTGTGTCGGCAGTTGCGGTCTCGTTCACGGGAATTGCCGATCATCTTCCTGACCGCCAGGGACTCGGATCTCGACGCCGTTTCCGGCTTGCGCCTGGGTGCCGACGACTATCTCACCAAGGACATTTCCACTCAGCACTTGCTGGCACGCATACTGGCGCTGTTTCGCCGCGTCGATGCGGTCAGTGACGACCATCGCCGCCCGCGGCTGATTCGCCACGGCAGTCTGGAAATCGACAGCGAGGCGCTTGGCGTCAACTGGCAGGGACGTCCCGTGGCCCTGACCGTGACCGAGTTCTGGATGGTGCATGCGCTGGCCTCCCATCCCGGGCACGTGCGCAACCGCAGTCAACTCATGGAAGCAGCCAGCCTGGTCGTTGACGACACCACCGTCACCTCGCATATCAAGCGTATCCGGCGCAAGTTCCAGGCTGTGGATCCGGAGTTCGAGGCGCTGGAGACCGTGCACGGCGCCGGCTATCGCTGGACGCGATGAAGCTTCGCAGCCAGTTGCTGGTCATCACCCTGGTGGTGCTACTGATTCCGGTTGCCGGCTGGCAATTC
>SKSJ01000066.1 GCA_007123055.1 Wenzhouxiangella sp. | reverse complement strand
TGTTCCAGTCCGATCTCCTCGTCCTCGCAGAAGGTCACCGCCCGCTCCATCGCGTTTTTCAGTTCGCGAACGTTCCCCGGCCATCGGTAGCCTCGAACAGCCGCAAGTGCCTGCTCCGAGAGGCGCCTGGCCGGTCGCTTGCGCGCGGCCGCAAACCGTGCCAGGAAGCTCATGGCCAGCAGCTCCAGATCCTCGCCCCGCTCACGCAGCGGAGGAATCTCGAGCTGGAAGGCCTCAAGCCGGTAATAGAGATCCTCGCGGAACTCACCCTTGTCCACCAGCGACTGCAGGTTCTGGTTGGTAGCCGCGATCAGTCGCACGTCAACCTGGTGCTCACGATCCGCCCCGACGGGGCGAATGCGTCCGTCCTGAAGTGCCCTGAGCAGCTTCGCCTGAAGCGCCGCAGGCATCTCGCCGATCTCGTCGAGAAACAGGGTGCCGCCATCGGCCTCGCGAAACAGGCCAGGCCGGGCACGGTCGGCACCAGAGAATGCGCCTTCGGCGTGGCCGAAAAATTCCGATTCGAGCAAGTCGGCCGGCACGCCCGCGCAATTGACTGCCAGGAAAGGCTTGTCGGCCCTGGCGCTTTCGGCATGGATGGCATGAGCGACCAGATCCTTGCCGGTGCCCGACTCACCGCTGACCAGCACCGCGCCGTCGGCTCTCGCGACCTGGCTGATCCGGTCGAACAGGATGCGCATCGCTCGACTCGAGCCTTCCATGCCACGAAAGCTCTCCCGGGCGAGCACTTCCCTGAAGCGCTGCACCTCTGCACGGAGGCGGCGGTTCGAAAGCACCCGTTCGACGCTGAGGATGAAGTGATCCATGTCCAGCGGCTTGGTCAGGAAATTGTCCGCACCAGCCTTCAATGCCGCAACCGCCCGGTCGACAGTACCGTAGGCACTGATCATGAGCGTGGCCGGCGCGGCATGGCGCTCGCGCACGGCACGCAGCAAGGTCAATCCATCGGCGCCAGGTAATTGCAGGTCGGTGACGACCAGGTCGGGACCGAACTCGTCGAGGATCTCCAGCGCTTGTTCGGCGCTCTCGACATGACGCACACGGTAACCTTCCGACTCGAGTTCCTCGAACAGCAACTCCCCCAGGACGAGATCGTCCTCCACGACCATCACGCTGTATATCGCGTCGCTCATGCGCCCTCCTGCTTCAGCAGCAGTTCGAAACGACTACCCCCCAGTGTCGCACTGGTTCGCACCTGCAAGTCGGCCTGGTGCTCCTCGGCAACCCCCTTGACGATGGCGAGCCCGAGCCCGGTTCCCCGGCCCTCCTTGCCTCGGGTATGGAACGGCTCGAATATGCGTTCCCGCTCCTCGTGCGGAACCCCCGGACCGTCATCCTCAACGGCCAGCACAATATCTTCACCGTCGCGCTCGACACTGACGATGACTTTCGAGCGGGCTGCCTGCACCGCGTTACGCACGAGGTTCACCAGCGCGTGTTCGAGACGCACTTCCCAGCCCTTGACCGCAAGGTCGGCGGGAATCTCTCTGACCTCCAACTCGATACCGCGTGATTCACATTCCGGCCGGATGGCGGCCAGCGTACGCCTGAGCAATCGCCCGATGTCGACCGACTCCTGCACCTGGTGGTCACTGCGCACGAACTCCATCAATTGCGAAATCAGCTCCCGGGTACGCTGGACCTGGCGGCGCATTCGTTCGAGGCGGCGCCGGGCATCTTTATCGAGCCCGGCATCCTGCTGCAGTCGGCGGGTATCCCCGTCGATCACGGTCAGCGGCGCACCCAGTTCATGCGCCACCCCCGAGGAAAACCGCCCCAGGGCAGCCAGGTGCTCCTGCGAGCGCATCTGTTCAAGCATGTACTGCCGTTCCTGACGCTCCACTTCGAGTTCGGCCTGCATCCGGTCGAGACCGTCGAGCATGCGATTGAGAGCACCGGCGACACCGGCCAGCTCCAGCGGACCGTTGACCGCCGCGCGATGCCGGGAGTCGCCGGACTCGATGCGCGCCATCGACTCGACCAGGCGCTCCACATGACGCCCCACCGCCAGCCGATGTCCAATCAGCACAACAATGAACATCACGACCATGACCAGCGCCCACAGCAACCAGCCCTGGATACGTAACTCGTCCAGCTGCTCGGCAATTTCCTCTTCCAGGCGAACCACCTGCAACAGACCCTCGATGCGTCCAGCCGGACCGGTCAGGGGAACGAAATAGGAAAACACTTCCTCGCCGGCCAGTTCGGCGTAACGTCCGAGCTCTTCACCGAGAGCGACGAGTTCGGCCGCCTCAATCTGTTCACGCGGGCCGGGCCGAGCCTCACCAGCCACCGCCACACGCCGGCCACTGGCGTCATATACATAGGCCCCGTACACGCGGCCGATCTCGAAAACTGCATCCAGTGTTCGCTGTACCCCGGCCAGGTCGCCCGCCAGCAGTCCACGTTCCACCGGCACCCGCATGGCGCGCGCGACCAGCTCGATCTCTTTTTGCAGGCGATGCTCGAGCAGGTTCTCCACGGCATGATGAGTCATCCATACCACGACCGTGCCCAGCACGATCAGCGGCAAAAACATCAGCAGGATGAGTTGTAACCGGAGGCTTTTCATCACGCTCCCCAATGGGCACATGCGCCATTATGACACACCAAAAGCAACACAACCAAGCGCATACCAGGCCCGTCATACGATAAATCAGCAACTTAGGTAATTGGCTTGATAATTGCATATGTATTCACGCGAAAAATATTTCACTCGCAACACAACAGGAGTTACACAATGAACCTTCGCAAGCTGATTACCCTGATGACGTTCGCCATTGCCCTTGGTCTTGGTACCGCGGTTTCCGCCCAGTACGAAGCTGCTCCGGAACCTGAGCAGACCGACGTATCCCAGCAGGAGCTGCAGCAGTTCGCCGAAGCCCAGGTCGAAATCTCCGGCATCCAGCAGGATTTCTCCGCCCGCCTGCAGGGCGTTGAAGACCCGGAGAAGGCCCACGAGCTGCAGATCGAGGCCAATGAGAAGATGACCGACGCCGTTGAAGATGCCGGTCTCGACGTGGAGTCGTTCAACCGCATCGCCATGGCGATCCAGAACGATCCCGAGCTGCAGCAGCAGCTGACCGAAATGCTTCAGTAAGAACTGAAGCCGAGGCTGTGCCGATAGCCTCAAACCGGACGACCGGGGCCCTGCGGGGTCCCGGTTTTTTACGGGTTGTATACCGTCTTGCCCGAGCCAGCGTAGCGGTCAAGCACGCGGGCCGCCTTTTCCCGCAACACCCGGGTGCGAATGTCGATCCCCCGACGGGTCAGCACCTCGACCCAGTCAGCCGAACGCGCGCCCTCGTCGAATCCGGCCGCTTCGGCATCCTCCTTGGTTGCTCCGCACAATACCGACCTGACCCCTGACCACGGAATGGCCCCGAGGCACATCGCGCAAGGTTCGCATGAGGTCACCAG
>SKSJ01000239.1 GCA_007123055.1 Wenzhouxiangella sp. | reverse complement strand
GCTGGCGGTCGGCGCGCAGATCCTCATCGCGGAAACAGCGCGCGATCTGGTAATAGCGGTCCAGCCCGCTCATCATCAACAACTGCTTGAAGATCTGCGGCGACTGCGGCAGGGCAAAGAAGCTGCCCGGATGAACGCGGCTGGGCACCAGGTAGTCGCGCGCGCCTTCAGGGGTGGCGCGCGTGAGGATGGGCGTCTCGGTGTCGATAAAGCCCTGCGCTTCCAGGTTGGCGCGAATGGCGCTGTTGAGTCGAGCGCGCAGGCGCAGGTTCTTCTGCAGCCGCTCGCGCCTCAAGTCCAGGTAGCGGTACTTCAGCCGCACTTCCTCGCCGTCCTCGTCGGTCATCAGCAGCGGCTGCGGCGCGCTGGCGTTGAGCAGCTCGACGGTATCGGCCAGCAGCTCGACCTTGCCAGTGGCCATGTCCTCGTTCCACTGGCTTTCCGGTCGCATGCGCACCTTGCCGGTCACCCGCACGCAGTACTCGTTGCGGAGTTTCTCGGCCACGGCGAACGCCTCGGCGTTGTCGGGTTCCACGACCACCTGCAGCACGCCGGCGTGATCGCGCAGGCCGATGAAGATCAGCCCGCCGAAATCACGCGCGCGATTGACCCAGCCACAGACCGCCACGGTCTGGTCGGCCAGGGATTCGTTGACTTGTCCGCACAACTGAGTCCGCATCAGGCTGCCTTCCCGCTGGATTCGGTCTTGGCGGAAGATGATCCATCGCTGCTGCTCTTCGTCGAACCACTGTCTCCCTTCGATTCGCCTTTCGACTCGCTCTTGCCACCGGCATCGCCGGCCAGGTTGCGCTTGCCGTCCTTCTTGAAGTCGGTCTCGTACCAGCCGCCGCCCTTGAGGCGGAAACCGGCCGCCGAGACCAGCTTTGTCAATGCCGGCTGCCCGCAGTTCGGGCAATCGACCAATGGTTCATCGGACATCTTCTGAAGTTTTTCGAGTTCGTGGCCACAGGACTGGCAACGGTATTCATAGATCGGCATGACTCAATCCCCAGCGGAATAGACGGATGTGCGTATTGTGGGGTTCGCGGTCGCGGTTTTCGACCCCTTGAGCCGGCTTTTTGGCGGATTGATCCAGCACATCCCTTGCCGCAGTGTTGATCCGCTATGATTGCCGCATGCATCCCGCTGCCCCTGCAATGGCTGAGCTCGAAGCATTGTTCGCGGATTTCGATCCGGCGAACTTTCCCGTGATCGCGCGCAGCACCCAGGGAACCCTCGTGCGCGTCAAACTCCCCCATGCCGATCTGGCGGTAAAGATTCCGACCGGTCGCGGCCTGACCCGGCGGGTGCTCACCACCGCGCTTCGGCGGGAACACCGCGCATACCGGCGCCTCGCGGGCATCGAGGGTTTTGCGCACTGCTTCGGGCTGTTCAGGGGGCGCTACCTGGCGCTGGAATACCTGGAAGCAAAGCCGCTCAAGCAAGCCGCACCCCCGGACCGCGATCGATATTTCAGTCGCCTGCTCCAGGTGATCGAGAACATGCATCGCCGTGGCGTGGCTCACGGCGACCTCAAGAGTCGTCACAACGTCATGGTCTGCCCTGACGGCACTCCGGTCATTATCGACCTCGGTGCTTCGGTGGTCAGGCGGAATGGCTGGCATCCGCTCAACCACCGGCTGTTTCGCTACATGTGCCGAATCGATCGCAACAGCTGGATCAAACTCAAGTACGGTGGCTACGACCAGGTCGACGAGAGCGACCGCCACCTGCTCGACCGCTCCCTGATCGAACGCGTCAACAGCCGCATTCGCCGGCGCTGATGGAACCGCTGTTTATCGCCATGGCGATCATCGCCATCGCCGAGTTGGGCGACAAGACCCAATTGCTGGCCCTGATGCTCTCCAGCCGCTTCCGCCGCCCGGTGGCCGTGGCGGCGGGAATGAGCTGTGCCTTGCTCGTGATGCATTCGCTCGCGGCCTTCGGCGGTGCCTGGATCGAGCGCTTCGTGCCGGAGCGCTTGATGGTCTCGGCGGTTGCTGTCGGCTTCCTGCTGATCGCGGCCTGGACGGTGTTCTCGCGCGCCCGGCCTTCGGACACGGCCAGCGTCAGGGTCGGCGCTCGCAGCGCCTTCGTCACGGCACTGATCGCTTTCGCAGTAATGGAGCTGGGCGACAAGAGCCAGCTGGCCACCCTCGGTCTGGCCATCGCCTTCGAGCCGGCCTGGCAAGTCGGCCTGGGCGCGGCCGCCGGCGGCATCCTGGTCAACCTGCCGGTGATCTGGGCTGGCTGGAAACTGGAACGCCGCATCCCCCACCGGCTGTTTCACTGGGCAAGCGCGGTGGTGTTCGCCATCGTCGGGGGCTGGTTGCTGGTTGGGGAGTTGGTTAGGTAGCTGAGTCGGGTTACGGTGACGGAGGTCTGAGATCTGAGGTCTGTGCGTCCGTGGGCCGTGCAGATCGCCCGACGCACCGACTTCCGACTTCTGACTTCCGGCTTAGGCCTTTCACCTTGCGCCTTGCGCCTTTAGCACCATTCACCCGTTAACCCTTCTCCCGCTCAGGCTTTCCGATCTCGGCGGACAGCCGCTTGAGTCCTTCGGTGATGCTGATTTCGGGCTCATACCCCAGGTCGCTTTTCGCGGCGCTCAGGTCGTACCAGTGGGCGGTGGCGAGGTGTTCGACCACGAAGCGGGCCAGTGGCGGGTCGCTGCGTTTTTTCAGCACTCGCCAGATACCCTCGACCACCGTGGCCACGGCCATGGCCACCGACTTCGGTACCGTGCGGATCTTCGGCGTCTCGCCGTAGGCCTCGAGCAGGCGCGAGAGGATGTCATGGACCGGCAGGGGTTCACCGTTGGAGATGAAGTAGGCCTTGCCGGCGGCGCTGGCCTTGCCGGCGAGGTTGTCCAGCGCAAGCACGTGGGCCCGTGCGGCATTGTCGATGAAGACCGTGTCGATCAACTTCTCCGGCGCCGGCAGACGCAGGCGCCCGGCCCGGTTCTTTTCGATCAGGCGCGGCAGCAACTGGTTGTCGCCCGGGCCCCAGATCAGGTGCGGACGCAGGGCGCAGACTTTCAGCCTGTCGTCGCTGGCGGCCAGCGCCATCTTTTCGGCCTCGGCCTTGGTCGCCGGGTACGGCGCCGGGAAATGGTCGGGATACGGCAACGATTCGTCGCCACCGTCAATATCGCCGCCGCCGTGGACCACGCTGGGTGAGGAGGTGTACACCAGGTACCGAATGCCATGATGGCGACAGGCGTCGAGCACGTTCTGCGTACCGATGATGTTGGCGGCGACAAAATCCGGCGCATACAGTCCCGGTCCGGCCTTGGCGGCGACGTGAATCACCGCATCGACCCCTTCGACAGTCTTCATCACCGTATCGGCATCGGCAATGTCGCCGCGATGGCACGTCACTCCCAGCGCCTCCAGTTCGGGGTAAGCCGAACGGTTGACTACCGAAACCGTATCGCCGCGCTCGAGCAACTGCCGCACGATCGCCTGACCGAGAAACCCGCCGCCGCCGGT
>SKSJ01000191.1 GCA_007123055.1 Wenzhouxiangella sp. | reverse complement strand
CGCCGCGGTGTTGTTCGTCCTGCCCTCCAGGCTTTCACGGCGCGGCCGCACAAAGTCGTCCGCGGAATCCGGGATGACCGACCAATCGAATGCTTGAGTATGGATTTCTCTTCCTCCTGTTCCTGCTGGCGGCGGCATTTGGATGGTGGGCCGCTCGACAGATGGGGGCGGCACGCGGGCGCAGCCGCAGCGGTGGACTTTCCTCGAGCTACTTTCGTGGGCTGAATTACCTGCTCAACGAGCAGCCCGACAAGGCCATCGAGGTGTTCCTCGAGCTGGCCGAGATCAATCGCGACACGGTGGAAACCCACCTTGCCCTGGGCAATCTTTTTCGTCGTCGCGGCGAAATGGACAAGGCGATCCGTTTCCACAAGCACATCATCACCCGCCCCGATCTTACCGGAGAACAGCGCTCCCAGGCGCTGCTGGAACTGGGTGAGGACTACATGCGGGCCGGCCTTCTCGACCGTGCCGAACGACTGTTCAGCGAGTTGCTCGATCATCCGCTCGAGAGCGACAAACCGGCCCGACAGTTGCTCGATATCTATCAGCAGGAAAAGGACTGGGAAAACGCCATTGTTCAGGCGCAGCGTTTAAGAAAGTTCGACGGCAAGGCGGGTGATGAGCTGATCTCCCAGCTTTACTGCGAGATTGCCCGCGAAGCGCTGGACCGGGGTGACACGGAGGAAGTCGTTCCTGCCTTGCGCCAGGCCCGGAGACATGACCCCGGCAGTGCACGTGCCCGACTGCTGCATGCGGAGCTGTCCGCCCGGGAAGGGCGCTGGGACAGTGCCGCGGATTGCTACCGAGAAGCGTGCGAACTTGATCCCGATTGCCTGGTCTTCGCGCTCGAGCCGCTGATGGAAGCGCATCGCAAGGCTGGCCGTGCCGATGGCGTGGAACGCTGGCTCGAGCACATCGTGGCGGACCATCCCATGACCACGGCCATCCTGGCGCTGGCACGGATCAGGGCCGAATCGGACCCGCGAGCGGCTGTCGAATTGCTGTTGGAGCATCAGTCGGAGCGGCCGACCGTCAGGGGGCTGGAGTATCTCGTCGAACTGGTCTATCGCCAGGGGGTCAGCCTGGATGAGCTCGGGCCCGACCTGGTGCGCAACCTGGTCCAGCGATTGCTCGAGGGGCAGCCGCTCTACCGTTGCCAGCAATGCGGTTTCAGCGGCCGGTCCTGGCACTGGCAGTGTCCGAGTTGCCGGCGGTGGAACACCACAAGGGCGATTACCGGCGTGCTGGGTGAATGATGGAAGCGGCGCAAGGCTGGCTGGCGCTCCCGCTCGCCCTGCTGCTGGCGGCTGTATTGACGCCCATGCTGCGCTCGTGGCTGTTGCGCTGTGACCTGGTCGATCTGCCCGGCGAGCGTCGCAGTCACGATGCCCCGACACCGCGCGGCGGCGGACTGGCAATCGTGGCAGCGATCCTACTTGCGGCTTTTCTTGCTCCTGTTGCGGTCTGGTGGCCCGCAGTCGCCGTCGTCGGGGTGCTGGCAGTGTTGGGGTGGTTCGATGATCGAAGCGAACTGCCCCCGTCATTGCGGCTTGCGGTGCAGGCCGTAGCGGCAGTGCTGGGCCTGGCGTGGGTCGGGCCGGTCGAGACGGTGTCGATTTTCGGCGATGCTTTTCACTTGCCCTGGTTGTGGACGCCGCTGGCGGGGATTGCCGTGGTGTGGCTGATCAACCTGCACAACTTCATGGACGGGGCCGACGGACTTGCCGCCATGCAGGGGGTCTGGTCGGGGCTCGCCTACGCGCTGATCATGTGGACCAGCGGTCTGGAAGCGCTCGCATCGTTCGCGCTCGCCATGGCCGGCGGGTTTGCCGGATTCCTTTTCTGGAATCGCCCGCGCGCACGCATTTTCATGGGCGATGTCGGTTCTCTGGTGCTGGGGGGCGGGGTCGCCATGCTGGCTCTGGCCGGTGCGGTAAGCGGTGCGGCGAGCGTCTGGCTCAGCCTGATCCTGACCTCGGTGTTCGTGGTTGACGCCACCGCCACGCTGGCGCGGAGAGTCGTTCGTGGCGAGCAGTGGTATACTGCGCACCGGCAGCATGCCTACCAGCGGCTGATCGTGGCGGGTTGGAGTCACGCACAGGTCCTGGGGTTGTATGTTGCAGCCAACCTGCTGCTGGTCATGCCAGCGGCATGGGCGGCGATCGTGTATCCGGACTTGGGGGCAGTGATCGCGATCGGCCTGATCGTATTGCTTGCCGGAGGATGGTGGATCATTCAGTCTGCCACGAGAACGGAGAATCAATGGCATGAATGATCAGCTCGAGCAGCGGATCTCGTTTCTGAACCTGCGCACCTTGGTGGTCGTGCACGATCTCGTGATGATCGGTGTTGCCTGGCTTGCTGCCAGGATGGCCACGCTTTGGTTGCTCGGAGACGCTGCAATCGACTGGCGTCAGCTCGCCATCGAGATCAACCTGGTGCTGATCATTCAGGGTTTTCTGCACTGGCGAACCGGCCTTTATCGCGGTGTCTGGCGTTTCGCCAGTCTGCCTGATCTTGCGAACCTGGTGCGCGCCGCCTTGCTGGCGGCCGTGGCCAGCAGTGCCGTGCTGCTGGTGCTGGAAGCGCCGCTGGAACTGATTGTCCTCATGGTGTGGGCGTTTCCCTTGCTGCTGATGCTGATGCTGGGGATTCCCCGGCTTGTCTACCGCGTATTCAAGGACATGCGGCTGGAAGTGCATCGTCGTCGCCAGACCCACCGTACCGTGATCATCGGCGCGGGCAGTTCCGGTCGCATGTTGCTGCCGGAGTTGCGTCGGCGAGGCGGATACGACATTGTCGGCTTCCTCGACGATGATCGTCGTCTGCGCAATACGGAGATCCTCGGCATCCCGGTACTCGGTGACGTCGGTAGCCTGCCGCGCATCGTGCGCGAGGCGGCGATCGACATGGCAGCGATCGCCATCCCTTCGGCGACCAATCAGCAGATGCAACGGGTCGTCGAGATCTGCGAGAAAGCGGGGGTGGAGTTCCGCACCCTGCCAACGCTCAAGCAGATGGGAGCGAGCATCACTCGCTTTGATGATCTCAAGCCGGTCGCCATCGACGATCTGCTAGGACGTGAGCCGGTCTCCCTGGACTGGGAATCGATTCGTTCAGGCCTGGCGGGCAAGCGCGTGCTGGTAACCGGCGGGGGCGGCTCCATCGGCGCCGAGCTCTGCCGCCAGATCGCACGGCTGGATCCTGCCGGTCTGGTGGTGCTGGACAACAGCGAATACAACCTTTACCGCATCGATCACCGGCTGAAGTCGGAGTTCAGCGACCTCATGGTCGAGACGGTGCTGGGCGACGTCTGCGATTCGGCCACGATCGAGACCGTGATGAAGCGCTCGCGCCCCGAAGTGGTCTTCCATGCGGCCGCCTACAAGCATCTGCCGATGCTCCAGCACCAGGTGCGCGAGGCCTTTCGCAACAACGTCATCGGAACCCGGCGGGTGGCTGATGCGGCTGTTCGCTATCGCGCCAGTTCCTTCGTGCTGATCTCCACCGACAAGGCGGTCAATCCGTGCAACATCATGGGTGCGACGAAGCGCACTGCCGAGCTGTACTGCCAGTATCTCAACAGTCGCTCCAGTACCCGTTTCATCACGGTTCGTTTCGGTAACGTGCTCAACTCCACCGGCTCGGTGGTGCCGTTGTTCAACGAGCAGATCCGCAATGGCGGTCCGGTCACCGTCACGCATCCGGAGATTACCCGCTATTTCATGACCATCGCCGAGGCCGGCCAGCTCATTCTGCAGGCCGCGGTGCTCGGTAAGGGAGGCGAGGTGTTCGTACTGGACATGGGCGAGCCGGTACGTATCAGCTTCCTCGCCGAACAGCTCATTCGCCTGGCCGGCAAGGAGCCTGGCCGGGACATCGAGATCGTCTACACGGGGTTGCGTCCGGGAGAGAAGCTCTACGAGGAGCTGTTCCACGAGCACGAGCCTTACGCCACCACGGCGCACGAAAAAATCTTTCAGACCCGGAGCCCGTCGCGCCAGCTCGAGGGTATCGACGAGCGCTTGCGCCAGGCCGAGCAAGCGGTACTGCAGTACGACAATGCGGCACTGCGTCGCGTCCTGCTCGAACTCGTCCCGGAGTTGGGCCGCGTGCCGCGGCGCGAGCGCAAGGTCGTACCGCTGGCCGGCTGATCCGTCACTCTTCATCAGTTTCGCTTTTCCATGAGTACGACTTCATCATCCAGGCCGCTGAGGCCAATGCCATCGGTCCCCGCGGGCCAGGTGACGAGCCTGAAACATCGCTCGTTGTTGCTGGTCGGTAATGCGCTGGGCGACCCCGTCGACCGTGCGCACCCTGTCTACCTGCCGCCCGGCTATGAACAGGGCGAACGGCGCTATCCCGTTCTGTGGTGCCTGGCCGCTTACACCAACGCCGGTCCGGGCCAGGTCAACTGGCGCAATCACGGTGAAAACCTGCCGCAACGCCTTGATCGCCTGATCGTCGAGGAGCGAATGCCGCCGGCCATCGTGGTGTTTCCCGATTGTTACACCAGCCTGGGCGGGAACCAGTACGTCAATACACCGGCGATGGGGCGCTACGCCGATTACATCGTCGATGAACTCGTGCCGGCCATCGACGACACGTTCCGGACCATTGCCGAACCTGCTGCCCGGGCGGTGTTCGGCAAGTCGTCCGGTGGGTTCGGGGCGCTGCACCTGGCGATGCAGCGCCCCGGCGTGTTTGCCGCGGCAGCCTGCCATGCCGGCGACTGCGGTTTCGATCGTGTCTACCGGCGCGATTTCCCCCTTTGCTGCGATGTGCTGGCCCGTCACGATGGTGACCTGGAACACTTCGTTCGCACCTTCTGGCGAGACAAGCGGCCCGGCGGGGCGGCGTTCCACACCATGATGACGCTGTGCCTAGCCGCCAGCTATTCGCCTGCCGCGGATCGGCCACTTGGCTTGCAACTGCCTTTCGATCTCCGGACCTGTCGCCTGGATGAGGCGGTATGGGAGCGCTGGATGCGGTTTGACCCCGTCGTTGCCGCCCGGGCTCACGCTGGAGCGCTCGAGACATTGTCGGGCCTGTGGATCGATGCCGGAAAGCGCGACCAGTATTTCATTCACTACGGCACTCGTGAGCTCCACGACGTGTTCGAGGAGCTGGGCATCGACCATCACTACGAGGAGTTCGATGGCACCCATTCGGGCATCGACTGGCGTTACGATGAATCCCTGCCCTGGCTGCTTGGCCGGTTGAAAGCCGCCTGATCCGCCGGCACATCTATTTCATGAGTTTTCCGCTAGCGAGTACCCCATGCTGACCGTGACCCCCGCCGCCCGCGACTACTTCGGCAAGCTGCTCGAGCAGCAGCCCGACAATACCCACCTGCGTCTGCGCGTGGTCAACCCCGGCACGGCGACGGCTGACGTCGAGCTGACCTATTGCCCGCAGGGACAGCAGCGTGAAGATGATCATGGCATCGACTGCCAGTCTTTCACGCTGTTCGTCGAGCGCGAGAGTGCGGACGTGCTTGATGGTGCAATGATCGATTTCGAAAGCAACGCCATGGGCGGGGAGCTCAATATCCGTGCTCCCGGACTGAAGGGGCAGCAACCTCCGGCCGATGCGCCGGTCCATGAGCGGGTCAGCTGGGTACTGGAGACGCGTATCAATCCGATGGTCGCCTCGCACGGCGGCCAGGTCGGCCTGGTGGACGTGACAGACGACAATGATGTGGTGCTGCGTTTCGGGGGCGGATGCCACGGCTGCGGCATGGTCGACGTGACCCTGAAGCAGGGGATCGAGACGACGCTGCGCCAGGAAGTGCCGGAAGTGCGCGAGGTGATCGACGCCACCGACCACGCCAGCGGCGAGAATCCGTATTACTGAGGGGTAGAGGAATAGAGGGGGAGACGGGTCGGAAAAGGTTTTTCCCTTCCCTCTTCCCCTCTATCCCTCTCCCCTTGCTTACCTGATCCGCAGGATCTGCAGGCCTTCCTGGCGTGAATACCAGGCGGCCAGGTCTTGAATGTCCTGGTCGCTGAGGTCGCGGGCGAAGCCCTGCATGAGGGCGTTTTCGCGGTCGCCGGACCGGTAGGCCTTCAGTGCGTGAACAAGGTAGTCAGCGTACTGACCGGCCAGGCGCGGTGTCTGGTCGTCGGGTACCAGGTTGCCGTCGCGGCCGTGACAGGCCTGGCAGACCTCCGAGATTTCCAGGCCACGGCTTGGGTTTCCGGCCAGCGCATGCTGGCTGAGCATCAGCAGCGCCGCTGCCGACGCGATGATCAGCGAGATTCTCATCAGTTGTCCTCCGCGGTCAGGCTGACGAAGTAGGCGGCAACGTCGTGAATGTCCTCGTCGGACAGGGTGTGCGCCTGCGCCTTCATGGTGGGGTGCCGACGTTCGCCGTCCCGGTAGGCCTTGAGCGAATTGACGATGTAGCCATAACTCTGGCCGCCCAGCTTGGGCACCCGGTAGGTTGGGTACACGTTCACGTGATGCGGGATTCCGTGACAACCGGAGCAGGTGTAGGCGATCTCCTCACCGCGTTCCGGGTCTCCTCGCTCGGCATGAGCGGGCAGGGCGAAAAGCGCCACCGCCGCGATTGCAATCATTCGCTTCAGCATGGACATTCTTCTGAATTGGGAAATTGATCGGAATCATATTATACCCACCGGGCTTGTCCTGAGGAACCTCTGTTGATGTGGCAAGCATCGATGCCGGGGTGCACGCGATCACGTACAATGCGCGTTCACCTTCAAAACCTTTTGACGACTGCCAGACAATGCGCTCACTCAACCCTGTCGATCTCTACGAAATCAATGACCTGCTGACCGATGAAGAGCGGATGATCCGCGACACGGTGGCCCGTTTTGTCGACGAGAAGGCCCTGCCGCTGATTCCTCAGTGCTTCGACGAGGGACGCTTTCCGTCCGAGCTCATCCCGGAAATTGCCGAGCTCGGCCTGCTCGGTTCCAGTCTGGAAGGGTATGGCTGTGCCGGTCTCAACGCGGTCAGCTACGGCCTGATCTGCCAGGAACTGGAGCGCGGCGATTCGGGGCTGAGAAGCTTCGTGTCGGTCCAGTCGTCACTGTGCATGTACCCGATTCATGCCTTCGGCTCGGAGGAGCAGAAGCAACGCTGGTTGCCCGACATGGCCGCCGGCAAGGTGATCGGCTGCTTCGGCCTGACCGAGCCTCATGGCGGATCGGACCCGTCCAACATGAAGACCCACGCAAAGCGCGACGGCGACGACTGGATCCTTAACGGCGCCAAGATGTGGATTACCAATGGAACGATGGCCGACATCGCCATTGTCTGGGCGCGTACCGAAGATGGCGTCCAGGGTTTCATTGTCGAGAAGGATTTCGACGGTTTCGAAGCGCGGGATATCCATGCCAAGATGTCGCTCAGGGCGTCGGTGACTTCGGAGCTGTATTTCGACAACGTGCGCGTGCCCGACGCCAACCGTCTGCCCGGCGTCAAGGGACTCAAGGGTCCGCTTTCCTGTCTGAGCCAGGCCCGCTACGGCATTACCTGGGGGCCGATCGGCGCAGCCATTGCCTGCCTGACCGAGACGCTGGACTACTGTCAGGACCGCGAGCTGTTCGGGCGGCCGGTAGCCGCCACCCAGAGCGCCCAGATCAAGATGGCCGACATGGCCCGCCGCATCACGGCCGCGCAACTGATGTCGTGGCGACTGGGCAGGCTCAAGGACGAGGGCCGCGTGCACCCGACCCAGATCTCGCTGGCGAAATGGAACAACGTGCGCATGGCCATGGACATCGCGCGCGAGTGCCGTGACCTGCTCGGCGGCTCCGGCATCACTCTGGAGTACTCGCCCATTCGCCACATGCTCAACCTCGAGTCGGTGATTACCTACGAGGGGACCGAGACCGTGCACCAGCTGGTCGTGGGGCGGGAATTGACTGGGCATAACGCGTTTTGAAACCCGCGGGTAGAAGGGAAGAGGGGAGAAGGAAGAGGGCAAGGCGAATAGCTCCTTCATCGTGACAAGATCGCCGGTCCTCTTCCCTCTGTTCCTCTTTCCCTCTTCCCTGATCAATCACCATGACTTCATCATCCAGTTCACGTAACATCAACCGCGCCGAGGTCGTCGACCGGCAGTTTCTCGACCACCTCGATGCTTTGGCATCGGGACAAGTCGTCGCCGCCGATGCCGTCGGCATTCCGGATGCCGACCTGCTCGAGTTGTTCGACAGTCAGATGGTGTCGCGCCAGCTTGACTTGATGGCGCGCATCAAGCGCACCGAGAACAAGGTGTTCTACACCATCGGTTCGTCCGGGCACGAGGGCAACGCCATGCTCGGGCGACTGACCCGGCAGACCGATCCCGCCTTCCTGCACTACCGCTCCGGTGCTTTCATGGCCGAGCGTTATCGCAAGATCGAGGGCATGGATTTCATCCGCGATACCTGCCTGTCGTTTGCCGCCGCCAAGGCCGACCCGGCCTCGGGCGGTCGGCACAAGGTCTGGGGCAGTCGTCCGTTGTGGGTGCTGCCGCAGACCTCGACCATCGCCAGCCATCTGCCCAAGGCGGTCGGTACCGCGCTGGCCATCGCGCACGGCAGCGGCGGGCGGCATGATCTGCCGGTACCCGACGATGCCATTGCGGTCTGCAGTTTCGGTGACGCCAGTCTCAACCATGCCACCGCCCAGTCGGCGATCAACAGTGCCGCCTGGAGCCGTCACCAGAACCTGCCGGTCCCGGTGCTGCTGGTATGCGAGGACAATGGCATTGGGATTTCCGTGCCCACCCCGACCAACTGGGTGGCCGACAGCATGTCTCGTCGCCACGGCATCAGCTATCACTATGCCGATGGACTGGACCTGGCCACCGGCTGGCAGGCAGTGACGCGCGCGGTGGATGAGTGTCGTCAGCGGCGTCGTCCCGTATTTCTTCACCTGAAAACGACTCGCCTGATGGGGCATGCCGGCACCGACTTCGAGATCGAGTACCGTCCCTCCGGAGAGCTCGAAGCGGCCGAGCGGGCCGATCCCCTGCTGCGTTCGGCCGGGCTTGTCGTGGCGCGCGGACTGATGACGCCGGCCCAGATTCACCAGCGTTACTGGTCCATTCACCGGCAATGCCTGGGCGAGGCTGATCGAGCCGATGGCGCCGGCCGACTCACCAGCCTGGAAGAGGTCATTGCGCCGCTGGCGCCGGTCTCCGGAGATCTTGTGGCGGCCGAGTCGGCCCGTGTGCCGGATCATCAGTCCCGGGTCGAGGCCTTCGGCAGCGAGAAACTGCTGCCGGAGCATCAACCCGGCCGCCACCTCGCCATCCAGATCAACCGGGCGCTGACCGATCTGATGGTCAAGTATCCGCAGGCACTGGTATTCGGCGAGGACGTGGCGCGCAAGGGCGGTGTCTACACGGTCACCAAGGGGCTGGCGAAGCGCTTTGGCGGACGCAGGGTGTTCAACACGCTGCTCGACGAGACCACCATTCTGGGCCTGGCCCAGGGCTACGGCGCCATGGGCTACCTGCCCATTCCCGAGATCCAGTACCTGGCCTACTTTCATAACGCCTGCGACCAGATTCGCGGTGAGGCCTGCTCGCTGCAGTACTTCTCCAACGGCCAGTTCCGCAACCCCATGGTGATGCGCATCGCCAGCCTGGGGTACCAGAAGGGCTTTGGCGGGCATTTCCACAACGACAATTCGATTGCCGCGTTGCGCGACATTCCCGGCCTGGTGATCGGTTGCCCCTCGCGTGGCGATGACGCGGTGATGATGCTGCGCACCATGACAGCGCTGGCGCAGGTTGACGGCCGGGTTTCGGCCTTCCTCGAGCCGATCGCGCTCTACATGACCAAGGACCTGCACGTCAAGGACGACGGGCTGTGGACTTTCCCCTATCCCGCATCCGACCAGTACCTGGCGCCGTGGCAGCCGCGCATTTACGATGAATCGTCAAGCGATCTTCTGATCGTCACCTTCGGTAACGGGGTTCCGATGGCGCTGCGATGTGCCCGGGAGTTGTCGCGCAGCCAGGGTGCACGAGTGCGGGTCATGGACCTGCGCTGGCTCAAACCGCTGGACCGCGAGACGATCGTGCGGCATGCCGCGGAGTGCTCGGCGGTGGTAGTGTTCGACGAAGGCCGTCCGGATGGCGGCGTCGGTGAAGCCATCGTGACCGCACTGGTCGAGGCCGGGCAGGGTGGCAAGCCGCTGGCACGGGTGACCGGTGCCGACTGCTACATTCCACTGGCGGATGCCGCCAACCTGGTGCTGGCCGGTGAGGAGCAGTTGCTCGCCGCCTGCTCGCGGGTGCTGGCCTGAGGGAGGGGTCAGCCAGGCGGACGCAGGTTGAGGCTGCCGTCGAAGTGGCGTGTCAGTTCCTCGATTTCCACGCCGCGTGAATACAGCCATCCCTGGACCAGGATGGGTTCGAGGTCGGACAGGGAATGCGCCTGTTCACGGGTCTCGACGCCCTCGATGACCACATCCAGGCCCAGCTCGCGGGCCAGTTCGGTGATGCGTGGCACCAATGCGGCCTTGGGGCTGTCGGTGGCCACCGCGGCGGTGAACAGGTGGCTGATCTTGATGCCGTCAACGTCCATGTCGTTGAGGTAGGCCAGGCCGCAGTAGCCGATGCCGAAGTCGTCGGCGTAGACGCGGAAGCCGCGCCGGGACAGTTGCGCGATCCGGGCGTGCGCCGACGCGCTCTCGACCATGGTGCGTTCGGTGATCTCGATAAAGACCTGCTCGGCCTGCACGCCGCGCCGGATCAACTCCCGGTCGAGCTTTTCGATCAGGGCGTCGTCATCGAGTTCGGCGGGCGCGATGTTGATGGCGATGACACATTCCGGGTGCCGCTTCAGCCATGGTGAGAGTTCTTTCCCGATGGTGTGGATCATCCTTTCGCTGACCTGGCCGATCAGGCCGGTGCGTTCGGCCAGTGCAATGAATTCCTCCGCCGGCATTCCGTTGCCCTGATCGTCCCGCCAGCGAGCCAGTGCCTCGAAGCCGACCAGGCGATGCTCCGGAAGTCGGACGATGGGCTGGTAGACCGTGTGGATCCAGTCGTTCTCCAGCGCCCGGCGCAGTCGTCGTTCGGGCGATTCATCCTGGCGCAGTCCCCTGAAAATGACCAGAAACAAGGCCAGCCCCGCCGCGCCACCGAAGCTGGCCATGACCACGCGGGTTTGCGGCTGCCAGTCCACAAGCCGGTCCCGGGGATAATGAAGCTTCACACACAGCCCGCTGCTTTCGCTGCAACGGAAGCTGGACAAGCCGTTTCGGTTCAACTCCGTGTGCGAGTGAAACGGGTGCCATTCACGATCCACTGCCGACGCCGAGCTCAGGAACAACGTGGCCTCTTCCATGGCAGCAGCCAGGTCGGTGACGACGCCGGGGTCGACCAGCGCATTGAAATGCCGCCCCTCGATGACCATGGTGCGAGTGCTTTCCCCGGCGAGCACGGCGCGGTCGGTCTTGAGCCCGATGCCGCCGTGAATCTCGATGTCGGGCGGGGTGCCGTGGTAGGGAGGATCGAGGGCCCCCAGTGCCGTGCTGCAATGCAGCACATTCGATTCCAGGCGCCCGATGTCGCGCAGGAATCGGGCTTTGAAGACCTGGGCGCGCATGGCAAGCAGTTCATCCTGGCTGCAACGCGGTTTCGACGTCCGGCCAAGTTCGGCGAAGACACGGTCGGCTTCCTCGATGATGTCGTCGAATCGAGAGGTCAGGCGCAGGATGGCGCCATCGAGTTCGGTTTGGGCCTGCTGCCTTGCCATCTGTCCGGCACCGGTGTGGCCCAGCAATACGCCGGCCAGAATCAGACTCAGCGCCAGCAGCAGCGACAATGCCCAGGTTGCCGGGCGCATGTAGCGTGTGGTCACGATCGTCGGGTCGTCTCGGCCGGGGGTCGAATGGTTGCTGGTCGGGGCGGTCATCGGGTGGTTCCAGAGGCCGGGGCCTGCCCTTGACGGATTTTTTACTCTAGCACACAGCCCATGCGGGCCGTCGACATGGCAGTCAGTCTCCGGCCCTCCTATGCCAGGGATCGTTGTTGTCAGCCGGTGGGGGTCGCTCTCGTCCACAGCTGCGTAGCATGGGCACGGCGCTCGACATCCAGGGGTTGAAGAACTCCTGCATCGTGGGCGGGCGAATGGATGCACACACGACACGCCCGTTCGTCGCCACGATTCTCGAGTGCAGGCCGCCGTCGGCGGATCGCCAGTGTTCCCGGCTGGCTGTCACGGTCCCCACGTGCTGATCCATCCAGCCCGTTGCTCCCGGCAGGCGCGGGACGGCACGAAATGACAGGGTTGAGGAATCGCCCTCGTCATCATTGTCCGTCGCTCTTTCACCGGCCAGTCGTAACGCCTGAGCCCGGATCTCGGTCGCGTCGGGAGTGTGTCGTTCGGCCGGCTCTGATGACGCTTCGTCCGGTGGAGGTCGGGTTTCGGAAGTGTCCGCTGGAGTGATTTCCGACGGGGCCGTCGTATCATCCGGGGACGGCGACTCGATTGCCGGGGATTCGGAAAGGGTTGGCGCCGGCCGCGGCGGTGGGGCGACCAGGCTGATTCGGTTCGTCCCCGGCTGGCGTGGCACCGGGTCGTACTTCACTGGCCACAACAGCAGCATGGCATGGACCAGCAGCGAAAGCGCCAGGACGAGCGCCAGTTTGCAGTGCTGTGCGGAGGCTCTCGGCATATCGACGTTAAGCGAGTCGGACATCGGTTGCGGACGCGGCGAT
>SKSJ01000173.1 GCA_007123055.1 Wenzhouxiangella sp. | reverse complement strand
TCCACAATATTGATCTTCGGCATCCGCACTTTCGTCTCGCGCGACTGGGTGGACAGGCGGCCGGCCACGTTGCGGGCGATATTGCGAAAACGCTGAGCGGCCGGGCATTCGGGATCAGCCACGACGATGGGCCGGCCTTCGTCGGTGGAGCGACCGATATCCGCGATCAGGGGTAGCTGGCCGAGCATTGACACGCCCGTTTCCGCGGCGATTCGCTCGCCGCCGCCGGTGCCGAACACCGCCTCTTCATGACCGCAGTTCGAACATACGTGCGTACTCATGTTCTCGACCACGCCCAGAACGGGCACCTTGACCTTGTTGAACATGGCCACGGCGCGTCTGACGTCGTCCACGGCCACGTCCTGCGGGGTCGTGACGCACACGGCACCGGCCACGGGAATGCGCTGAGCAAGGGTGAGCTGGATATCGCCGGTGCCCGGCGGCAGGTCGACGATCAGGTAGTCCAGGCCATCCCACTTCGTTTCCGACACGATCTGCTGCAGGGCCTGGGTGGCCATCGGGCCGCGCCAGATCATGGCCTGGTCCATCTCGACCAGCACGCCGATACTCATGGCCTGCAGACCGTGGGCCTGCATTGGAAGAATGCGCCGGTCGTCGGTGGTCTCGGGCTTGCCGGAAAGTCCCAGCATGCGCGGGATGCTGGGACCGTAGATATCCGCGTCCAGTACACCAACCGTGGCGCCCTCGGCCATCAGCGCCAGCGCGACATTGGCGCTGACGGTGGACTTGCCCACCCCGCCCTTGCCGGAGGCCACGGCAATGATGTTGCGCACCCCCGGCAGTGGGTCCAGCCCACCCTGCACGGCATGCTGAGGGATCTGCCAGTCGATATCGACCGTGACCGCCTCGACACCCTCGACCGCGCGCAAGCGACCACCGATCAACTCAGCCAGTCGGTCGCGCCAGCCGGCAGCCGGATAATCCAGGCGGATATCGACCGCTGCGCGGCTTTCATGCAACGCCAGGCCGCGCACGGCATCGTTCAGTGGACGCCCGGTATGCGGGTCCTCGATCGATTGAATCAATTGCTTGAGATGCTCTGTGTCCGGGGCAGTCATAGACGGGTTTTGAGAACGGTTCTGGATTGCCCCCTATTCTACCGGCCATGGCAAACGACAGCGTGACTTCGACTGTCATGAAATCGAAGTGAAACTGTTACAATTCGGCCACCGACGGTTACCAGCCAATCCCATGAATCCAACTGGCTACATTTCCCGCATTTTCGGTGCCTCGCCGGTACGGCCGCTGCAGGCGCACATCGACAAGGCCTCGAAATGCGCCCACAAGTTGCCGAAGTTCATCAAGGCCACCTACAAGGGGGACTGGCGCAAGGCGGCCATCCAGCGCGAGAAGATCGTCAACCTCGAGCACGCCGCCGATGACCTCAAGCGCGAGCTCCGACTGAACATGCCCAACAGCCTGTTCATGCCGGTCGCGCGTACAGATGTCCTGGAAATGCTGTCGGTGCAGGATCGCATCGCCAACAAGTCGCGCGACATTTCCGGCCTCATCATCGGCCGCAAGATGGTGTTTCCCGAGCATTTGCAGGACTTGTATCTGCAGTTTGTCGAGCGCTCACTCGATGCCGTCAAGCAGGCACACAAGTCGGTGCACGAGCTCGACGAGCTGTTCGAATCGGGCTTTCGCGGCGCCATGGTCGACCTGGTCATGGAAATGACGCAGGAACTCGATCAGATCGAGAACGACAGCGACAGCCTGCAGGTAGAGCTCCGGGCCGCATTATTCGAGGTCGAGCAAGATCTGCCGCCCATCGACGTGATGTTCCTCTACAAGATCATTGACTGGACCGGTGACCTGGGCGACCTCGCCCAACGGGTTGGCAGCCGGCTGCACCTGCTGATCGCCCGCTAGCACTCTCACCTATTTGATCAGTCTCCATGGAACAGGCGATCTTCTACATCATCCTGGCGTCGGCTTTCGCCTTGTTCATGGCCTGGGGCATCGGCGCCAACGACGTGGCCAACGCGATGGCGCCGTCAGTGGGCTCGAAGGCCATCACCATCAAGCAGGCCATCCTGATCGCGGCGATCTTCGAATTCGCCGGCGCCGTGCTGGCCGGGGGAGGTGTGACCAGCACCATCCGACGAGGCATCGTCGATGCCTCCTTGCTGTCGGGGCAGCCCGAACTGCTGGTATTCGGTATGCTGGCCTCGCTGCTGTCCGCCGGCACCTGGCTATTGATCGCCTCGCGCTTCGGCTGGCCGGTCTCGACCACCCACACGATCATCGGCGCCGTGGTCGGTTTTGCCGCCATCGGCATCGGCTTTTCCACAGTACACTGGCCACAGGTCGGCCAGATCGCGATGAGCTGGGTCGTGTCACCCGTAGTCGCCGGCATCTTCGCCTGGCTGCTGTTTCGTAGTGTGCAGATCCTGGTTCTCGACCGCCGCAATCCGCTCAGGGCCGCACGACGCTGGGTCCCCGGCTACATCTTCCTGGCCGGATTCTTCATGACCTGGGTGACCGTCGACAAGGGGCTGGCCCATGTGGGCCTGAACTTTACCGCACTTCAGGCCAACGCCCTGGCCGTCGCGATCGGCCTGCTCATCACCGCCATCGGTACGGTATTCATCCTGCGCATCCCTTACCAGGAACCGGAAAAACGTGACTTCCACTACGTCACGGTCGAGCGGATATTCGGCATCCTGATGGTGGTCACGGCCTGCTGCATGGCCTTCGCCCATGGCTCCAACGACGTCGCCAATGCCGTCGGCCCCGCCGCCGCGGTCATCTCCGTGGCATCTTCAGGCGATGTCGGCCAGGAAGCAGTGGTACCACTTGGCATTCTGGTGCTCGGCGGTATCGGCATCGTCATCGGCCTGGCCAGTTATGGTCATCGCGTCATCGCCACGGTGGGCAGCAATATCACGTCGCTAACCCCCAGCCGCGGTTTCGCCGCCGGCCTGGCCGCGGCCGCCACCATCGTCATGGCCTCGGGAACGGGACTGCCCATTTCCACCACCCACACCGTGGTCGGCGCCATCCTCGGCGTCGGTCTGGCGCGCGGCATCGCCGCCATCGACTTGCGCGTGGTCGGCTCGATCTTCATGTCCTGGATCATCACGGTCCCCGCCGGTGCCGCCCTGTCGGTAGTGTTCTTCCTGATCTTCCGCGCAACGATGGGGTGAGCAAAGGCGCAAGGTACAATGAGCCCCGCATGGAGCGTGAGGCGCGGCCCTTGGCGTGACTGGACTGCCCTTTCACCTTTCACCTTTTGCCTTCCCTACCCCTTGACCTGACATCTCTTTTCCCATATATTAGCTCTACCTAAATTAGTTTCCACGGAGTTGCCCCATGGGTCGCACCCTCGCACTGTTCAGCATGCTCAACCGTCGATGGATTTTCGTCGGCGTGGCGCTGCTGGCCATCGTGCTCGGCCTGATGATGCCGAGAATCACCATCGATACCGATCCGGAGAACATGCTTAGCGCCGACCAGGCCGACCGTGTCGAGCACGAACGGATCAAGGAACTGTTCGATCTCT
>SKSJ01000001.1 GCA_007123055.1 Wenzhouxiangella sp. | reverse complement strand
GTGAGCTTCCCGATGTTCGCCACCACCCAGGTCACCGGCGAGGAAGCCAATGACCTGTTCCGGCAACTGGCCGAGCACGAGGCACCCCCGCAGTGGAACTTCACCAAGTACCTCATCGACCGCCGCGGTCACGTCGTGGCACGTTTCGACTCGCGCACCACCCCACTGGACAGCCCGCTCGAAGAGCGGATCCGGGAAGTGCTGACGAACTGACCGAACCACGCTGGCATTCACTGCCCGATCCGCACCATGAGCGGTTCGGGAATCGGACCACGGCCACGCAGGCTGTGCTAGATTGCAGGTGCGAGGTTTATTGAACGAGCCGCTCGGCTGGCGGCAACCTCGCCTGGAGGCCCCGGTGCGATATTTGCTGCTGATTCTTGTCCTGGCCACGCAGGTGACGCCGGGCGCTGCACGCGAGATCGACGAGCACCGCTGGGAAGGTGTCGAGCGGATTGTCGCCATCGGCGACCTCCACGGTGACTACGACGCCTACCGTGAGGTCTTGCGGCTTGCCGGCATCACCAACCGGCGCGGACGCTGGGCCGCGGGTGAGGCCCACCTGGTCCAGACCGGCGATATCGCCGATCGCGGCCCGGATACACTGCGCATCATCCGCCACCTCGACGGCCTGGCCCGCCAGGCCCGCCGTGCCGGCGGCCGCGTCCATCACCTGATCGGCAACCACGAAGCGATGAACGTCTACGGCGATCTGCGTTACGTATCGCCGGGAGAGTTCAGGGCCTTCGTCAACCATGACAGCGCGCGCGTGCGCGACCGATATTTCGCAGCTCTCATGGAGCATATGCGTGAAACCGAACCCGATCGCCACGCCGCCCTGCCCGACGATTACCGGGAACAATGGAACCGCGACCACCCACTGGGCTGGGTCGAGCACCGCCTCGCCTGGGACCCGCGCTGGAACCCCGACGGTGAACTGTTCCAATGGGTCATGGCCTCGAAAGTGGCCGTGCAACTCAATGACATGATTTTCGTGCACGGCGGCATCAGCCGCGAGTACTACCGCCACGAACTGGGTTCACTGACTCGCATGGTGCACGACGCCCTGAAACTCGAGGACACGGCCGATCTCGGTATCGTCACCGACGAAACCGGCCCCTTGTGGTACCGGGGCCTGGCCGGCACGCCACCCGCCACGACGCCGGAGACCGTCAGCGCCATCCTGAAGCGGCATAAGGCCCGACATATCGTCATTGGCCACACACCAACCGGCGGCGTGATCTGGCCGCGCCACGACACCGGGGTCATTCTCATCGACACCGGCATGGGCGCCTATTACGGCGGACACATCGGCTGGCTGGAATACAGCGACGGTCGACTGCGCGCCGGCTACCCGGGCGGCGTGTTGCAACTGCCCGGACGCGACGGTGAACGTCTCGATTACCTCGAACGCGTCATGGAAATGCAGCCGGACAATGCCAATCTCGAACAGCGACACCTGAACCTCAGGCAGCGCCTAGAGCAGGAAGAAAAGAAAAGCTCCGCGGATGAAGCCGGGACGGACCGGCCGGACCCCGCAACTACCCCCGGCACGCTGTAGTCACCTCGCTCTCGAAGCGATCCGGGTCTTTCAGGGTCTGGAAGAATTCCGATAGATAGCGCAACGCACGGTTGCGGTTACGCGAGGTCAACAAGGGTTCGGCACGGACCAGCTCCCGGATCTCTTCCTCAAGCTCCAGAAACTCCCGGCGGACACTCTCCAGGGCCGGATTGTGTCGACAGAACCCCCGGTACAGGCGCTCCCTGACCCGCTGGATCGGCAAGCTTTCGTGGGGGGCGGCGTAGGATGCATCAACCCATCCCGCGGCGTCGAAGTCATAGGGCAAGGCAAAGAGACTTTCGCTTTCCAGTACCCCGATGGTGCGCACATTGTGGCAACAGCGCTCGTCGGCCGTCGCGGTCCATACCGACCAGTCGGTATTGCCGATCAGGTACTGGAATAGCATGAAACGAGTGATTTCCTCGGGATCGTAATGCTCGGGACCGACCCGGCCCGTCCGCACCCGGGACAGATCGTTGCGCCGGGCCACATCCCGGACGTGCTCGAGCAGGAAAGCAAAACGTCCGGCATCGTCCGAGCCGTGTTGCTCGTCCACGTACGTGATGTCCAGCGCGCGCACACGCAAGCTGCGCTCGGTCACAAGATTGTAGATCCGGTAGGCCAGCATCTCGAGCACGTAGTACTGCTCCCAGCGCCGGCTGCGGGAGCAATGGGTCACCATCTTGAGCGAACGCTGTCCCTCGAATACGGTGCCGGGCGTGGTGCTGCGGTCGAAACGCAGACGCAGCGGCGGGAACCGACACAGCGCACGACGCGTCCGCCCCCGCCGCTCAACGGTCAGTGCAAGGCGATGGGTTTGGCCGTTCCGGTCCTGGTACTCGAGGTAGGCGGGATAACGCTCGTCGCTGTCGCCGTCACGCTCAAACTCGCGCCAGGGAGCGGCCAAGGTCACCGAAAGCGTCGCCTCCTCGGCAAACAACGGTCGGGCGTCGCCGGCCGCCTGCGGAGTGAAGCACAGCAGCAAGAGCAGACCACCGACCAGGCATCCTGCAGCAGTTTTGCCGCCCTGGAACCGGCGGGACTTGAGCGATGCGTGAATCATTCCCGCTCTCCCGGAACCTGCGTCGGCGGTTCGTCGTCCGGCACGGCTTCCTGTTCCCTGGCAAGTCGCTCACGTTCGGCTTTCTGCTGCCCCTTGTAGTCGGAATGAAGCCCATCCCCGAAACTGCACAGGTAGAGCGTCGCGTAGCAGAAGAACACGCTCAACACGGCCGCGATTTCCAGTGCACCGACACCAGCGGCGATACCGGCCCCGATCGCCACCAGAATGAACTGCGCATCGAACGTGTCCTGCAGTGCGCGCCTAAAGCGAACCCCGGCTGCAATCCCGGCCAGCGCGAAGGCCAGCGCCAGGCTGTGTTGAACCACCACCACGATGGCGGCCACCACACCGGGCAGAATCAGCATCGTTTCATCAAGCGAGTGATCGTAATTGCTGGTGCGATAAATGCCCCGGTGCAGCCAGGAAACGGGCAGCATCAGCAGCCAGATGCCAATCAGAATGATGGCGAGCCGAGGCGCATGCCCCAGCGCGATAATGCCTTCGGTAGTGGATGCGCGCGAAGTCGGAGGCGATTCGGCAACGGCCGATGGCGCGCTACCCAGTTGGGGAGCCGTGCGCTCGGCCAGCTCGGAAATGCCGCCGATTGGAAGATAATCGAGAGAAGCGGGAAAAACGAGAAGCAACACCGCAAAGGCCAGGCCCAGGCCGGCGTGGTAGAGCAACAAGCGGCGCAGCAATTGCCGACCCGGGACTCGCATTCCACCGTCCGGCGCCGCTGTGACCCCAGAGTCTCGCGAAACAGGCTCATTCGTCGATTCCACCACCACAGCCTCCCCGGCTTGGAGCCGGAGCGCCAGCGCAGACAAGGTCTGCCGACACGCCCAAGCATACGCCCGAAGCGTGCGATCGGCAAATGACGGTGTGGGTGAGGCGGAGGCCGGTGCGTCGGTGCGTC
>SKSJ01000029.1 GCA_007123055.1 Wenzhouxiangella sp. | reverse complement strand
GACCGGTATTGCCGTGGTCGGTGTTGGCGATCCGGTCATCGCCGATCCAATGACCCACGAGATCGAGCAGGCTCTGCGTACTGCCCGACCGCCGCTGGTCGACAAGCGCTTCATCGGCAACTTCCGGCAGTATGTCGACGGCGAGGAGATCGATCTGGCCGGGCTGGCCGGCCCCGCCGCCGAGGCCGGCGTTCGTTACCTGGTGGTGGCGCGGGCCTTGCCGGCAGGCTCGCGCGAGTTGCAGTTCTATAATCGCTACGAGACTGCCTGGACCGTTCAGCTCGAGGCCCGGACCTTCGACTTGCAGCTGGGGCGTGAGATCGGCGCCTCGCCGCTGGAGCAGATCGAGTACACCTCGCTCAATGCGACCGAACGCGCGCGCCGCTCGGTGCAGCCCTGGCTGTCCGGCCTGCGCGACCAGTTCGACTGAAGGCACAAGGATGGGCACGAAAAAAGCCCCGCCGGGTGGCGGGGCTTTTTCATGACTGGTCGTGTTGTCCCGAAGGGTCCGGTTACTGCACCGTCAGGGTGTATTCCGATGCCACCCAGCCGGTGCGGCCCTGGTCGTCACGAATCTGAAGCCATTCGCCGGCCCGGGCCAGCACGTCAACCATGGCGCCGGAGCTGAGGCTGAACTGTACGGAGCCCTCCGATGACGGTCCGGAGCGCACGTTGAGCGAGCCGGCGGTGATGACCACGCGCTCACCGGTTCCGCCGTTGCCGCCACCGGTCTGCTGGTAGCCGCCGCCGCTGGCTGCCGCCGTCTGTGTGCCGCCGCCGTGGCGGTAGAACTGCTGGGGCGTGCGTCGTACGACCTCCTGTACGGCTTCGCCGATCACCTGGCGCAGGGCCTTCTCGCGCGGGGTGTTTTCCCAGGTTGACAGCGCACCCCCGAGGGCATGACGGCTGGTGTAGCCGGCCAGGGCGCCACCGATATCGAAATCACGCGCTTCGCCTTCGACGCTGGTCGCGGCCAGGATGCGGCCGGTGCTCGTGTCGATCAGGCGCAGGTCAATGGCCATGTGGGCCGAGCTCGAACCGCCGGCGATGCCGCCGATCACCCGGCCCAGACGTCCGCCGCCGACCGAACCGCGCGTGCCGCTGGCATTCTCGGAGAACTCGGTGACCGCCGCGACGACGAGCAGTTCGGCATCTTCAAGCTGGTTGATCTCGGTGGTCGCACCCTCGCGTACCCGGCCGCTGGCGATCAGGTCCTGCTCGGCCATGACATCGTCGATGGCGCCGCGCTCGAGCACGATGAATCGTCCCGACTGGAACAGGGCGGTGGTCAGCATGTCGGCCATGCCGTCACCGATGGCCGGACTCCACCAGCGTCCCTGGTTGCCAGCCTTGTTCTCGAAGCGTGCCACGGCGATACGCGCCTGTGGTCCGTCGTATTGTGCCGCTTGCGCTTCGGCCACGCTGGCGCCCGAACCGCTGTCGCGCACCTGGCTGGTGGTGCCGGCGGTGGGGCAGCCGGTCAGCAGGCCGATTGCGCAGATTCCTGCGATTGTCTTCCAGTACATTGTCGATCCTCCTGCAAAACTTCTGTGAGATGCCTAGATGTGATGTTCCGATGCCGATGTTCCTGAAATCGGCAGCATTGCTGTTCTTGTTACCCGGCTATAACGAACTTTTCGGGAAATTTCGGCCATATTCCCCGGGTTTCCCTCTGGCCGACTTCTCATTTTGTACCACCTTGCGGAGGTCGGCGCCACATGTGATACAAGTAAAGATCTGAATACTGACTGAATATCTTTACTTTCGATGCATATCCTTGCCGGTCTGGCGGGCATTGCCGTGTTGTTGTTGCTTGCCTGGACTTTGTCTGAGAATCGACGCCGCGTGGCGTGGCAGACCGTGGCCGTCGGCCTGGGGCTGCAGCTGCTGCTGGCCATCTTCGTGTTGTGGGTGCCGTTCGGTCAGCTCGTATTCGACCGCATCGGCCAGGCTTTCGTCACGCTGATCGGTTTTACCAGCGCCGGTTCGGAGTTCGTGTTCGGGCCGCTGGTCGACACCGAGGCCTTCGGCTTCGTTTTCGCCTTCCAGGTCCTCCCGACCATTATCTTCTTTGCCTCGCTGATGGCCTGCCTGTATCACCTCGGTCTCATGCAGAAGATCGTCGAGGCCATGGCCTGGGTGATGACGCGACTGATGCGGGCTTCCGGCTCGGAATCCCTGGCCACGGCGGCCAATGTCTTCGTCGGCCAGACCGAGGCACCGCTGGTGGTACGGCCGTTCATTTCGGGCATGACCCGCTCGGAACTGTTCGCGCTGATGACCGGCGGCATGGCCACCATTGCCGGTGGTGTGCTGGCCGCCTACGTGATGCTGCTTGGTGGCGCCGACCCGGTCGAGCAGGCCTTCTACGCCAAGCACCTGATCTCGGCCTCGATCATGGCCGCCCCGGCGACCCTGGTGGTGGCCAAGCTGATGATCCCGGAGACCGGCGAGTCGGAGACAGTCGGAGCCGTACACGTGGCCGTGGACCGCCCGCATACCAACCTGATCGAGGCCGCCGCCGGCGGGGCGGGCGAGGGCCTGAAACTGGCCTTGAACGTCGGCGCCATGTTGCTCGCCTTCCTGGCATTGATCGCATTGATCAACTGGCCGCTGGGGTGGTTGGGTAACGTGACCGGGCTGGAGGAATGGCTGGGCCAGCCGCTGGACCTGGCCCTGATCCTGGGCTGGGTCGGTGCCCCGCTGGCGTTGCTGGCCGGCGTGCCGCTCGATGAGGCGGTCGCGGTCGGCGGCCTGATCGGCCAGAAGGTGGTGGCCAACGAGTTTGTCGCCTATGTCGCCCTGACCGAGATGCAGGCCAACCTGTCGGAGCGCTCCGTGCTGATCGCCACCTACGCCCTGTGCGGCTTCGCCAACTTCGCCTCCATCGCCATCCAGATCGGCGGCATCGGCGGCATCGCGCCCTCGCGCCGACCGCACATCGCTCAACTCGGGCTGAAAGCCGTCCTCGGCGGCACCATCGTCTCGCTGCTCAATGCCGCCTGGGCGGGCATCCTGGTGGGGTGAGGGGGCGTCTTGTCGCTTGGTCGTTTGGTCTTTTTGTCTTTTCGTCGAAGCGACCAAACGACGAACCAGCCATCATCGAAACCGCCCTGGCCCGAAAGCTACTCTTTCTGCGAAGGCCTGAACGTCAACGCCGCCGAGTTGATGCAGTAGCGCTTGGCGGTCGGGGGCGGGCCGTCGTCGAAGATGTGGCCCAAGTGGGCCTGGCAGTTGGCGCACAGCAGTTCGATGCGGCGCATGCCGTGGGAGGTATCGAGGCGTTGCTCGATGCCGGCCTCGTCCAGTTCCGAGTGGAAGCTCGGCCAGCCGCAGCCGGAGTGGAACTTTGAATCGGAGTCGAACAGCGGGTGGTCGCAGCACACGCAGTGGTAGACGCCGGTCTCGAAATGGTCGTTGTACTCGCCGGAAAACGGCGCCTCGGTGCCGGCTTCGCGGGTCACCCGGTACTGCTCGTCGGTCAGCCGCTCGCGCCATTCCTGTTCGGTTTTCGGTCGATCGCTCATCGGGGCGGCACTCCTG
>SKSJ01000186.1 GCA_007123055.1 Wenzhouxiangella sp. | reverse complement strand
TCGGGCTCACCCGCGGGCGCGGTCTTGAAACGACGATGCAGCCACCAGTACTGCGCCGGCGCAACGCGCACGTAGCGTTCGAGAAAGGCGTTGAAACGGCCCAGGTCGGCACGGGCGTCGTCGCCGGGAAAGTTTTCGAACGCGGCTTCGATATGGACGCTGACCCGGCCGGTCACCTCGTCCTTGACCGGATACATCGGCACCACAACGGCCCGACCGAGTCGTGCCAGTTCCAGAATGCCGTTGGCAGTCGCCGTCTCGATACCGAAAAACGGAGCGAAGGTGCTGCGCGACAAGCCGAAGTCCTGGTCCGGTGCATACCAGAGCACACCGCCGGAGCGCAGGTGTCGCACCATGCCGCGCAAGTTGTAGCGCGCCAGCATCTGCTGTGCGTAGCGGGACCGGCCGCGATTCTGGAACTCCTCGAGCACGGGATTGGCCAGCGGCCGGTAGATACCCGCCGCTTCGATTCGCTCGCCGAACAGGCGTGCGCCCATCTCCAGGCAGGTGGCGTGACCGGTGATCAGCATGACGCCGCGCCCGTCGGCACGGGCGGCCTCGAGATGTTCAAGTCCCACCACCTCGCCGTGGCGCTCATCGAACCGGCCTGGTCGCTGCCAGGCCACGGCCACCTCGGCCAGGCTTTCGGCCAGGTTGCGAAAATGACGGCGCGTCAATTGATCGCGCTCGGCGGGCTCCAGGTCGGGAAAACACAGCGCCAGGTTGCGCTCGACCACACGACGCCTGGACGCCATGGCCAGTCGCAGCAAGGGGGCAAGCGGCCGCACTATCGCGCGCGCCAGCGGCAGCGGCAGCCGACCAAGCAGGCGAGCCGGCAACAGGGCGGCATGGGTCGATACCTTGCGCAAGACACTCATGGTTCGCTCATCCCCGCCCGCAATCTTTGCTTTGCATTACACTTCGCACCATTATGCTGTCAGTCTATCGATTGTTCGCCCTGGCCGCCGGCCCACTGGTCCTGGGCTGGTTGCGCTGGAAAGGCGCCGGTCCGGCCGAGCTTCGTGCCCGCTGGCGGGAGCGCAGTGGGTATGTGCCGACTGCCGATGCGCCCGTGTTGTGGATCCATGCCGCTTCGTTCGGTGAGGTCAACGCCGTGCAGGCGCTCGTCCACTCGCTTCTGGAGCGATACCCGACGCATAACCTGGTGCTCAGCACCTTCACAGCCACCGGACTGGAGCGGGCCGAGCAACTGTTCGGCGATCGCGTCACCACCACCTTCATCGCCCTGGATACCCCGGGGCGCGTGAAGCGCTGGCTCGCGCGGCTCAAGCCGCAGGCGGGCATTATCGTCGAAACCGAGATCTGGCCGGAACTTTTCCGGCAGTGCCGTGTGAAGGACATTCCCCTGGTCCTGGTGAACGCACGGCTGGCCCCGGGGGCGATGAAGCATTATCGACGCTGGCAGTCCCTGTTTTCGCCGGCATTGGAGGCGGTTGCCGTCGCTGCAGCCCGCAGCGAGGAGGATGCCGAGCGCTTTCGCCAGCTCGGATTGGCCGAGGAACGCATCCGCGTGACCGGCAACATGAAATTCGACATGCCCCTGCCCGGTGACATCGGCCAGCGCGCCGGTGCCCTGCGTCAGCGCTGGGGAGACCGGCCGGTGTGGGTGGCCGGCAGCACCCGGGATGGCGAGGAAGAAATCGTACTGGCTGCTCACGAGCGTATCCTTAAGGAGCGCGGCGACGGCTTGCTGGTCCTGGCCCCCCGCCATCCCCCGAGATGCAAGGCGATTCGGCAGATGCTCGATGAGCGCGGCATGGTCCACCAGTCCATCGGCGAAACCATCGATCCGCAAACCCGGGTCATGCTGGTCGACGGGCTGGGCCTGTTGCTGTCGTGCTATGCCGCCGCGCCGGTGGCGTTCGTCGGCGGCAGCCTGGTCAACATCGGCGGCCACAACCTGCTCGAACCGGCGGCATTCGGAAAGGTGGTCATTGCCGGCCCGCACCTGCAGCAGCAAGCCGACATGGCCGCCGCCCTGGAGCATGCCGGTGCACTGGCCACGGTGGCCGACGATATAGAACTGGCCCGGGAGGTCTTGCGGATCTGGAACGACCCGCAACTGGCGCTGGAGCGCGGACGCGCCGCGCTGGGGGTGGTCGAGCACGGGCGCGGCAGCGTGCGCCGCACCCTGAGACTGATCGAACCGGTCGTCAGCGCAGCAGCTGGTTGACCTGGACCAGATCGTCTTCCTCCAGCAGGCCCGCGGTCTGGCGCAGTCTGAGCTGGTTGAGGATGAACTGGTGTCGTGCCTGGGAGTAGTCGCGCTCGGCCTGGAAGAAGCGCTGCTCGGATTGCAGCACGTCGACGATGGTACGCGTACCCACCTCGAAGCCGGCATTGGTGGCTTCCAGCGCACTTTCGGCCGAGACCAGCGCCTGGCGGCGAGCCTCGACCTCGCGGATACCGGCCACGATGGCCCGGTAGGCCGTCTCGGTCTGGCGCACCACCGAGCGGCGGGTCTGATCCAGCGTCTCGTCGGCGGCTCGCAGCGAATGCCCGGCCTGGCGGCGCCGTGACTGCACGGCAAGCCCCTGGAAAATGGGCACATTCAGGTTCAGGCCCACTTCCCAGCCGGTGTTGCGCAACTCTGCCGAAGCGAGCGCCTGCTGTGTCTGCGGATCACGCCCGACCCACTCGTTGTTGATGAAACGGGAGTAACCGCCGGTCAGGTCGAGCGTCGGATAGTGTCCGGCGCGGGCGATTCTCAGGTCCGCATCGGCCACGTCGACCTGCGAGCGCTGCTGGAGCACGGCGGGGTTGTAGTTGAGAGCCATTTCCACCCATTCCTCGGCTTCAGCGGGATCGGGTCCGTCCAGCGGAATATCATCGATCAACCGGGCGTAATTCTCGAACCAGGTACCGGCAATCTCGCGCAACGCCTCGCTGGCATCTTCAAGCTGGTTCTCCACCAGGATCACCCGGGCACGGGCCGCATCGTAGACCGCGCGCGCCTCGTGGACGTCGGTGACCGCGGCCAGGCCGACCTCGAAGCGCTGTTCAGCCTGCTCGAACTGGCGCCGCAGTGCCGTTTCCTCGGCACGGGCGAAACGAACCGAGTCGAGTGCGGTAAGCACATCGAAGTAGCGCTCCGTGACGCGAAACAGGAAGTTCTGCCAGGCTTCCGCGTAAACCGCCTCCGCGGCACTGAGTTCGGCACGCCCACGATCAAGACGACCGTAATTGGCATCGTCGTAGATGGACTGGCGCAACTGCAGGCCGTAGTTCTCGGTATCGACATCCTGGCTGTCGAGCCGCGTCCCGGCAATGGTGGTGCGGGAATTGCCAATGGTGCGGCCGGCGCTGCCGGTGATGGTGGGCAGCAGTGTGGCTCGCGCCTGGGTCGGGATCTCACCGGCCGCGGCCAACCGTTGCTCGGCGGCCCGCAGTTGAGGATCGTTGGCCTGGGCCAGTTCGTAGACACCCATGAGATCGACTGCATGGGCCCCCTGAGCCATACCGATGGCCGCCACCGCGGCGCAGATCAAACGTTGCTTCATACCTGGATTCCTTGTGCCAATCTGAAGGCGGATGGTCAGAATTCGAATACCGGCTTGTCCTCGGCGCCGACCAGTCTTGGCAGGTCGGTCTCGAACAGGCTGTCGGTGTGCCAATGTCCCTGGGCCAGGCGCGTCAGGCAGACCGCCTCCATCGCCGGGCTGTGGCCGCGAACGGCAAACAGGCGACCGCCGGGCCCGATCCACTCGAAGAATCGCTCCGGTATGCAGGCTGCCGAGGAGGTCACGACCACGACATCGAACAAGTCATCCGGAGAGTAGTCACCCAGTGCATCGGCACAAATGACTTTGACCCGGTCGACCCCGACTCGTTCCAGTTTGATCCGGGCACGATCCGCCAGGTCGGAGTGAATCTCGACACTGGTGACTTCAGCACCCAGATGGGCCAGGCAGGCGGCAATGAAACCCGAGCCGGTGCCGATCTCGAGCACGCGGTTTCCCGGGGCCACCTGCAGCGACTGCAGCATGCGACCTTCCTCGACCGGCTTCATCATGACCTGCTCATTGGGCAATGGAATACGCAGGTCGGAGAAGGCAAGGCGCCGATACCGGGCTGGCGCGAAATCCTCGCGCGGCACCTCGCGCAGCGTATCGAGCACGGCCGGGTCCAGGACATCCCAGGTCCGAACCTGTTGCTCGACCATGTTGTAGCGGGCTTGTTCGAGATTGATGGACATGTCACCGGATCACCGAGATTGATGGGGCGTATTGTAACCGGGGGGAATGTGGGCGGCGTGTGCCAGTGGTCATGCGGCACGTGTTGAGACTCCAATGCCTCGGCCCGACCAACCCGGGCATGCACCCCGGTCCATCGTGATGTTATTTTATCCGCCGGGATAGCCGGATAGACTTCGGAGACTGTTTCGTTGGAGGTCTCGTCCGATGCGCTGCCTGTTCACGATTGTCGTTCTTTCCCTGTCCCTGAGTCTCGATGCCGGCACGCTGGTGTTGGAGGATGTTCGCCTCGTCGATGTCGAGTCCGGGACGGTGTCCGAATCCGGTCGCCTGGGCGTGCGCGACGGTTTCATCGTCGATGCCGATGCGATTGCCGACCCCGACGTGGTGGTCAGCAAGACCGGTTACCTGATCCCCGGGCTGGCCGAGATGCATGCCCATGTCCCGCCCATGCGCGTGGGCGAGCAGCAGGTGCATGACACCCTGATGCTTTATCTCGCCCACGGCATCACCACCATTCGCGGCATGCTCGGCGAAACCGGGCATCTTGAATTGCGCCAGCAGTTGGCGAACGGCGAGATTCCCGGCCCACGCCTGATCACCTCGGGGCCTTCGTTCAACGGCAACTCGGTGTCCTCGCCGTCGGCGGCGCGGGCCATGGTGCGCGCCCAGGCCGAAGCCGGCTACGATCTGCTCAAACTGCACCCGGGGCTGTGGCCGGAGGCCTTCCGCGCCATTGCCGACACCGCCGATGCACTTGGCATCGACTATTCCGGTCACATTTCCGTTGCCGTGGGCCTGGACCGCGTGCTGGATTCCAACCAGGGCACCATCGATCATCTCGACGGCTACGGCCAGAAGCTGGTGCCCGAGGATCATGACCTGTACGGCACCGATCCGGGCCTGTTCGCCGTCAACCTGGTCGAAGGCATGGATGAATCGCTGATTCCGGAACTGGCGCGGGGCACCGCCGAGGCCGGGATCGCCAACGTGCCCACGCAAAGCCTGATCGAGAACTGGGCGGTGGGCGACATCGAAGCACTGATGAACCGCGATGCCATGCGCTGGATCCCGACCCAGACCGCTGAGCAGTGGAGAGCGCGTGCCGAGCAGATTCGCCAGCAATATCCCGGCGATGCCGGACAGCGTTTCGTCGACATCCGTCGCCAGCTCATCCGCGCCCTGCACGAGGCCGGCGCCCCCATCCTCCTCGGCGCCGATGCACCGCAGATCCTGCAGGTGCCCGGTGACGCCATCCACCACGAGCTGGAGATCTACGTGGCCTCCGGCCTGACCCCGGCCGAGGCACTGGCCACCGGCACGGTCAATATCGCCCGCTATCTCGATCAACCGGTTCACGGCTGCCTGAAACCGGGTTGCGTGGCCGACCTGGTGCTGCTCGAAGCCAACCCGCTCGAAGACATCGGCAATACGCGCACCATCCAGGGCGTGATGCGCGCCGGCGAGTGGTTCGACCGCGAGCGTCTGAATTCGGAGCTTGAAGCCATCGCCGAGCGGGCATCCGGTCAGGAGTAGATTCTCGGTAGTTGCCAACCGACGGCCGAACACGAAGGGCGCGAAGGACACGAAGCAATGCAATCAGAGTTTTCTTCGCGTCCTTCGTGCCATCCGTCGTGAGCTTCGTGTTATCACTACCGAATCAAAGATATGCCGATAGGCGGACATGACTGATTCCAGGCCCGAGATCCCTTTCAAGTCACTGAGCTACTCTGAACGATTGCAGTCGCGCGAGCTGGCCGCGATCTCGATGATCGTGATTCACGCCACGGAGCTTCCTGACATGGCCATGGCGCGCGAGTTCGGCGAGGAGATTCATCATGCCGAATCGCGCACTGGCAACAGCGGGCATTTCTATATCGACCGCGACGGGACAATTGAACAGTGGGTGCCGCTTGAGCGGGTCGCGCACCATGTCCGTGGCCACAATGCCAACAGCATCGGCATCGAGCTGGTGCACCGGGGTCGCTGGCCGGACTGGTTCGACTCAGATCACCAGGACTGGAGCGATCCGTATCCGGAACAACAGATCGCGGCACTGAGCGATTTATTGAAGACATTGAAGTCGAAGTTGCCGAACCTGAGGCACCTCGCCGGCCACGATGAACTCGACACCGACATGATCCCGGCCAGCGACAACCCGGAGATCCTCATCCGCCGCAAACTCGACCCCGGCCCGACCTTCCCCTGGCCGAAAGTACTGTCTGGGACCGGGCTTGAACGACTCTGTATGTAGCCAAAAAAGCAAGTAACACGAAGCACACGAAGAATGGCACGAAGGGCACGAAGAAAAACCTCATTGCATTGCTTCGTGTTCTTCGTGCCCTCCTTCGCGATCTTCGTGTTACAGATTGTATGTCAAGCCGGTTTCAGCGCCGCGGTGACGATTTCTTCGACGTCGGGTGACAAGCCCGGCTTGGCGGCCAGCTTTTCCAGTTCGGCTTTCATCATGCCGCCACGCTTTTCGCCATAGGCCCGCCAGCGGTTGAAGGTCGTTGCCAGGCGGGCGGCGACCTGCGGATTGAGGTCGTCGAGTTCGTTCAGGGCCTCGCCCACGGCCCGGTAGCCGGCGCCGTCGGCGCGGTGGAAGGCGACCGGATTGTGCATGGCGAACACGCCGATGACGGCGCGGACCTTGTTGGGGTTGGTCATGCGGAAGGCCGGATGCTGCTTGAGTTCGGCAAGCACCTCGACCGTCCTGCCATCAGGCTTCATGGCCTGGACCGAGAACCATTTGTCCATGACCAGAGCGTCGTCACGGTAGCGGCGCTCGAATGCATTCAGGGCGTCAGCCGCATCGTGTCCACCCAGGACCAGCGCCCGCAGCGCAGCCATGCGGTCGGTCATGTTGTCTGCCGACTCGAATTGCCTGCGGGCACGCTCGGCGCCACTTTCGAGTCCCGCTAGTGCCAGCACTTCCAGGCAGCGATTGCGCCAGGCGCGTACCGCTGTGGCCTCGCCGTCCCCCGACCATGGGCCTTGGGATGCGAGCCCGTCGATGCGATCGGTCAGGCGGGACTCCAGCGCCCCGGCCAGCCGGGTTCGCAACTGGCTGCGAGCGCGATGAATGCCCTCGACATCGACCGGATCGCGATCCTGTGCCAGCTCGTTTTCCGACGGCAGCGACAGCAACTCGGCGGCCAGCGCCGGATCGACCGAGTCGTCGTCGAGCACCGCTGCCCAGGCCCGCTCCAGCAAGTCGACCTCGCCGGGCAATGCGCCGTCGGCAATGGCCCGATCGAGAATGCGTTCGCTGAGCCGCCGCATGGCCTGCTGGCGATTGACCGGATCGGCATCGAAACCGGCCAGTCGCGCGAGTTCCTCCGCGCTCCAGTCGAATACCAGCTTGACCGGGGCGGAGAAATCCCTGAGCAGTGATGGCACGGCGTCTTCCGGCAGGTCGCGGAAGCGGAACTCGGATTCGGCCTGATCGAGCACCAGCAGACGGGTTTCCGGGCCCGGCTCGTCCTCGCCGGCCAGTGTGACCGGCAGCGAACGGTTGTCGCCGTCCAGAAACCCGATCTTGAACGGAATCATCAGTGGTCCGATGTCGCGGTTGTCCGGATGCTCGGGCAAGGTCTGTGCCAGCGCCAGCACGGTTTGATCGCCCTCGCGACGGATCGAGGCCCGCAAGACGGGCGTGCCGGTCTGCCGGTACCAGCACTCGAACTGCTCGAGATCGCGATCGTTGGCATCGGCCATGGCGGCAAGAAAATCATCGCAGGTCACGGCCTGGCCGTCGTGGCGCTCGAAGTACAGTTCGAGCCCCTTGCGGAAGCCCTCGCGACCGAGCAGGGTCTGGTACATCCGGACCACCTCGGCGCCTTTTTCGTAGACGGTGGCGGTGTAGAAGTTGTTGATCTCGACATAGCGCTCGGGGCGCACCGGGTGGGCCATGGGCCCGGCGTCCTCGGGAAACTGGCGCGCCTTGAGGTTGGCCACTTCCTGGATGCGCTTGACGCCGCGCGAGCGCAGGTCGGAGGTGAATTCCTGGTCGCGGAACACGGTCAACCCTTCCTTGAGGGTCAACTGGAACCAGTCGCGGCAGGTCACTCGATTACCGGTCCAGTTGTGGAAGTACTCGTGCCCGATGACCGACTCGATGGCCTCGAAATCGGCGTCAGTGGCGGTATCGGCATCGGCCAGCACGTAGCGGGCGTTGAATATGTTGAGACTCTTGTTCTCCATCGCCCCCATGTTGAAATCGTGAGTGGCGACGATGTGGTAGATATCGAGGTCGTACTCCAGCCCGAAGCGCTCCTCGTCCCAGGCCATGGCCTGCTTGAGGCTGGTCATGGCCCAGTCGAGCTTCGGCAGGTTGTCAGGCTCGGACCAGACCTTGAGTTCGACCTTGCGTCCGGAAGCCGTGGTGAACTCATCCTCGAGCACGGCCAGCTTGCCGGCGACCACGGCGAACAGGTAACTGGGCTTTGCAAAGGGGTCTTCCCACACCGTGTAATGGCGCCCACCATCGAGTTCACCGGATTCGATACAGTTGCCGTTGGACAGCAACACGGGAAACTGCTCCCGATCCGCCTCCAGCCGCACGCGGAAGGTCGCCATCACATCGGGCCGGTCCGGGTACCAGGTGATCTTGCGAAACCCCTCGGCCTCGCACTGGGTCAGCAGCATGTCGCCGGCGGCGTACAGCCCTTCCAGGGCGGTATTGGCATCGGGATGGATGTGCACGATGGTTTCGACCACGGCGCGATCCCCTTCCAGGGCAAGGGAGAGCGTCTCGCCCTGCACCGTGTACTCGTCGGCTGTCAGCTCACGGCCGTCAACGACGACCGCCTCGGTCTCCAGGTTGGAACCGTTGAGGACCAGCGGGGCGGCTTCATCGCCACCATCCGGATTTCGCCGCACTTCGAGTCGGCTGTGCACGCGCGTCTGGCTTCGATCCAGCCCGAAGGAAAAGTCGGCTTTGGCCACCAGCCAGTCAGGTGACCGGTAGGCACGGCGTTCAATGGCGGGTTGGCGGTCGGGATGACGTGCGGACATGGCACTCCTTTGCGAGATGACGACGGGTTGATCGTATTATATGAGGCTGGTATCACCCGATTTCACGCCCCCGGAGCCCCCATGCAATTATGGATCCTGCGTCATGCCAAGGCCCGCCAGGCGCTTGCCGATGAATGGGACAGGGACCGCCCCCTGGCCGAATCCGGTCACGATCACGCCCGTCGACTCAACGCCTGGCTGAAGGACTGCGGACGGACGTTGCCGGATCGGGTCATGGTGTCGCCGGCGACCAGAACGCGCCAGACCGCCGACGAGGTGCTGAGCGGCCTGGACGTGCCGCCGCCGGTTTTCGACGAGCGCCTGTGGGAAGCGGACGACGATGACCTGATTGCCACCCTTTCCGACTGCCCCGACGGAAGTCATCGGCTGCTTCTGGTCGGACACAACCCCGGACTGGAATGGCTGGTCCGCTGGCTGACGGGTCAGCGCCTGACCCTGGGACTGCAGCCGGGCGCCCTCGTCATCATGGACCTGGCGCTGCCACCACGGCCGGGCAGCGCTCGCATCGAAACAGTCGTTCAGCCCACCGATCTGGTGTAGGCAGCCGCCAGTGCTTCCAGGCCGGCCTGGTCCTCGTCGCTGAAGCGGTCTTTCACCGGGCTGTCGATATCGAGTACGCCGATGAGCTGGCCATCCACGATCAGCGGCACGACGACTTCGGAACGCGAGGCCGGATCGCAGGCGATGTGTCCCTCGAAGGCATGCACATCCTCGACCCGCTGGGTCGAACGCGTCGCCGCAGCCGTGCCGCAGACGCCACGGCCTATCGGAATGCTTACACAGGCCGGCCGGCCCTGGAAGGGACCGACGATCAACTCATCGCCCTCGAGAAAATAGAAGCCCACCCAGTTGATCTCCGGCAACGCCTCGAAAATCAGGGCACTGAGATTGGCGGCGTTGGCGATTCGGTGACGCTGACCGGACATCAGGCCCTCGGCCTGCTGCACGAGTTCGCGGTAGTCGACGGTCTGTTGGTTCATGACGGATAACGGGTCAGGGGGTGTGGCTGGCAAGTTTGCGGGCTGGGGACAGGGATTTCAATTGGCAGCCTGTGCGTCTGTGCGTCCGTTGTGTCAGTAGGCCGTGCAGATCGCGAGCCGCCGCACCGCCGCACCGACGCACCGACACAAGAGCACCTCACCCCTCACGCCCTGCCTTCTCGAACACCAGTATGCGGTTATTGGCGGGCATCGCGATATCGGCCATCGGCACCAGACCGTGTACTCGCGCAACTTCCGTGATCTCGACGGCATCGCGCACGCCCATGTCGGAATCGCGCGAACGCAGCATCCGGTCAAACTTCATGTTGCTGTCGGCGGTGTGCGCTCCATTGTCGTGAAACGGGCCGTAGAGGATCAACTCGCCACCTTCCACCAGGCGACTCGCCGCGCGTTCGATCAGTATCGGTGTATGCGCCCAGGGCATGATGTGCAAGGTGTTGGCGGTAAAGACCGCATCGAAGGTCTCGTCGGGCCAGTCACCCATCACGTCGAGTTCGATCGGCTCGGGCAGACCCGGGGCTTCCTGCGCGATTCGCGCGGCCAACAGCGGAAGGTGATCGGGCACTTCACTGGCCTGCCAATGAACAGACGGCAGATTGTGTGCGAAATGGACGGCATGCTGGCCGGTGCCGGCACCGATCTCCAGTACGCGCGCCGATGGCGACAGACGACGGCGCAACACTTCAGCAATGGGCTGCTTGTTGCGCTCGGCCGCCGGCGAGGAAGGCAGTTCCATGGCCGACAACTCAGTGCGCCTGCGCCAATCGACGACGCAGACGCGCCACTTCCGACGCCAGTGCCTCACGGCCTGGGTGACGGCCGCCTTCGACTTGCTGGCGTCCGGCAATCCACACCTGATCGATTAGTTCACGGCCCCCGGCAAGTACCAGTGTATCGAGCTGGTAGTCGGCATCGAGTCCATCGAGCATCGGGTGGTCGGCATCCAGCACGATCCAGTCGGCGCGACGCCCGACCGCCAGTTGCCCTGCCGGTTGGTCCAGCGCGTCGGCACCTGCAAGCGCCGCATCGCGCCACAATCGGCGCCCCAGGTGCTCTCCCTCGTCGCACAAGACGTTGCGCCGGTTGAGCTGCAGCCGCTGTCCCCAATCCAGCAGCCGCAACTCGCTGGCCGCATCGGTGACCAGGTTGGAATCCGAACCGATGGCGAAGCGCCCCCCCTCGTCGATGAAATTGCGTACCGGGAAGAGTCCGTCGCCGAGATCAGCCTCGGTGGTCGGACAAAGACCGATCACGGCATCGCTCCGGGCCATGTGGCGAAGTTCGTGTTCCGAAGCGTGTGTGGCATGGATCAGGCACCAGCGCCGGTCCAGGTCGATGTGTTCACAGAGCAGATCAATCGGCGTGCGACCACAGTGCTCGCGGCATTCGGCCACTTCCGCCGGCTGCTCGGAAATGTGCAGATGGACGGGGCCAGAGTCAATTGCCGACAGCAACCCGGGCAGGTCGGAGACTTCGACGGCACGCAGCGAGTGCGGCGCCACACCGACCCGGTGCGTGCTTTCGGCGACATGGCCGCGAAGTGCGCCGACCAGGTCAGCCAGTTCGTTCAATTCCATGATGAACGGTCGCTGTCGCTCGGCCGGTGCCTGTCGACCGAAACCCGAGTAGCGGTACCAGACCGGCAGCAAAGTCAGCGACATCCCGGCCGTACCGGCCGCATCGAACAGGGCGGATGCCGTCTGCACCGGCTCGCCACCCTTGAGCCGGTGGGGATAGTGAAACTCGCCGGTAACGGTGTAGCCACCCTCGACAAGCTCCATGAAGGCGAAAGCTGCCAAGGTCCGCAGTTCGTCGGGCGAGAGCAGACCGACGGCCCGATACATCTGCTCGCGCCAGGTCCAGAAGCTGTCGGCGCCGACTGCACGATAACCTGTAAGACCGGCAATCAGGCGCTGGTGAATATGCGAGTGCACATTGACCATGCCGGGGATGACAGGTCCGGGCAAACGGGAGGCAGCGGCTGAACTCGAATCCTTCTCGATGCCAGTAATCAAGCCCTGGTTGTCGACGGTGATCCGGCAGTCGCGGGCCCAACCGTCAGGAAGCAGGGCCTGTGGGCAATGATAGGTCTTCATACTCACCTTGGTCGCCACTCAACCAGGTACTCGATCAGTGTTTGTAACCAGGCTTTGAGCGGTGCAGCCTGAGCCTCGTCGTAACACTCGGGATTCGATTCGTCCATGTAGCAGGACTGGGCGATCTCGAGCTGCAGGGCATGGATACCCTGCTCTGGCTGGCCATAGTGACGTGTGATGTAACCGCCCTTGAAGCGCCCATTGACCACATGGCTGAATTCGTCTTGCCCTTGCAGCAGCTTGACCGCGCCCTCCTGCAAGCTCCTGGCGCAACTGCGGCCGTCGAAGGTGCCGAGATTGAGATCGGGCAACTCACCGTCGAACAGGCGTGGCACGCGGCTGCGGATCGAGTGGGCATCGAGCAGAATGGCAAACCCGTGACGCTTGCGAATGGCTTCGAGTTCAGCCCCGAGTCGATCATGATAGGG
>SKSJ01000194.1 GCA_007123055.1 Wenzhouxiangella sp. | reverse complement strand
GTTCACTGCCCGACGGGCTGACCCGTCAGCTCGAAGAATGGGTGCGCGCTGGCGGCACGCTGGTGGCGGTGGGCAATTCGGCGCGTGCGCTGATGAGCGGCGACGAGCCGCTGGTGTCCACTCGTGAACTGCCGCAGGTCCTCGGCGATGAGCTGACCGACTACCAGGATGCCATCCACCGCGAATGGCTGGGCAACAACCGTCCGTTGCCCGACGATATCTGGGGCCATGGTGCCGGTACGTCGGCCGAGTATCCCTGGGCCGCGATCGAGAATGATTTGCCGGGCGCGGAGGAGCGCAAGCGTCGTGATCAGTGGCAGAGCCAGTTCATGCCGTCCGGTGCACTGGTGGGCACGCGCGTTGACACCAACCACTGGCTGGCCGGCGGCACCGGTGATTTCCTGACCGTGCTGTTTTCCAACTCACCGATCCTGATGAGCAAGCCGCCGGTACAGTCGCCGCTGCGCGTCGGTGTCCACAGCGAAGGCGACGGCGCCGACCGCCTGGTCGGCTGGGGTCCGGTGCCGGAAGGCCAGGAACTGCGGGTACGCGCCGGCGGCCTGCTGTGGCCGGAAGCGCGTGATCGCATCGCCAACGGTGCCTGGGTTACACGCGAATCCGTCGGCCGCGGCCAGGTCATCCTGTTCGCCCACGCCCCGGCCTTCCGTGCGGCACAGCTGGGCGCCATGCGTATCCTCGAGAATGCACTCATCCTGGGGCCCGGCCTGGGCACCAACCAAACGGTTGAACTGCCGTAAGAGCATCCGAGTTCAAGCCACCAAGAGCATGAAGGACGCGAAGATGAGAAACGGGGTTTGTTTCTCTAGCGTCCTGACCTGGTTCCTTTGGCCCCGCTCGGGCTGCGTTTGCGTCCGGGCGGGGCTATACTCTTTTCCATCCGGTTCGGGAGCCTGCTGACGGGATATCCGTTTTGCGCGTGACCCGGCCCGTGGCGGGAGTCGTGACAATGCGGACAGCATGCTGGAGATCCGGGGGGATCATGAGATCGGCCGACCGTCGGCCGGGGGGGTGGGCTTGGGCTTGCTGACCGAATTGCGTCGCCGCAACGTGTTTCGCGTGGCTGCGGCATACCTCATCGTCGCCTGGCTATTGGTGCAGCTTGCCGACATTCTGCTCGGTAACTTCGGTGCGCCGCCGTGGGTGTTTCAATCCTTTTTGACCTTGCTGGTGCTGGGCTTCCCGTTGTCCCTGTTTTTGGCCTGGGCGCTGGAGTTGACGCCGGACGGTGTGCGTCGCGCCAGTACGGTGCGCGGGCAGGCCGGTGCCGCGATGGGTCGGAAGCCGGTCGACTGGCTGATTGTTGCCGGGTTGGTGGTCGTCATCATTCTCCTGGTCGCGGACCGAATCCGATCTGCGGCCACTGTCGATGCCAGCGCCCCGGCCAGCAGCACGGCGGTTGCCGATAATGATTTCCCGGAGACGTGGGTGGAGCCGTCCATCGCAGTACTTCCTTTCGCGAGTCTTTCGGCGGATCCGGACGATGCCTTCTTTGCCATTGGCGTGCAGGAGGATGTACTGACGTTTCTGTCGAGGCTGGCTGGCTTTCGGGTGATTTCGCGAACCTCGGTCGAGCAGTTTGCCGAGACCAGGCCGTCAATCGGCGAGATCGCAGCCTTGCTTGATGTCACTCATGTGCTCGAGGGCAGCGTGCGCCGGGCTGGAGAACGGGTGCGGGTCACGGTGCAGTTGATCGAGGCTGAAAGTGACCGGCACCTCTGGGCGGAGCACTACGATCGTGACCTGGCCGATGTCTTTGCGATTCAGACCGAAATCGCGCGCGCAGTGGCCAGCCAGCTCAAGCGGCGCCTGGAACCGGAGCAGGAGCGTCAACTGGTCGCTGCCGGAACCCGACCGGAAGTGTACGATCTGTATCTTCGCGCCCGGGCCAATCGCTGGCGGTTGATCGGCCTCGATAATACGCGTGCGCGAGTCGCCGAGCTCGAACGTATCATCGAACTTGATCCGGGCTATGCGCCACTTTGGTTCGAACTGCTTGAAGCCTGTGCACTGCTGGTGTTCAACAGCTACCAGTTGGAGCCGCATTGCCGATCGCAGGTTGAGCATGCCATGGCTGAGCTTCAGCGACTGGATTTCCACGCCCTGGATCTGCAGTTGGCCGAGGGTATTCGGCGCTATTACGTCGAACGTGATCTGACCGGCGCACTGGAACTGTTCGAGGCCGTCGCGCGATCCCGTCCCAACGATATCGATGCCCTGCGCTACCAGGCCCTGGTGGCTCGTCGCCTGGGTAACTGGGATCGAACCATCGAGGTCATGGAAACCGTGATGGCGCTCGATCCGCTCAACCCGCAGGCCTGGTTCACGATTGGCCTGGTGCATCGGGACGCCGGGCGCTGGGAGGAGGCGATCGAGTTGCTGTCCGAGGCGGTGCGTCAGTTTCCCGGCATAGAGCAGTTCGCCTTCAATCACGCCGAGTACATCTATCGCCACACCGGCGACCGGACACGGCTGCGCACGCTGTTGCCGGGGTTGTCCGCCCGCATGCGCGCGGCGGCCGCCACCGTGGCGCTGACCGACGGGCTGTTCGACTCGACTCATGAAGCACTGGATTGGCTCGATGGCGCTGCCACCGAGGATGTTTATCTGGCCGCACGCATCGAGTGGACGGCCGGCGTCCGCCAGCTCGTTGACGGCGACGGCGATGCGGGTCTGGAGCGCCTGCGCCCTATAACCGTGCGGGCTGAAGAGTTCGTCGCCGGGTTCGAAAACGACTTTCAGCCCGAAATGCGCAACATGCTGGCCCAGATTGCGATGACGGCGGCGCTGGTGGAGGATGTCGAACTCGCCCGCCGCTACCGGGATCGGGCACTGGCCCGGCATGCAGCGATGCAGGGCGAAAGCGATATCGGCGGGGCAGGGGCTGCACTGCTGATCACCGAAGGCCTGCTGGGTGAGGCAGAGGCCGTCTGGCCCGAGGTCGAGGCGAGGATTCGTCAACCCGGCACAAGCATGACCGAGTGGTCGCTTGCCGACGACTTGCTGGTGCGTCACGTCTTTGGCGAGACCGACGGTTATCGCCGGTTCGTTGCCAGCCTGGAGCGTTAGCGGCCGCTTTGACCCGCACTCGTCTCGCTGTGTATCGTATCCGCTGGTCTTTCGGATACCCGTTCATGCACAGTTTGCCTCGCGCGCCGGTTCTGGCGCTGTTCTGCTCCCTTTTTCTCCTTTCGGCTGTTGTCCTGGCCGACGACATCATGTTGCCACTGGAGATTGAATCCGATTCCGGGCGGGTATTGCTGGAGATCCACGCACATGACCAGCCGCTGATCTACACCAACACCCTGGCCACCGGCCTGGGCACGCCCTCGCCGCTGCTCGACCGGGGCGATACCGGCGACAGCGCGCTGGTGGTTTTCGAGCGCCACGGCGACAAGGTCTTGCTGATTCGCGAGAATCCGGCCTACCGGGCCATCAGTGATGACCCGGCGATGCTCGAGTCGGTGCGCGAGTCTTTCCCGCGTTCGGTGCTGGCCGCCATGGCGATCGAGGAAGAGCGCGGTGACAGCGTGATCGTCG
>SKSJ01000240.1 GCA_007123055.1 Wenzhouxiangella sp. | reverse complement strand
TGGCCGACAGTCAGGTTGAGACGGAAGGCGTCGGGATCGGACCAGTCCATCACGTAGCGCATGGAGGCGCCGGCGCGTGAGCGCAGGGTAGCGGTTTCGCGGTCGAACATGGCATAGCTGAAGTTGAGTGAGCCGGGGTCGCCACCGACGGGAAAAGGTCCGCGACTCAGGCGCAGCCAGGGCTCGAGGATCGGGTTGTCGGCCATGGGATGACGGATGCTCAGGTGCTGGATGGCTCCAAGGGGGCGGGCTCCCGCCTGCAGGGCCTTTTCCAATGCACCGAGGGCGACCTCATCCCGGTCGATCCAGCCCATCGGAGCCTGTTCGGGAGATGTGTGCAGCCATTCGTCGGTCAGCATCAGCATGTCCTGCCAGGCCGGTGTGTCCTCGGCGGCGGTGATTTTTTGTGGCAGGAAGTTGAACCAGCGTGCAAACAGCCCCGCCATGTCGCTATCGGCTGTCATGGTCCCGTCCCAGTCCGCGATGTCGTTGGCCAGCCGCTCGCGCCCTGAATCACGGGCAATGCCGGCCAGCCAGTCTTTCCAGCTCAGCGCCCGGTCGGAGGTCCGGTCGAGCTGATAGGTGGTCATGTCGTCGGCGTCGAAACGCGATTGCGAAGACAGCCGCTCGCTGATGCGGCGCATGCGCAGGTGCTTGTAGAAGCCGGGGATGGCGTAGTCCCAGTTGTCGGCGACGGCATGGTTGTTGGCGTTGCCCAGCCAGCCCTGATCCGGGTTGAGCGCCCAGGGGCGCATTTCCGGCGGGTGAAAGCCGTCCCAATGATTATCCGCTTCGGCGGCGTCGAGTACCTGGAAGTAGCGCTGGTGACGGCGAACCGGTACCGGCGAGGACTGGACATAACCGATGTTGCCGTCGCGATCGGAGTACGACCAGTTGACCGAAAGCGCACCCATGTCGCTGGCGGCGCTGCGGAAGGAATCGAAATTCCCGGCCCGGTTGATCGCCAGTCCGTTGCTGATCAGGCCGCTGATCGGCAACTCGAAGCCCGCCCAGTGCATGACCAGCACCTCGTCATCGTCGATCTCGATGACGCGGCCGCGGGGGGTGGAGCGCTGTTTGCGTTCGACCGGCTCGCCATCGCGCAGGGCAAAGGTCTCGGTACGGGTACTCATGGTTTCCCAGCCGTCCGGACCGCGCACGAGTTCGGGATCTTCCGGATGGCGCTCCTGGCGGTAGAGCTCGAACACATCGACCGGCGCCACGGTAAAGGCCCACGCAATTTGCCCGTTGTGCCCCATGGCCACGAATGGCAGGCCGGGAACGGTCACGCCGAGCACGTTCAGGCTTTCTTGTGAATGCAGCCCGGCCGCGTACCACATGCCCGGCGCGATGTCGTATTCCAGGTGTGGATCGGAAGCGTGCAGGGCCGCGCCGGAGTGCGATCGCTCCGGCGCGACGACCCAGGTGTTGGATGCCTCGGTCATGCGACCGGCCGGGATGGTTGACTGTTTCCATTCGGGAAAGGCCGACAGCCAGTTCACGGCATCGTTACCGTAGCGCTCGGCCACCTCACGCCAGGCTGCGCTCATGCGCTGAACCAGCGTGGTCGGGTACCAGGTCTGGTAGTAGGCGACGGCCAGCACGTCTTCAAGCGTCCAGAGTTCGGGGGCATGGCGAAGGAAGAGGAACTCCGGCGGCAGATGGTCGCTGTCGGCGATCCGGGCATTGATGCCGGCCACGTAGGCTTCCACCAGTGCCCGCGTCGAGGCATCCAGCTCGGGTGGCTCCTCGCTGACACGACGGGCAAAACCTAATGATCGGTGCATTACGTCGACTTCCAGCGCCGCGGTGCCGACCAGTTCGGACAGTTCGCCGCGCGTCAGGCGGCGAATCAGTTCCATCTGAAACAGACGTTCACCGGCGTGCAGCCAACCGAGGGTCTTCAGGGCATCGGCGTCGGTGTTCGCGTGGATGCGGGGGATGCCGCGCTCGTCGAATAGAACCTCGACCTGGTCATCCAGGCCGGTGATCGCCACTGTTCCGGAGTACGGCAGCACCGAACGCTCCATCCAGCCGCGCCCGCCGACCCAGACAGCCGTGAGCAACGCGATGACGGCCAGCAGGCTGATCCAGAAACTGCGCTTCAGGGTTCGGGAAATGGGTGGTGTTTCATCCGGTGTGGCGTGCATCGTCGTCATCTTCGATCGTGAATACCTCGTCTTCATCATCGAGTTCGGCCAGGGCCTGCTCCAGCGACATGGATACCACGCGATTGCGACCCAGGGCCTTGGCCCGGTAGACGGCGCGGTCGGCTGCATTGATGGCCGCCTCCAGGTCGACCGGGCGGTCGGTGCTCAGGGCGCTGACGCCAAAGCTGCCGGTCACCGCGATGCCTGCCGGCATCAAACGCTCGATGCGCTCGCGCAATTCCTCTGCACGTTGAGAGGCGTTCTCGAACGGGCACCAGGGCAGTACCAGCAGCAGTTCTTCGCCGCCGAAGCGCACGGCAAGGTCCTCGTCACGGCAAGATTTCGACAGTAACTCACCCAGTTCGCGCAGTACGTAGTCACCGACCAGGTGACCCTGCTGATCGTTGATGGACTTGAAGTGATCGATATCGATCAGGATCACGCTCAGCGGCATGTCGCGACGCCTGGCCGACGATTCCAGCTTGCGCGTGAACTCCGCCAGGGAGTTGCGATTGTACAGTCCGGTCAGCGGGTCGGTCATCGCCATGTCGTAGAGCTGCTGGCGCTGTTGCCGCACCTGGTCGAACAGTTGCTTGTTGACGATCAGGTTGCCGATCCGGGCGCGGGCCTCTTCCATGATGACCGGCTTGCTGATGAAGTCGTTGACGCCGAGTCGAAACAGTTCCACCCGACGTGCTTCATCTTCCACGGAAGACATCGCCAGGATCGGGAGTTCGGTCTTGTCGGGATGGCTTTCGCGCAGGCGGCTGACCAGGGTGACGCCACTGAAGTCACCCTCGACCAGTATGTCGCTGATGACCAGGTCGTGCACATCCGGGTCAAAGGCTCGCTCGGCTTGAGCCGCACTGCGAAAGTGGTCCACCTCCAGGTTCATCTTGTTCATGACGTGGATCATGATCCGGGACACCGTGGGGCTGTCCTCGACGTAGAGCACACGACCACTGAGCAGGTCGTCCTGCTCGCTGCCATAGTGGCGGATCCGCTCGAACAACTCCTCGATGTGGGTGCTTGGGTGAATGTCGGTGACACCGGCGTCGAAGGCGCGACGGTGAAGACGGTTGTCGGTCGAGGATGTCAGCAGGATGATCGGCACTGATTGACCGTTGTCGAGTCGGCGGGCCTGTCGGGTAAACTCGATTCCGTCGCTGTCGGGAAGTGAGAGCGACACGCAAATCACGTCCGCCGGTTGCCGGGACAGTACGGCAAGGCCGGCAGCCGCATTGTCGACCATCATCGGCTCATGACCGGCCGGCACGACCAGACGCTGCCAGATCGCGCGAAAAACTTTCGAATGGTCGACAATCAGTGCCCTCACGATGAGCCGCTCCTTGCGACCGTGGCCGTGCCCGTCACGCAGGTGCAGTCGGGCAAAAGACCATGTCGTTGATGCAGGTCGTTCAAAATAGCATACCGGATGCCGATATCCCGGGATGTCGAGCCAGGAGGCGCACCAAGGTGTGATTTCGGTGTAATCTCTCCGGCCTGTCGACCCCAGCTTTTGCAGGAAACGAAATCATGCCCAAAGCCAGTGAAGTCAAGCGCGGCCAGGTCATCGAACACGATGCCACGGTTTTCGCCGTTCGCCAGATCGATCGCTCCGCCCCCACCGCTCGCGGTGGCGGCACACTTTACCGCTTCAAGTTGCAGGGGATCCCGGGCGGCGAACGGCGCGAGCTGACCTTCAAGGGTGATGACGTCGTGCGCGAGGCCGACCTGGTTCGGCGCCAGAGCACCTTTTCCTACCGTGATGCCGACGGTTTGGTGTTCATGGACGATGAGGATTTCAGCCAGTACATCCTTTCCGAGGAGGACATCGGCGAGGCGGCCAGTTACATCACCGACGGCCTGGAGGGAATCTACGTACTCCTCATCGCCGATTCCCCCGTGGCCATCGACCTGCCGCAGTCGGTGATACTGGAGGTCACCGATACCGCACCGGTCATGAAAGGCGCCACCGCCACCAAGTCGAACAAGCCGGCCACACTGGAGACGGGCCTTGAAGTGATGGTGCCCGACTACATCACCCCCGGTGAGAAGATCAAGGTCAATACCGAGACCGGCGAGTTCATGAGTCGGGCCTGAGATCATGACTGACGATACCCCGAATGGCCTCAGGGATCTGCGTGATCAGCTCGACGAGGTCGATGCCCGCTTGGTCGAGTTGGCCGCCCGTCGGCAGCAACTGGTTTCTGAGATCGGCCGCTTCAAGCAGGGGCGCGGGCAGCAGTTGCGTGATTTCCGGCGCGAGCGCCAGGTGCTGGAGTTGGTCCGCGCGCGTGCCGAGTCGGTCGATCTCGACCCGGCGTTGGCCGAGACCCTGTTTCGGCGGTTGATCGACGCCTCGCTGACACGTCAGGAACAGGAGCGGGCGCGTCTGAGCGGTCGGGGTACGGGCCACCGCGCGTTGATCATTGGCGGGGCGGGACGCATGGGTGCGTGGCTGGCCGGATTCCTCAATAACCAGGGGTTCGATGTATTCCTGGCCGATCCGCTACTGGAGGACGACGGAGAGAAACAGTTTGCCGACTGGCGCTCGGCGCCGCTCGCCGTCTCGCTGATCGTCGTGGCCGCGCCGCTGAAACAGACGGCCAACATCATCGATGAACTGGTCGAGCGCAAAGTGGGCTGTCTGGTGGTGGAAATCGGTTCGATCAAGACGCCGCTGATCGAGTCTCTGCATGCCGCCGCGGATGCGGGGCTCAGGATCTGTTCGCTTCACCCGATGTTCGGGCCCGACACCCGCCTGCTGTCGGGACGCCACGTGCTGGTCATGGATGCCGGTTCCCCGCGGGCGACAACCGAGGCGGCCGAACTATTTGCCGAGACCATGGCCGAGCTGGTTTCCATACCGTTGGCCGAGCATGATCGGCTCATCTCGCTGGTGCTCGGACTGTCGCATGCGCTCAACATCGCCTTCTTCACCGCCCTGGTGCGATCCGGGGTCAGCGCCGAGCAGCTTGCCGGCATTTCCAGCACGACCTTCGATCGGCAGCTTGCCATTGCGCGTGACGTGGCCGGAGAGAATCCCGCGCTCTACCACGAGATCCAGCACCTCAACGAGCAGGGCCACATTGCCCGCGACGCCCTGCAGGCGGCCATCGAGTCGCTGTGCCAGGCCGCCGACGATCCTGATGAGGCGGCGATGCGGAAGTTGATGGAAGAGGGGCGGGAGTACCTGGAATCGCTTGGACGTTGATTCGTTTATTCAGTTCTTGGTTTGTTCGTTAGAAGGGGGCCCGGAACAGGGTGCCGCGCTGAAGGTCGCACTTGACGAACCAACGAACCAACGAACCAACGAACCAACGAACCAACGAACCAACGAACCAACGACTTTACGCAAAGTGCTCGTCGAGGTAGCGGTGGATCTCCGCTTCGACTTTCGGTTGCAGGTAGGTCAGCAGAAAGTTGAGTTGGGCGCGCACGTGCACGGCTTCTTCGTCGACGTCGATTTCGCCGTGTACGCCGAAGCGTTCGAAGACGATGGTGTCGCCGTCCCAGCCGTAATCGATGTCGAACTTGTCGGCCAGGTCCTGCGCCAGATCGTCGGCGATCTGCTGGGCCTGCTCCAGGCTCTTGCCATGTGGCTTGTGGATGTCGATGCTCATCGGGAGAATTCTTGTTGTTAGTCCGGGCGTAATCTTACAGCGTCGTGCGCGGCGGCAGCAGCACACTGGCCAGGATCATGCCCGTGGTCAGGGCGACGGCGATGATGCCGGCGAGCATGGCCGTCTCGATGCCGGAAAGAATATCGTCGCCGAGAAGTGCGGCCAGGCTGCGCATGCCGATGCTGCCCGGTACCAGCAGGATCAGCCCGGGAATATGCATGATGGATCCGGGGCGGCGGGTGAAATGAACGAACAGGTTGCCGGCCATGCCGATGGCCAGTGCACCGGTGAAAGCACCGATCACCGGTGCTTCGAAGTAAGTGCCGACGTTGGCTCCGGCCCAGGCGATCAGGCAGGCGGCCAGGATCCAGATCCAGTCGCGGCGGTGGGCCTGGATCAGCAGCATCAGCCCCAGTGCACCGGCCAGCACCCCGGCAAACGGCAGCCAGTCGGGACGTGGTGACGGCTCGACCAGATCGATCGGGCCGATAATGGCCTGACCTGCCATGCCGCCCAGCACCATCCCGAAAGCGAGCAGGGCAAAAATCATCACCGCGAAGGCCAGTCGCGACGAGCCGGATACCACGTGCCCCGTGGCCAGTTCGCGTGAGGCGGTGGTCATGTCCATGCCCGGAAGCAGCGGCAACATCGCGGCAATGATGGCCGGCATCAGTGCCGTTTTGGCATCGAAGCCGCACCATAGCGTGCCGAGAAAGGTGATCAGTGCTGCTGCCAGCGGATTGATCAGTCGCGAGCGTTCCAGGTGCCGGCGCATCCAGATGACGGTCAGACCCGCAACCGCACCCAGCGGAGCGGCAAGCAGGGTTTCACGCCAGCCGCCACCGAGCAGAGAGGCAATGCCACCGCCGATGAGTGTGAAGGCGGCGATGGCCGACCACCAGCCATATTCCGGCGGTGCCCGATCGATCGCTCTGACACGCTCGTCGGCCGTTTCCGGTTCGATGCTGCCGTCGGCCAGTTCTTCCATCACTGCGGTCAAGTCGGCCAGCTTGGACAGGTTGGCCGAGCCGGGCTCGGAGCGAACCAGGAAGGTCTGCTGCTGGCGGTCATCGCCCAGTGAAACGATCAGGGCGGTAGGCGTCGAAAAGAACTCTGCCTTCAGTCCCAGACGGTCAGCCATGATCTGCATGGCCGACTCAAGTCGATGGGCGGGCGAGCCCACGTGCAGCAAGGCACGCCCCAGATTCAGTACCAGCGGCGCATAACGCTGGGTCTCGGAAAATTCAGCCGAATCGTGTTCTGCATTCATTGTTGTCTGGCAGGCGTGCGAGGCCATGGAAGTGTCGCATAATGCACGCGGAGTGAACACAAGTAATCCTGATCATGCAACTAGAAATCTTCCAGGTGGATGCCTTTGCCGAACGCGTCTTCGAAGGGAATCCCGCCGCCGTCGTGCCCTTGCCGAAGTGGCCCGACGACCGTCTGTTGCAAGCCGTAGCCAACGAGAACAATCTTTCGGAAACCGCATTCTTCGTCGAGGGGAAGGATGGCTTCGAACTGCGCTGGTTCACCCCGAGCGCCGAGGTTGATCTTTGTGGTCATGCCACGCTGGCGAGCGCACACGTGCTGTTCCGGCACCTCGGGCACGCCGCCGACGAAATCCGTTTCCATACCCGCAGCGGGCTCTTGACCGTCAGACGCGAAGGGGAGGGCATGGCAATGGACTTCCCGGCAGCGTCCCCCGAACCGGTGACACCGCCGCATGCGCTTGTTGCCGGACTGGGAAGCATGCCGAAGGAAGTGCTGGCAGCCTCGGACTACATCGCCGTTTACGACAGCGAAGACGACATCGTCGCGTTACGGCCCGACTTTGCGCAACTAGAGCATCTCGATCGGCGCGGGGTGATCGCGACGGCACCGGGCCGGGCCTTCGACTTCGTCAGTCGCTGCTTCTATCCCAGTCTGGATGTTGACGAAGACCCCGTCACCGGCTCGGCCCACTGCCAGAGTGCACCGTACTGGGCCGGACGGCTGGGGCGCAGTCAACTGACCGCACGCCAGCTTTCACCACGTGGCGGGACAGTGCGTTGCCGGGTCGAAGGTGATCGGGTCATTTTGCTGGGCAGAGCGGTGGATTACCTGCGGGGGAAGATACGGGTGAATGGGAGGATGGGTTAACGGGGAACGGGTCAACGGCTGAAAGAACGAACAGACGAACCAGCCAACCACTAATCGTTCATCCCGGGCTTGCCTCTGGCCTGCTTGATGCGACCGCGATGGCGTTTCTGCTTCAGGCGTTTTTTCTTGGCCGAGCGGGTCGGCTTCGTCCTGATGCGCTTTTTCGGTCGCTGGTGGGCACGCTCGATCAGGTCGGCGAGGCGCTGGCGGGCATCCTCGCGGTTGCGATGCTGGCTGCGGTGGGATTTGGCCTCGATGGTGATCACACCCTCAGAATCCGCGCGACTGCCGGCGAGCTTTATCAGGCGTTGCTTTACCGCATGGTCGATGAACCCGGAGGACATCACGTCATACCGTAACTGCACCCCGGTTGCGGTGCGATTGACATGCTGTCCGCCCGGCCCGCCGGCCAGGATGAAGCGTTCGCTGAGCTCGGTTTCGGGTGGCAGGTAACGGTGTCGGGTTTCGCGCTGCATTGCTTCATGATACGGATTCGATCATCCGCATGTTGTCCGGCTTGCATCGTGACGGCAGGTTGGCATGGCTGGCCCTGGTCGCCGAAAGAGGTCGACACGATGAAGCGAGTTCCTGCCCGTTTTGGCTGGTTTCTGTCTCTCTGGACACAGTCTGTTGACGCGGTGGCGTTAGGGTGGCGATGTGCTTCAATCAGAAGGAAAACGCCTGTATGAAACAGAAAAATCGCACATCGTTTCTCTTTCGGATCTTTGCCGCGGGAATTATCCTGACGCTGCTTCTGGTTGGCACCATCGTCGCCATGCAGTCGGCCGAGGCGACTCAGGTCTCATTCGCCTGGATGCCGGTAACGATCCCGGCCGTGGTCGAGTCGCCCTCCATCCGGCTTACTTGAGCGCAGCGTCGTCCCCGACTACCGGAGCCGGCTTCCTGGACTGACTCAATGCGACCCCGCCCAGAATGAGCAGGCCGGCCACCATGGTCGCCGGCGTTAACGGTTCCCCCAGAATCATCCAGGCCCATGCGACCCCGAACAGCGGCACCAGGTAGGTGACCGTGGCAGTGCGGGTGGCGCCGATGCGATCGAGTAACCGGAACAGGAAGGCGTAGGCGACGCCGGTGCACAGAACGCCAAGGGTGATTGCACTGCCCCAGGCAGTGACGGAAACCTGCTGTTCTGGCCAGTGCCAGATGGCCAGCGGCAGGAGCATGATCGCGCTGCACGAAAGCGTGGCGCCACCGAGCGCAATCGGCGGCAATCCGGCCAGGTGTCGGCGCACCAGGTTGCCGGCCAGCCCGTAGCACAGTGCGGCCATGGTGGCAGCCAGCGCCGCCCAGCCCACTGGAACCCCGGCCATGGGCACACCCGCCATCACGATCACGCCGGCCATGCCGGCCACCAGGCCGGCGGCACGCCTGCGGCCGAGTCGGTCACCGAACATCCAGCCGGCGAACACCGCGGCGAAAAGAGCGGTCATGCTGTTGGCGATGGCGCTGATGGCGGCCGGTGCCACGGCCGTGGCCCAGGCAAAAAGCAGGAAGGGCAGTGCCGAGTTGACCATGCCGATGACGAACAGCGCCGGCCAGCGACCGGCAAGAACCTTGCGGGCCCGGTAGACGAACGGGAGCAGAACCAGGGCACCGCACACGAGACGGACTTCGACCAGCGCCAGCGGTCCGAATTCCGGTGCGGCCACGCGCATCAGCAGGAACGAGCCGCCCCAGATGGCGCCGAGCAGCGTCAGTTCGGCCATGACCCTGAATTCGTTTGCCGGCGACATTTGGTTCTCCTGAGGGGCAGTATGTCGGTGCGTCGGTGCGGCCGGGATCCTTCCCGCGGAAGCGCGAAGTTTACCGGCAAGTGGCGATGAAAAGATCGATGTGATGCATAATTCAGGCTCACTTCACGATGTGGCTTTCCATGAAACGCGACCAGATCGACTTTCCACCCCAGCATGAAGCCCTGCGCGAGGATGTCAGTCTCCTCGGCGGCATGGTGGGAGAGCTTCTGAAGGAGCAATGCGGGACTTCGTTGTTCGAGCGCGTGGAGTCGGCCCGTTCGGCCGCGATCGATCGTCGCTCGGGCGAGGCCGACGGCGATGCGCTCAAGGCATTGTGCCGATTCGATGACTATCGCGAGGCCAGCGATTTCGTGCGCGCGTTCACCACCTGGTTTCGCATGGTCAACCTGGCCGAGCAGATCCACCGGATTCGCCGCCGCCGCGAGTATCGTGCCGAGGGGGAGATCGTTCAGCCCGAAAGCCTGGCCGACGTGTTCCGCGGTCTGGCCGAATCCGGCACGGACTGGGAAGCGGCGCGCGGCATGCTCGAGGAATTGCTGATCGAGCCGGTATTCACCGCTCATCCCACCGAGGCAACCCGCCGCTCAATCCTGGAAAAAGAGCAGCGCATGGCCGCCTACCTGGTTCAGCGCCTGGACCCGACTCTGCCGGAGCGCGAAGTTGAGCGGCTGGTCGACCGGGTGCGAATGGAAGCGACCATTGCGTGGCAGACCGCCGAGCAGTCGCATGTCCGTCCCACGGTGGCCGACGAGGCCGAGCATGCCCATTTCTATCTGGCCGACGTGCTCTACCGCATTGCCCCCGTTTTCCATGAACACCTGGCCGAGGCGGCCAACATCGCCTGGGGAGAAGAAGTCTGGCCGGGTGATTTGCCGACCGTGCTGCGGTTCGGATCCTGGGTTGGTGGCGACATGGACGGCAACCCCAACGTCGGACCCGACACGGTGCTTGATACGCTGACCGAGCAACGGCGCCAGGTGGTCGGCAACTATACCGGCGAGGTGCGCCGGCTCAACCGCCTGCTGAGCCAGACCGAAGGACGGGTGCCGGTCAGCGAGGCGCTGGTCGATCGCGTCCGACGCTATCGAACGGTCGTGCCCGAGGTTGACGATCAGGTGCCGGAACGACATGCCGACATGCCTTACCGGGTCTTTTTGTACCAGGTCGAGGCGCGCCTGCGCGCGACCGTGGAAGCGGGGCAGGCGGCCTACCCGAAGCCCGAGGAATTCCTCGAGGATCTCGACCTGATCCGCGAGAGCCTGGCCGATCATCGGGGCGTGCGCGCCGGCCTGTTCCCGGTCGAGCGGCTGTGGCGTCGGGCGCAGATTTTCGGTTTTCACCTCGCTGCCCTGGATCTGCGCATCGACTCCGGCGACCTGCACGAAGCCGTTGCCCGGCAGCTCGGTGACCAGGAGTGGCCCTCACGCCAGCCCGAAGAGCGTGCCGACCGACTGATCGAACTGCTTGGCGGGGAATTTTCGCCGGTCGAGGACGACCACCCGGTCTTCCGGCTGCTGGCCGCGGCGGCCACGGCGCACGAGCGGTTCGGCAAGAGATCCATCGCCACCCTGATCGTTTCCATGAGTCGCAATGCCGATGACGTGCTGGCCGCCTGGTTCATGGCCCGGGCTGCCGGTGTCGCTGATGGCCGGCTCGACCTGGTGCCGTTGTTCGAGACTGTCGGTGACCTGGAAGCCGCCGAGGGGGTCATGGCCGGGCTGCTTGAAGCGCCGCTTTGGCGCGATCTTCTCAAGCAGCGTGGCGATCGCCAGATGATCATGCTGGGTTACTCGGACTCCAACAAGGACGGCGGCCTGGTCGCTTCGCGCTGGTCGCTGCAGGATGCCCAGCGCAAGCTGGTCGAGCTGTTCGCCGGGCATGGCTTGAAGGTCACCTTTTTCCATGGCCGCGGCGGCACCGTCGGACGTGGGGGCGGAAAGACTCACAGTGCGGTGCTGGCCGGTCCTGCCGGTTCGGTGGCCGGGCACCTGCGCATGACCGAACAGGGTGAGGTCATTCACCGCAAGTACGCCCTGCGGCCGATTGCCATTCGCAACCTGGAGCAGACGGCGGGTGCGGTCATCAAGGCCAGCATGAAAACGCGCGCCGATGCGCCGGATCGCCCGCAGTGGCATGAATGGATGAGCCAACTGGCCGGTCAGGCGCGCGCAGCCTACCGCGACCTGGTCTACGGCAGCGACGATTTCGCCGAGTACTTTCGCCGGGCCACGCCCATCGACGTGATCGAGCGCATGCGCATCGGGTCGCGCCCGGCTTCACGGGCACAGAAGACCGGCATCGATGGACTTCGAGCCATTCCCTGGGTCTTCGCCTGGGGCCAGAGCCGGCATGGCCTGCCGGGGTGGTACGGTCTGGGTACCGGCCTCGAAGCCATGGAAGCAAGTATCGGTGGCGATGCATTGCGCGACATGGCCGAGCAATGGACGTTCTTTGCCAACCTGTTGTCGGACGCGGAAATGGCCATGGCCAAGGCGGACATGAATATCGCCAGCCATTACGCCGCCCTGACCGAGAATCTGGGTGAAGTTTATTTCCCCAGAATCATCAATGAGTTCGACAAGACTCGTGACATGATTTGCAGGTTGAAGCAACAGGATGGCTTGCTCGATCGCGATCCGACGCTCAAGCGTTCCATTCTGCTGAGAAACCCCTACGTCGACCCGATGAGTTTCGCCCAGGTCGAACTGCTGTCGAGCTGGCGCGCCGGGGGGCGCGAGAACAAGCAACAGGAGCAGGCGCTGATCGCCACGGTCCATGGCATTGCCCAGGGCTTGCAGAACACGGGGTGAGCCGATGACACAGTCGACTGGCGGGACAGGAATCTGATAGCGAGAGAGAAAGACTTGCAGACATGACGCTGTATGCCTGGATCAAGCTGCTGCATATCGCTGCCATTGCCGTTTGGAGTGCCGGCCTGTTTTACCTGCCGGCACTGTTCGCCGAGCATACCCGCGTCGAGGGGAACGAGTCTTACCGGCGGTTGCGCCATCGAACGCGCCTGATCTACGTGGTGTTCACTTCGCCGGCGGCCGTGATCGCCGTGGTCACCGGCACCCTGATGATCCCGCTGGTCGCGACCCTGGGCATCTGGCTGGTCTACAAGCTGGTCGCCGTCGGCTTGATGGTG
>SKSJ01000166.1 GCA_007123055.1 Wenzhouxiangella sp. | reverse complement strand
GCCGACGACGATTCGGTGTTCACCGAGAAGGTCATGGCCGACATGACGCGCACGGTGTTCATCGCCATCGTGCTGACCATGCTGGTGGTGCTGCTGTTTCTGGCCGAACTGCGCCAGGCGCTGATCATCGCCGCCTCGATCCCGGCGGCGTTTCTGTCCACCTTCATGCTGATGCAGTTTGCCGGGCTGGATCTGAACATGGTGACCATGTCGGCGCTGATCCTGGCCATCGGGCTGCTGGTCGACGACGGCATCGTGATCCTGGAAAACATCCATCGGCACCTGAGTGATCGCGGCATCAGCGCGCGCGAAGCGGCCATCACCGGCACCGGCGAAGTGCTGGGCGCCAAGCTGGCCGGCTCGCTGACCACGCTGGGCGTGTTGGTGCCGCTGATCTTCATGGGCGGGTTCATCGGTGAGCTGTTCCGGCCGCTGGCCAGCACCCTGGCCTTTGCGCTGGGCTCCTCCTTCGTGGTCGCGGTCACCCTGGTCCCATTGATGGCCACGGCCTGGCTCAAGCCCCAGCCGACCGACCACAAGCCGGGCCGCGTGGCCGCTGCGGTCGACCGCACCCTGCGCGGCATCCGTCGCTTCTACCTGGCCGGCCTGTGGGGCGCGCTGCGCCACCCGCTGCTGACCCTGGGCCTGGCCTTCGTGCTGCTGGTGGCCAGCTTCGGCGCGCTGCGCATGATCGGCAGCGAGATGCTGCCGCGCTTCGACTCCGGCAGCTTCCAGGTACTGATCGATTTCGTGCCCGGTACGCCGATCGAGGACACGCTTTCAGGGCTGGCCCGTGCCGAAGCCGTGCTGTCCGATCGCCCGGAAGTCGAGGATGTCGGTATTCGCGTCGGTCACGAGCGGGGCGCACGCTCGATGGGCCAGCGCGGCGCGATGGACATCAACCAGGCCGAGATCACCGTATCGCTGGTGCCGCGCACCGAGCGGGCCCTGAGCCAGTGGCACATCATGGAAGAGGTGCGCCGTGCCCTGGAACAAACCCCGGGCGTGACGCTCGGGGTGCCCAAGGAAATGGGCGGCACCGCCCGCGGCGGCACCGCCGCACCGATCATGGTGCGTGTCAGCGCCCATGACCTGGAACGCCTGGACGAAGTCGCCAGCGAGCTGCTGGAACATCTCGACGGCATCCCGGGCATCACCGATCTCTACAAGGATTGGGCGCTGGAACTGCCCGAGATACGCGTGGTTCTTGATCAGGAGCGCATGGCTGAACTTGGCCTGTCGGCACGACAGACCGCCGCCACCGTGCAGCAGGCCCTGGACGGTCGCACCGCCACCCGGCTGCGCCAGTCCCCGCGGCGTGACCTGGATATCGTCGTGCGCTACGGCGCCGGTGATCGCGACCAGATCGAGGATCTGGAGAATGTCCGCATTCACACCCCGGCCGGCGCGCTGCCGCTCAGAGAGTTGGCCCGGCTGGAGCCGGCAAAGGGACCGCGCATCGTCACCCGCGACGATGGCCGGCGCACACTGGACCTGCTCGGCTACCACTCAGGCCGGCCGCTGTCGGCCGTGGTCGCCGATGTCAGCGCCCGCCTGGCCGAGTTCGATGCGCCCATGGATGTGGATGTCGTGCTGGTTGGGGAACAAAGAGACTTTTCCGAGGCGCGCGCCGAAATGCTGCGCACGCTGATACTTTCAGGCCTGGCCGTCTACCTGCTGCTGGTCGTCCAGTTTTCCAGTTTCCGCCATCCACTGACCATCATGGCCGCCATCCCGCTGCAGTTCATCGGCGTGGTGGCCGCCCTGCTGGTGGCCGGCAAGTACGTCTCCATGCCGGCATTGCTGGGCATCATTCTGCTGGTCGGAATCGTGGTCAACAACGCCATCATCCTGCTCGACCTGGCCCGACAGAAGATCGAGGCCGGCATCCACCCGGTACGCGCCGTGACAGTGGCCGTAACCACGCGCCTGCGGCCCATTCTCATGACCGCGTTGTCGACCATTGCCGGCATGCTGCCGCTGGCTCTGGAGATGGCCGTTGGTGCCGAGCGCTTCTCGCCCATTGCCACCGTCATTATCGGCGGCATTCTCACCTCCACTCTGCTGACCCTGATAGTTGTGCCGGTACTATTCCTGTTGGGTGCTAGGCGATCAAGAGGTGGCTAATCCTTCAATTTGTCGACTATGGATTTCTCACGGTCTCGCGGGGACCTCTGGTCCTGGTGCCGGGGCTTGACTGCCCGGCGTCAGTCGCTGTAGCAGACTTGCTGAAGGTCAGTACAACAGGCTTGTCCAGCGCCCCGCCTTCTGCAGCTTTTCCTTGCGTGCAGCCCAGGTCTCGGCGTTGCCGGCGGCTTCGGCCATGGCGAGGTCGAACTGTTCGCCGACCCAGTTCAGGCCGGCGATATAGACGCAGACCTCGGGCTCGCCGAGCAATTTCCAGACCTCGTCCTGGTGGGAGCGAATGGCTCCGGCCAGGTCTTCCTTGTCGCCCCAGGCCGGACGCGGGCTGACCACGGAAACCGGCGAGAAGCCCTCGGCGCGCTCGGAAATCTCGGCCACATCGGTGCTGTAAACGGTCTCCAGCCCGGTGCGCGCACCATGAAACAGCATGACTTTGCCCTGCCAGTCGCGCTGCTCGTAGAGTTCGCGCAGCATGGCGCGAAACGGGGCAATGCCGGTGCCCAGGCCCACCATCAGCAGTGGTGTATACGGATCGTTCGGAATCAGGAATGGCAGCCCGACCGGGCCGGCCAGCGAAAGCTCGCTGTCCTCGTCGAGGTCGCACAGGTAGTTCGAGGCGATGCCGGGAAAACGTTCACCGCTGTAGGGGTCGAGGAAACTGCAGCGGCGCACGCAAAGGGTGAAGCGGCCAGGGCCGAGTTCGGCTGGCGTGCGCGCGACCGTGTACAGACGCACGTGCTCCTGCTGACCGAATTCATGCGGGCCGCTCACCGACACGGCCACGCACTGACCGGCGCGGAAGTCATATTCGTCATCCCCGGCTTCCAGCAATAGCTCACGCACTTCCTCGCTCGCCTCAGGCGGCGTCAGGGCGGTGTTGCCGATCAGTTTTGCCGTCCAGGACGGTCCAAGATCAAGATCCTCGATTTTCATGACGTCAAACCTCTTCGTTGTTCGACTCGACCGCGGGGCGTTCTTGCCTGCGCGGGCAGTCTGCACGGCATGTGCAACCCGTGCCGCAATATCCGGGCCGCTCGAGCGCATCTCGGTCGGCCGGTTGATCCATGCATTTGAGCCAGGCCCGCTGCACCGCGAACCAGGCTGCGCAAAGCAGTACCAGCACCGTAGGTCCGATCCAGATCTGGCTCATGTTGCCTCCCCGATGCCGGCAAAGCCGGTGAAGGCCAGCGACAAAATGCCGGCCAGGACCAGGGTGACGGCCACCCCCCGAACCGGGTCCGGCACATCGACCAGGCGCAGGCGCTCGCGCATGCCGGCCATCAGCACCAGCGCCAAAGTGAAGCCCGCACCGGCGCCGAAGGCAAACACCAGGCCTTCGACCAGGCCGTAGTCTCGCCGGGACTGGAACAGCGCCACGGCCAGGATGGCGCAGTTGGTGGTAATCAGCGGCAGGAAGATGCCAAGCGCCTTGAACAGGGCCGGGCTGGTCTT
>SKSJ01000223.1 GCA_007123055.1 Wenzhouxiangella sp. | reverse complement strand
GGTTCGACGTGATAGCCGCCTTCCAGCACCAGGGCAAGTCGGCCCTGGGCATGGGTTTCGGCCAAGGTCTTCAGGCGTCGGGTCAGGTGGGCGTAGACCGCCGGGCTGAAGCGGCAGGCCAGGTGCTCTCGGGTGCCATCGAACCCGGCCGAGACGAGGATCAGTTCCGGGCGGAAGGACCGCACGGCCGGCGCGAGAATGTCGTCGAATGCCGCCAGTACGGCGCGGTCGCCAGCACCGGCCGGCAGTGGCACATTCATCGTGGTGCCCTTGCCCCGGCCGCGACCGATGAATTCGAGCGCGCCGGTTCCTGGATAGAACGGCGCACCCCGATGGACATCGAAGAAAAGAACGTCCGGGTCAACGGCGAAGATCGACTCGGTTCCGTCGCCATGGTGGATATCCCAGTCGACAATCAACACGCGATCGATGCCGTGCGCCGCCCTGGCATGGCGGGCCGCCACGGCCACGTTGTTGATCAGGCAGAAACCGCGGTAATTTGCGGCCAAAGCATGGTGGCCGGGGGGGCGCACCAGTGCGAAGGCGGTCTCGGCACGCCCGTCACACACGGCATTGACCGCTTCGACCGCCGCACCCGCGGCACGGGTGGCCGCATCCACGCTGCCTGGCGAAACGGCGGTGGTGTCGATCGACAGCATACGGCTGCGACCTCTCAGTGCCTCGAGGCGCCGAAGGTGTGCTGGTGTGTGGGCGCGCAACAGCATTTCCGCATCGGCCCGTTCCGGTTCGATCCAGACGATACGGTCGTCCTTGATTGCTCGCAGGTGGTCAACCAGCGCCGACAGCCGTTCCGGGCGTTCGGGGTGTTTCCAGGGTGTCTCGGCCACCAGCGGGCCGAGCAGCAAGCGGAGCTTGCGGGCATGGTAGTCGCGAACCTCCGGCTCCAGCCCTGGCGGCCGGTGCGCCAGCATCTCGTCGTGGTAAACCAGGCCCAACCGGGCAGCCATCAGCTTGAGACCACCTCATGCCAGGCCTTTTCCGCCGCCCAGCTTTCGCGCACGACATCGGCGATTTCGCCCAGGATGTGATCGGGAACGGCCTGTGGATCGCCCAGGTCACGCTCGTTGTAGTGGAAGACATAGAGCCGGGCACAAAAATGCTCGAATGGCAGGGATGACTCTCCGGGGATTTCGCCATTCCCCCGGGTGGAGGTGACGATACCGTGGCCCCAGTCCTGGCGACCCTCGTTGTTGGGATTGAAGAAGTACACCCGCATCTTGCCCGCTGGATCGAGGGCGACTCGCTGAATGGCAATCGCGTGCCAGCCGATGAACTGGCCGAAGGGGTCGGTCGCCACGATTCCGGCCGGCTGCGGATAGATCAACTCCCCGCCGTCGTTGTAGTAGGGATGATAGGCAGCATGGAAACGTCGCACGAAACCGGCAAAGTCGATCACTGCGCCGGTGGCGTAATCGATGGTCGTGGCGAAACCTCGATGAACCCACCAGCCATGGAACTCCGGGTTGATCCAGCGGTGTCCGTCCTCGCCGCGCCCGGCGATGCGTCGGCCCATTTCCCAGTAGATCTTGTCGAGGTGCGGCACCAGCAGCAGCGAGACGGTATCCAGCTCGGTATGAAAATCCTCGATCAACCCCTCGGTCAGTTCACTGGACCGGATCAGGTCGCCTTCGAAATGCAGATCGATCTCGTTGTCCCGGGCCGCCCAGGTGATCAATTCGAGCAGGAAGCCGGGATCGCACTGCGCCCACAGACTGATGGCCCGGGCCGACTGGCAGGTCGGATTGTTGCCCTGGCTCACCCCCAGCGGCAGGCCGAGCACGCTGATCACACCGGCCAGCAGAAGGCTGCGCCCGGACGGCGGCTGATCGTGACCGAACTCCTCGCGCAGGTGCTCGGAGACTTCCGGCAGGGGCTCGAACCGCGTCAGTCGCCACAGCGCGTGCGGTACCGGCGGAAAGAACAGCATGCCGCGGTCGAGCAGGTTGCTCAGCCCCTCGATGCACTGGGCGGTTTCCGGCCACACTGCCTCCCGGATCAGGGCACGCGACAGGTCCTCGAAGGCATCGAGACTGTCGGCGCCGACATTGTCCAGGCCCATGGCCAGGGCAAGCTGCCGTTCATTGCCCGACTCGGCAAGATAACGAAGCAAGGCGCCGTGCGCGCGACAGACCAGCCCGGTGGCGTTCATGGAATCGCCGAGCGCCACCAGCTCCTCGGTCTGGTCAGCGCCGGACAATGACTGAAAGGCCGCCACGTAATCGTCGATCGGGTCGGCGCTGAGTTCGGTCGGACCGCGGCTCGCGGCCAGCAGGACACGACCGCGCTCCACCGCCTCGCTGTCGGGCAGGTCATCGCGCTCGAGCAAGCGCTCCACGTGCGCCAGCAACTGGCGCACGGGGGCCACATCAATGGGGCGCTGCTCGAGTATGCGATCGGCCTCGGCAACCAGCGCCTCGACCACGCTGTTACCGCCCAGGCGATCGAGTTCAAAAGCCAGCAAATGGCGCACGGCATCACGCTGGCCGCCGCCTGCACGGGCGGCCTCGGAGTGATCGGGAAGCATCAGGTCGAGATTGAACACCAGGCTGCGTTCGAGAAACTTCCGGGCCGCATCGGCATCCATGTCCGGATGATCGTGGACGCCCTCTGCAATGGCGAGCATGCGCAGCCGGCTGAGCGCCTCCACGGCAATGGCATCGGAACTGCCGGTCAGTGAGCCGCGCGAAAGCTCGGGCTGCAAGCGCTCGGGATGATCCCAGTCGCTGCCGGCGAATACACCGGCCTGGTCGAAACGGGTGGCGTGCCCGTGAATTCGCGCCGCGCCGCCCGGCATGGCAAGCAAACGCAGCGTGGCATTGAACAGCCGGGGCAAATGTCCGGCGCGCGCGAAGTCCGAGACGGACGCAATGGCATCCAGCGCGCTCTCGAAACGGTCCAGCGCGGTGGCCATTGCCGGCTCGTCCGGAGCGCTCTGACCCTGGAAGCGCTGGTGCATCATGTTGACTCTCCAATTGTCGCGTCAGCCGCAATGCGCGGCACACTGATTATGCACCGGCAGAAAGGCCGGATGGGTTCAGGGGGCGGAAGCGGCCCGATCCGGGAACCGGGCCGTCCGGGAATCCTGCACGTTAGACGTAAAAATCCAGATCTTCCTGGTGCTTGAGCAGGTCGCGTATGGTGTGGGCATCCTCGCCGAAGAAATAGACCAGCCCCCAGTGCGTGCCGAATGCCTCGCGTTCGGCCACGACCTCGTGGTCGAGCGGATAGAGTTCGTGGCTTTCGAAGTAAGGGTGATTGGCCGTTTCTTCCGGGAACGCCAACTGGCTGACCACGCGCCGGCGCGGAAAGACGCCGAAACAGCCTGCATGGCCCTTGGCGCCCTTGACCGGTTCGGGGAAAAAGGCATCGACTTCCTCCCTGGTCGATTTCGGATCGAACACCAGTGCCGTGGCCTGATAGGCGTTGAAACCGTAAGCACGCTCGATCAGTTCAAAGGCCTTGAAACCCGGCGGACGATACGCGACTTCGCCGAAGTACATGGTGCCGTCGGCGGTGACGAAGTACTCGGGATGGATCAACCCGAACTTGATATCGAACGCCTTGATCAGCTTCTCGATTTCCCTGGTGATCGCCTCGCGCCAGCTCTCCAGTTCCGGAGTGGCGGGCACGAATACCGAATAGCCGAGCGTGACGTACTCGGAAATATTGAGAAACTTGATCTCGCCGTCGTGAATCCAGGCCTCGACGGCGAACTCCCAGCCATCGAGATGGCTTTCCATCAACAGCGGGAAATCGCTATCCGGAATCGAATCAATCTCTTCCGGTGACCGAATCACGCGATGACCCAGGCAACCGGCCTGGTCGAAGGCCTTGAGATGAATGGGATCATTCGGGTCTCCGTCGAGCTTGAGCAGCGTCTGGTTCACCCGCTTGAGAAAGCGCAGCACGTCATCCTTCTCGTGCGCCTCCTCGAACACCCCGACGCGAATACCGCCAAGGTGGGCACGACGCTTCATCAGCGCCTTGTCGCGAAACAGGACGGACTGACCGTGCAGCCGAGGGTTGCCCTGCAGGACGGAATTGATCGCCCCGGCCCACTCGACGGTTTCCTCGAACAGTGGAATGGCTACATCAACGCCTTCCTGCTTGAGGGTCTCGGCAATGGAAAGCGAACGTTCGTTGATCCGCTCGAAATCCCATTGGAGGAAAGGGATATCGTTCTCACGCGCATAGTCGGCAGCCCAGGAAGGTGCGACCACGATATAGCGCCGGTCGAATCGCTCCATCGCGTCAATCGCATTCAGGCTCCAGCCAAGCAGGGCGATATAACCCTTGTCGGGATCCTTTTCGACACCTTTGGAAATAGCGGGGCGCTGTACCGCGCCGGGCTGATTCTGCTGAATCATGCAATGACCTCCGGTTCGGAAGCTTGGAATGAAGAGACAAGCTAACACGGAGCCTGTTTGTTTTTCGCAAATACCCGATACTTGCCGACAAAAGTCGGCAAATTCACTCAACCCCCCCGGTGATTCAGAACAGGTTGCCGGTTTCCTGCCCGCGCCGTTCGTATTGCTGGGCCTCGACGACCGAGATGGCGGTCATGTTGACCACACGGCGAACCGTAGCCGACGGAGTGAGCACGTGAGCCGGCCGGCCGATGCCCATCAGAATGGGGCCGATGGTGACCCCGCCGCCGATCACGCGGGCCATGGAGAAGGCGATGTGCGCGGCATCCTGATCGGGCATGACCAGCAGGTTGGCCGAGCCCTTCAGGCGCGAGTCGGGGAAGATCCGCTCGCGGATCTCGGGAATCAAGGCGGCATCGGCACGCATTTCACCCTCGACCTCCAGCTCCGGATCCAGCTCCCGGACCCTGGTGAGCACCTGGCGCATCTTCGAGGCCGACTCGTTGATGTGGCTGCCGAAATTGGAATGTGAGCACAATGCCACCTTCGGCGTGATACCGAACATGCGCACCTTTCTCGCTGCCTTGACGGTGAGCTCGGCAAGCTGATCGGCAGTGGGGTTGGGATTGACGTGGGTATCGACCACGAACCAGGCGCCATCGTCGTTGGTCATGGCCGACAGGGCACCCAGGGTGTTGCTGTTTTCACCCAGGCCGAGCACCTCGTGGATGTACTGCAACTTCTTCTGGTAACGACCGACTACCCCGCAGATCATGGCATCGGCCTCGTTGCGGTGCACCATTACCGCCGCAATCACGGCCGTGCGTGTGCGCACGATGGCCTTGGCCGAGTCGGGTGTGACGCCGCGGCGCTTGGTGATCTCGTGAAAAGTCTGCCAGTATTCCTTGAAACGTGGGTCGTCTTCCGGGTTGACCAGTTCGAAGTCCTCGCCCGGCCGGATGCGCAGGCCGGCTCGCTCGATTCGCATATCGACCACCTTGGGCCGGCCGATCAGAATGGGCCGGGCCAGGCCATCGTCGACGATGGTCTGCACGGCTCGCAGCACCGTCTCTTCCTCGCCCTCGGCGAACACCACGCGCTTGGGATTCTTGCGCGCGGCGTCGAATACGGGCTTCATCAAAAGTCCGGTGCGGAACACATACTGGCTGAGCCGTTCCCGGTAGGCCTCGAGATCCTCGATCGGGCGCTGAGCCACGCCGGAGTCCATGGCCGCCTTCGCCACCGCCGGGGCCAGCTGCACCAGAAGGCGCGGATCGAAGGGCTGAGGAATCAGGTAGTCCGGTCCGAACTTGGGCGCCTGGCCGCCATAGGCCTGGGCGGCGACATCAGATGCTTCCATGCGCGCCAGCTCGGCAATGGCATGCACGCAGGCCATCTTCATCTCGTCGTTGATCGCCGTGGCGCCCACATCCAGTGCGCCGCGGAAAATGTATGGGAAGCACAGGACGTTGTTGACCTGGTTGGGAAAATCCGAGCGCCCGGTGGCGATCAATGCATCGGATCGCACCTCACGGGCCTCGTCGGGCATGATCTCCGGCACCGGGTTGGCCAGCGCCAGGATGATGGGGTGGTCAGCCATGGCCTTGACCATTTCCGGCTTGAGCACGCCGGGCGCGGACACGCCGAGAAAGACATCGGCGTCAGTGATGACCTCGCCAAGGGTGCGTGCCCCGGTATCGGCCGCGTAGGTCGCCTTGCGCTGGTCCATGTATGACTCACGACCGGTGTAGATCACACCCTCGCGATCACACACCACGATATTCTCGCGCTTGACCCCCATCGTGACCAGCAAATCCAGGCAGGCCATGCCGGCCGCACCGGCCCCCGATGCCACCAGGCGTATGTCCTCCATTTTCTTGCCAACGAGCTCCAGGCCGTTGACCAGCGCGGCGGCCGCAATGATCGCCGTGCCGTGCTGGTCGTCGTGGAAGACGGGTATATCCATGCGCTCCTTGAGCGCTTCCTCGACCCGGAAGCACTCCGGGGCCTTGATGTCCTCGAGATTGATGCCGCCGAAAGTGGGTTCCAGGCTGGCGATGATGTCGATGAGTTTTTCGGGGTCTTTCTCGTCGATCTCGATATCGAACACGTCGATATCGGCGAACTTCTTGAACAGCACGCCCTTGCCTTCCATGACCGGCTTGGAGGCCAGCGGCCCGATATCGCCCAGGCCCAGCACGGCCGTACCATTGGACACCACCGCCACCAGGTTGCCCTTGGCGGTGTAGTCGCGCGCGGTGTCTGGCGTTTCCGCGATCTCCTCGCTGGCCGCGGCCACGCCCGGCGAGTAAGCCAGCGCCAGGTCCTTGGCGGTGGTCAGCGCCTTGGTCGGCGTGATCTTGATCTTGCCCGGCACCGGGTTGCGATGATAGTCGAGCGCCTGTTCGCGGAATTTGTCTTTGTCAGTCATGGTCGAGGCGTGGGCTTTGAAAGATTGAACACGAAGGGCACGAAGAATGGCACGAAGAACACAAAGCTAAACACAACTTTTCCTTGCTTCGTGTCCTTCGTGTACTCCTTCGTGAACTTCGTGTTACTGCTCTTTTTCAGGACGACGGGACACCGCGTGACCCGGCCGGTGGATCAGGCGTTTTCCTCGTCTTCGCTCCACTCGCCCAGGGCCGCCAGGCCGTTCATGCGGGCGCGGTGAGCGAGGATCTGCTGAGCCTTCTCGCGGTTGCCCTTGGGGTCGGCCGCCCAGGTCTTGAGGCACTCGGCCTGCAACGCGCGGCCATAGGAGAACGACAGCGGCCAGGGCAGATCGCCCATCTTGTTCATGGTATCGAGATGCTGGGTGGCCTCGACATCACCCTGCCCGCCGGACAGGAAAACGATACCGGCGGTCGCGGCCGGGACGGCGTTGAGCAGGCAATCCAGCGTGGCCTCGGCCACTTCCTCGGGCCCGGCACGATCAGTTGCATCGGAACCGGAAATGACCATCGAGGCTTTCAGGACCGTGCCCTCGAGCAGCACATTCTGCTCGTAGAGCTCGTGGAACAGGGTCTTGAGCGTAGCCTCGGTGACATCGTAGGAGGTATCGAGGTCGTGACTGCCGTCCATCAACACCTCTGGCTCGACGATCGGCACGATGCCGGCTTCCTGGCAAAGCGCGGCATAGCGCGCCAAGGCATGGGCGTTGGCTTCCAGGCAGGCGCGAGTCGGGATGTCGTCTGCGATGGTGATCACGGCGCGCCACTTGGCGAACTTCGCGCCCAGCTCGGCGTACTCGGCCAGACGCTCACGCAGCCCATCCAGGCCCTCGGTGACCTTTTCACCTTCGAACCCGGCCAGCGCCTTGGCGCCCCGGTCGACCTTGATGCCCGGCAGGATGCCCTGTGCTTCCATCAGCTTGACCAGCGGTGTGCCGTCGGCAGCTTTCTGGCGAATGGTCTCGTCGAACAGGATCGCGCCGGAGATGTGCTCGCCCAGACCCGGAGTGGACAGCATCATCGAGCGGTAGTCGAGGCGGGTTTCCTCTGTGGACTCCACGCCGACGCCGTCGAAGCGCTTCTTGATGGTGCCGGTGGATTCATCGATGGCGAGAATGCCCTTGCCGGGCGCCACTATCTGGCGTGCAATATCAACGAGTTGTTCGAGTTGGTCGATCATGACTGTCCCCTGGTGCGGAGGTTGTTGGGAGTTGAACAGAATCAGCCCACTATTGTAGCCCGCCGGGCCGGTGAGTTCACCTATCCAGCCACCGTCAGGATCTTCATGGTGTTGGTGCCGCCGAGCACGCCCATTTCATCGCCCAGCGTCAGCAGCACCCGGTCGCCGGAGTGGATCAGACCGGTATCACGCACGCGCTCGAGCGCCAATTGCTGAATCTCGCCGACCGGATCATCGCCAGGTGCGAAGAACAGGGGTTGAACGTGCTGAAACAGTCGCATGCGACGCAGGCTGAAGCGGTTTGGCGAGAGCGCGATGATCGGTACGGGTGAACGCACGCGGCTGAGCCATTGTGCCGTCGAGCCCGATTCGGTCAACGCCACGATCGCTTTGACCGGCAGTGCATGCACGGTCACCATCGTGGCCATGGCGATGGCCTGGTCGATGCGCTCGGCGCGCACATTGAGTCGGCGCGTGGGTACATGGGCCTCGACATGGCGCTCGGCCCCGAGGCAGATGCGGCTCATGGCCTCGATCACCTTGACCGGATGGCGGCCGACTGCGGTCTCGGCTGACAGCATTACCGCATCAGTGCCGTCGATGACGGCATTGGCCACATCAAGCACCTCGGCGCGGGTGGGAATCGGGGATTCAACCATGGACTGCATCATCTGCGTGGCGGTGATCACTGCCCGGTTCTGTTCCAGCGAGGCGGTGATGATGCGCTTCTGCAGCCCGGGCAGTTCCTCGTCACCGATTTCCACGCCGAGATCACCGCGCGCGACCAGCACGGCATCGGAAGCATCGATGATGGATTCCAGGTTCCCGATGGCCTCGGCGCGCTCGATCTTGGAGACCAGCGCCGCCTGGCCGCCGGCCTGCTTCATCAACTCCCGCGCTCGGTCGATGTCCTCGGCGCTGCGCGGGAAGGAGACCGCCAGGTAATCCACCTGCCATTCCGCTGCCCGCTCGATATCCCGGGCATCGGCAGCCGACAATCCTGGCACGGAAAGTCCACCCCCGCGCAAGTTCAGACCCTTGCGATCAGACAGCTTGCCGGCGGTCAGCACGGTGCAACGGATCTCGTCGCCAACGACTTTCTCGACGCGCATCGACATCAGGCCGTCGTCGAGCAACAACTCGCTGCCCGGCCGGACGTCGTCGACCAGCCCCAGGTAGGCCACGCCCACGCCGGTCTCGTCGCCGACCGGCGGATTCTCGCGCGCGTAGAGCGTGAACGGCTGTCCGGGCTCAAGCATCACCGAGCCCTCCCGGAACCGGTCGATGCGAATCTTCGGCCCCGACAGGTCGGCCAGCACCGCGATGTCGGTATCGAGTTCACGTGCCGCCGCCCGAACCATGCGAATGCGGCGGGCATGGGTGTCGGCATCGCCATGCGAGAAATTGATCCGCACCACATCGCAACCGGCGGTGATCAGTCGTTCAAGCACCTCCGGTTCATCGGTGGCCGGGCCCAGTGTGGCAACGATCTTGGTGCGGCGGGTCATGTCGTCCAGTCTACTCCGAGTGATCCTGAGCGGCCGGGTCGTAGCGCTCGAACCAGGCCAGGATGTTGTCGATCTTGGCGATCAGGCGTGACGGTCGACCGGCAATCCCGTGCGGGGTTTCGGGCATGCGGATCATCGCGGTATCGACACGCTGCAGCTTGAGTGCCTGGTAGTACTGCTCGGTCTCGGACATGGGCGTGCGGAAGTCGTCTTCGCCGGTCATCAGCAGCGTGGGCGTGGTGACGTTGCCCACCAGCGACAGCGGCGAGCGTTCCCAGTAGTGTTCGAACGCCTCCCAGGGCAGTCCGGGGAACTGGTGCTCGATCTGGGTGAGGTAGGTATCGCCGGTCAGCGTCTTGGAGATCCAGTTGATGACCGGCTTGATCACGGCAGCGGCGCGGAAGCGGTCGGTCAGGCCGATGGCGTAGGCCGCGGCGATGCCGCCGGCCGAACCGCCGGTGACGAACAGACGGTCCGGATCGATGAACCCCTTGTCGATCATGGCATCGATGCCGGACATGTGATCGGCGAAGTCGTATTCCGACGAGTACTTGTATTCCAGCAACATGCCGAACTCGGTGCCGTAGGACGATGAGCCTCGGTGATTGGCGTAGAACACCACGTAGCCTTCGGCGGCGAAGCGTTGCATCTCGGCCGAGAAATGCGGGCCGTAGGCCAGGTGCGGACCGCCGTGAATCTCGAGGATCAGCGGGTACTCGCGGTCGGCATCGAAACCCGGCGGCGTCAGGTACCAGCCCTGGATCTCGGTGCCGTCGATCGAGGATTCGTAGACGATCTCGTGCACTTCGCCAAGCTCGCGCCGGTCGAGCAGATTGCGCGACAGGTCAGTCAGGGCGCGCGCATTTCCACCAACCGGCAGCACATGCACATCGGCCGGCCGTTTTGCGGTGCCGGCGGTAAAGGCCACCGAACCGTCATCGGCCACCGACCAGCCGCCGCTCAGGTAGGGACGGCCGATGCTGGTGCCGCTGATGCTCTCGACCACTGTGGTGATGCGACCGTCGAGATCGATGCGCGCGACCTTGCGCTGCCCGCGATCGTCGTAACTGAAGTGGATGCCACGGCCGTCGGCGGCCCATCGCGGTGCGCTCATCGACCGGTCCAGATCCTCGCCGAGAACGCGCAGGTTGCCGCCGTCGGCATCGATCACACCCAGCACCGATTCGCTGTACTGACGGCCCTGGTGGTCGTCGCGTTCAAACACGATGCGGCTGCCGTCGGGCGACGCATGCGGTGAACGCGCCGTGCCCGGCAAGTCGGTCAATTGCACGATCTCTCCGGAATCCAGGTTCACCCGATGCAGGTCACTCTGGTTGCGCTCGTACTGCCAGTTCTCGGTGCGATTGGCGGAGAACACGATGGCATTGCCGTCGGGCATCCACGCCAGGGAACCGCCATGGTCGTATTCACCGGAGGTCACCTGGTGGGCCGCCCCGCCGTCGGCCGAGACCACGAAGATGTGGGAAAAGCCCGGGTCGATGTAGCCACGACCATCCCAGCGATAGACCACCGACTCGATCAGGGTGATTGGTGCCGCCCACTCGGCCCCTTCGGGTTTGTCGGGCGGCGTGGCCAGCGACGGCTTGTCTGCGGGCACGCGCATGGTGAAGGCAAGCTGCTCACCGTCCGGCGACCAGGTGATCGAGGACGGCGACTCGGTCAGATCGGTCAGCAATGCGGTCTGGCCACTGTCGATCCAGTAAACGAAAAGTTGCGTCTTGCCGGTCGTGTCGGTGGATACGTAGGCCAGGCGCGTGCCGTCGGGGGACCAGCGCGGTGAAGAAAAGCTGTCCCGGCCCGACTTGAGCGGGCGATGATGGTTGCCGTCGACGTCGATCATCCACAGGTTGGTGCGCGCACGATCGGTCATGATGTCATGGATCGTGCGCACGTAGGCAATATGCTCACCATTCGGGGAGATGCGCACCTCACTGGCATACTGCAAGTCGAACAGGTCGGAGGAGGTCAGGCGGCGCTCCTCGGCCGCCACGGTGCCAGCGGCAAGCAGGACAACCAGGAAAGAAAACAGGCAACTGCGCAAGTGCATCGGTAAGACTCCGGTCGGTTGATTCAGACGCTCGTCAGTCTAACCCGACCACATCACCACGTTGACACCGCACCTTCGACCGTATCCTGTACGCTCTCCACCGGACTTTCACGGGAACCCGATCAACTGATGAGTGACGACAACAACGGCTATGAGCCCCCGCGCGTGTGGCAGTGGGAGTCGGAAAGCGGCGGGCGCTTCGCGAACATCAACCGGCCGGTGGCCGGCGCCACGCACGACAAGGAACTACCGGTCGGCCAGCATCCGCACCAGCTCTACTCGCTGGCCACACCCAACGGCCAGAAAGTGACCATCCTGTTCGAGGAGTTACTGGCATGCGGCTTCGACGAGGCCGAGTACGATGCCTGGCTGATCGACATCAGCAAGGGGGAGCAGTTCTCCTCCGGCTTCGTCGCCATCAATCCGAACTCGAAGATTCCGGCCATGGTCGATCATTCGCAGGCCGAACCGTTGCGGGTGTTCGAGTCCGGCACCATCCTGCTGTACCTGGCCGAGAAATTCGACGCTTTCCTGCCAAAAGCGCATGCCCAACGCACAGAGTGTCTCAACTGGCTGTTCTGGCAAATGGGCGCGGCGCCGTTTCTGGGCGGCGGCTTCGGCCACTTCTATGCCTACGCACCGAGAAAGATCCGCTACGCCATCGACCGCTACGCCATGGAGGCCAAGCGCCAGCTCGACGTGCTCGACCGCGAACTGGCCGACAGGGAATTCATCGCCGGCAACGACTACAGCATCGCCGACATGGCCATCTGGCCCTGGTACGGTCAGATGGCACTGGGCCGACTCTACGAGGCCGGAGAGTTTCTACAGGTCGAGTCCTACGAACACGTCCTGCGCTGGGCCCGCGCCATAGACTCACGAACCGCCGTCAAGCGCGGTCGCGTCGTCAATCGCAGTCTGGGCAAGCCGGAGAAACAGCTCCACGAGCGTCACGAGGCTGCGGATATCGATCGCGTTTTGCGCAACACCTGAGTCGCCTGAACGAGGTCATCTGGACACCAGTTCGATACGCCGGATTTCGATATCGGCATCGAAAGCCTCGCCGTAGGCAACGATGGCGATGGTTTGCAGGCGCGACACATTACGCCGCCCGCATCAAGGTGTCGTTTACGGGCAGGCCTATTTCTGCGCGAGCCTCTTCACGAGGTTTTCGAGCGCTTCCGGCCTGGCAAACAGGTACCCCTGGACAAGGCGGAACCCGAGTTGCCTGAGCAGGTTCACCTGCTGCTCGGATTCCACACCCTCGGCAATGACGCGCATGTCGAGCTTGTGCCCCAGGTGCAGGATGAATTCAACCAATGCGTGATCGGTCTTGCTGTCG
>SKSJ01000046.1 GCA_007123055.1 Wenzhouxiangella sp. | reverse complement strand
CGGCCAGCATGTCGCCGCGGGCGATGCGAATGAGCAAATCCTCGATGCGATCCAGGCCAAGCTTTTTCAGGTAACGGCCCAGTCGACGCTGTGAAATTTTCTCCAGCGATGTGCCGCGCCGCGCCAGCGCCTGGTCGAGCAGGCGATCGCCGATGGCCACCGAGTCGGCCTGCTCGAGATTCTTCAGGTGCGAACGAATCGACGAGCGTGCCTTGGAGGTCACCACGAACTCCAGCCACTCCGGCTCCGGGGCCGAACCCGGCTCGGTGATGATCTCGACGGTCTGGCCGGTCTCGAGCCTGGTGTTGAGCGGCAGCTTTTCCTTGTCGATGACCGCACCGATTGCTTCATTGCCGACATCGGTATGAATGGCGTAGGCGAAATCGAGGGCGGTGGCATCGGCTTTCAGATCGATGATCTTTCCGCGCGGCGTGAACACGAAAATCTCGTCGGGGAACAGTTCGGCCTTGGCCGCGTCGAGAAACTCCACCGAGTCGCCGGCCCGCGACTGCGTCTCGACCAGCTTGAGCAGCCACTCGCGTGCGCGCACCGCCGTCGAACCGTCGGGCGTGGCCTTGTACAGCCAGTGCGCAGCCGCGCCTTTCTCAGCCACCAGGTCCATTTCCTCGGTGCGGATCTGAATCTCGACCGGGACGTCGAACGGCGAATTGAGCACCGTGTGCAGCGACTGGTAGCCATTGGGCTTGGGCAGGGCGATGTAGTCCTTGAAGCTTCCGGGCTTGGGCTTGTAGAGCGAGTGGACCACGCCGAGCGCTTGGTAGCAGTGCGGCTCGGAGTGGGTGACGATGCGGAACGCGTAGAGATCCATCACATCGTCGAACGGCAGCGACTTGTCACGCATCTTGCAGTAGATGCTGTAGGTTGCCTTGGTCCTTCCCTCGACCCGGGCGGGGATACCCGCCTCGCTCAGGCGTTTCTTGAAGGCCTCGGTAATCGAGTCGATGATCTCGGCCCGGTTACCGGCCATCTTGCGCACCCGGCGGCGGATGACGCGGTAACGGTTGGGATAGAGGTGACGGAACCCCAGCTCCTCGAGTTCTTCCCGGAGCTCGTTCATGCCCAGCCGGCCGGCGATGGGCGCGTAGATCTGCAGCGTCTCGGCGGAGATGCGGCGACGCGAAGCGGGACTCATCGCCTCGATGGTTCGCATGTTGTGCAAGCGGTCGGCCAGCTTGATGAAGATGACCCGCAGGTCACGACTCATCGCCAGCAGCAGCTTGCGGAAGCTCTCGGCATCCGCCTCCTGGCGGGTGCGGAACTTCATCTTGTCGAGCTTGGTCACCCCGTCGACGAGCTTGGCGATCTGCTCGTCGAAGTCACGCTCCAGGTCGGCGTGACTGAGGTGGGTGTCCTCGATCGTATCGTGGAGAATGGCTGCGGCGATGGTCTGGAAGTCCATGCGCATCCCGGCGAGGATGCGGGCCACCGCGATGGGGTGGAAAATGTAGTCCTCGCCGGAGCGGCGCTTCTGGCCCTTGTGGGCCTCGGCGCCCATTTCGTAGGCGCGCAGCACCACGGCCACCTGCTGTGGCTCGAGGTAGGTATTGAGGAGATCCCTCAGCTCGCGGACCGGACCGGGGAGCATGAGCGTTTTTCCGGACTGAGGGGCTGGCGCATGACCGATTGCGGAACCTCCGGTCCCGGCCCGATCAGTCCAGGTCGTCTTCGGGCGGCGCCGGGATCTCGGCCTGCATGGCGGCCAGCCGTGCGTCCAGCTCGGCCTGCAGGCTGGCGATGTTCTCGTCGTGGACCTCGCCTTCGGCGATTTCGCGCAGGGCGATCACGGTGGGCTTGTCGGATTCCTCGTCGACCAGGGGGTCGGCGCCGTTGGCGATCATGCGCGCACGCTGTGCGGCGGACATCACCAGCTCGAAGCGGTTGGGGACGGCTTCGATGCAGTCTTCTACGGTTACTCGTGCCATTGTCTCAGGTCATTCCTTGCAGTCATTCAGGCATTGCCGGCGGCTAGCGCTGGCAAATCAATCCCTTATTGTAATCGCGTTCGCGTCTTCATCCAACAGTTGCCTGACCCGCCAGGACTGGCGCGCCCGCCGCAAGGGCCAGGCCGTGACAATCGCGGCCAGCTCCGAGACGGCCCGATCGAAGTCGTCATTGACCACCAGCCAGTCGAAATCGCCGCAGGCGCCGATTTCACGGCGCGCCTCGTCGAGTCGGCGCCGGATCACCTCGGGTTCGTCCAGACCGCGCCCATGCAACCGCTCGCCCAGGGTCGACAGCGATGGCGGCAGGATGAAGACCATGCCGGCATCCGGATGGGCCTGGCGCACCTGGGCTGCCCCCTGGACATCAATCTCCAGCAGCACGTCGCGGCCCTCGCGCCACAGCGCCTCGACGCGTTCACGCGAGGTGCCATAGTAATTGCCGAACACCTCGGCATGCTCCAGGTAGCGACTGGCCTCGATGCCTTTCCGAAACGCATCGACATCGACGAAGTGGTAGTGCTGCCCGTCGATCTCGCCGCGGCGCGCAGGGCGGGTGGTGTCGGACACCGACAGCGCCAGTCGGGGACAGCGTTCGAGCAGTGCGGCGATCAGGCTGGTCTTTCCGGTACCGCTGGCCGCGGCAATGACGAACAGGTCGCCAGCGGTTCGGGCGCTACTCGACATTCTGCACCTGCTCGCGCATCTGCTCGATCAGCACTTTCAGCTCCACGGCCGCCTGGCCGATTTCTGCCAGGGCCGCCTTGGAGCCCAGCGTGTTGGCTTCGCGGTTGAGCTCCTGCATCAGGAAATCCAGCCGACGACCCACCGGCTCGCCAAGCGCCATCACCCGCCGCACCTCGGCGACATGGGCATCGAGCCGATCAAGCTCCTCGTCGACATCGAGTTTCTGCAACTGCAGCACCACTTCCTGTTCGAGACGACCCGGCTCGACCGGGGCCTCGATGGCGGCCAGGCGCTCACGGAAACGTTTTTCCAGCGCGGTGCGGATCTCGGGAAGATGCTCACGCACGGCGGCAGCCTGGCGCTCGATGCCGTCCAGGCGCGACTCCAGCATCTCGGCAATCGCCCGGCCCTCCTGTTCGCGCGCGGCGATCAGCGCATCAATGGCCTGGCGGAGCAGTGTCGCGGCCTGCTCACGGTCTGCGTCCATGTCGGCGCGCTCCTGCACGATCAGTCCCGGCCAGTCGAGCAGATGCACCAGGTCGGGCTCGGCGCTGCCCCCGGCCATCTCGGCAATCTCGTCGTGAGCGTCGACCAGGGCGCGGGCGAGATCATGGTTGACCTCCAGGCGAGCGCTGGCAGCGGCAGGGTCGGCCTGGAATTTCAGCGAGGCCTCGATCTTGCCCCGGCCGAGCCGTTCCTTGAGCTGCTGGCGCAACTCCGGCTCGAGCGCGCGGAAATCCTCCGGCAGTCGCGGCGAGACATCGAGATAGCGCTGGTTGACCGAGCGCAGCTCCCAGGACAGCTGACCATTGGCCGAGGCTGCCGTGGCCTGCGCGTAGGCGGTCATGCTCCTGATCATGACTTTCCAAAGGGTCGGGAAACAGGGCAACATGGTACCCTTGCCAGCCTCCGAAGAGAAAGGAAATCCGAATTGGAAAGACCCTCAGGCCGACGCCCGGACGAGCTGCGCCCGGTGCAGATTGACCGCCATT
>SKSJ01000259.1 GCA_007123055.1 Wenzhouxiangella sp. | reverse complement strand
GCCGGCATTCCCGTCTTCGTCGGCTTCTTCGCCAAGTGGCAGGTCATCGCCGCAGCACTCTCGGCCGGCTTCACCGGCCTGGCCGTACTGGCTGTGGTCACTGCGGTTATCGGCGCGTTCTACTACCTGCGCGTGGTCAAGCTGATGTATTTCGACGAGCCGGACGTGCCCGAGCGAGTACCGGCACCGGTCGACTTCCGCGCCGTCCTCACCGTCAACGGCGTCGCCGTCCTCGGCCTGGGCATCTTCTCGGGCGGGTTGATCAGTCTTTGCGTCAGCGCCTTCGTCTAGAATTAATGAAACCACGAACTACACGAAGACCACAAAGACCACGAAGAAAGAAGAACAAATAACTCGGAGCCTGGCGGCCGCAGGATGTGCTGAGCGTAGCGAAGCGCATCAGCCAGCGTTCGGGTGTGCCTCGACACAGTGGGGGTTGGGTCAGCCGCTGCCCCGATGCGCTTCGGCTTCAGCACATCCGACGATTCTGGCACGGCTTGAAACGAAAGCAGAACACCGTACAGACGGCGTTGGTTCGCGTCACCAGGCTTAGCGGTTTTAGATCCATACGTGGTAAGGTCTGCGGCGTGCCGAGTGAGGAGGATCGGTCATGCGGAAGTTGATATGGAGTATGAGCCTGCTGGTGGTGCTGATCTTCGGCTGGCACCTGGTGCAGGTGAGCCACGTGGCCAGCGAGATTGCTGGAGAATCGCCCGACGGATTGCTCAGAGTCACGATCAACCCGGTCACCAACGTGGCAGTCATCAGCGTCGGCGGCGATGTGCCGGAAAATTCCATGGAGCGCATGGCCGTCGAGATACTGCGTCGCGCCCTGGCATTCGGCCATGAAGAACTCGAGCGCGAGATGGCCCTGATGGCGCGTGAGCGGCTGGATATCTACGCCATGATCATCCCCTACCGGGTTCGCGTGACCAGTGGCAGTTGAAGCCGCCGTCAGTACCGGGGATGCAACCCCGGTCTACTAACTGCTTCACACTTCAAACCCACCAAGCCACCCCGAACCAAACCAGCATCACGAAAGCGATCACGACCTTCGAAATCGTGCCGACCACCACGCCGATGCTCGCACCCACGCCGGCGCGCATGGAATCATCGAGGTTGGCCTTGCCCAGCAGGTGACCGATCACCGCACCGACAAAGGGGCCGAACAGGATGCCGGGCAGGCCGAAGAAGATGCCGACCAGCAGCCCCACGGCCGCACCCAGAATCGCCAGCCGCCCGGCGCCGAAGCGTCGCGCTCCCTCGGCCGTGGCCAGGAAATCGATGACCACCGACAACAGAGCCAGCACCGTCAGCCACGCCAGGGTCCAGAAACCGACGTGGACAAAGCCGTCCAGCCAGGCGATCAGGATCAGTCCCAGCAGCACGATGGGCACACCGGGCATCACCGGCAGCACCGTGCCGGCCAATCCCGCGAGGATCAATAAGACGGCCAGCGCCCATGCCGGCCAGTACAGCCATTCCCAGCTCAGCCACTCCATTCGCGAACCCAGCTCCGGCAAAGACAGACCGACATGGTAGCGAAAAGACTGCCATTCGGTCGATTGCCTCTTGAATCGTGGGTTTGTGGTACTGGTGGGCCATGCGGCTAATCGCCCTTGACCCCCATCAATCCAGAAGTGAGATGTTTCGAATATACTGATCGTCACCGCTGCGCTGTGGCTATGCGGCATGCATCGTCAACGCCTTCACCAGAGGGGATTAGTTTCATGTTGGGCGAAAATACCAGAACACTGAACAAGCCGGACGTTGCCATTGGGCAATGCATGTTGGCAGCGATGGCGCTGGCCGTCTCGTTGAACGTCATGTCCGCTGGGATGCTTGATGCCAGCCAACGGACTGACGGCAATGGCACGATCTTCCAGGATCGCTTCGAACTGTACCGATGGCTGGACTGGCAAATCCCATGGCTGCTCGATGGCCGCGAAGGCAATGGGCTGTCGCCCCGCGTCGTCCTGGAGGACGAGGCCGGAGTCGCCATTTGGCAACATGGCCCGGTTGACGATTACCGTGTGTTCAGCGCCCGGTCCAGCGATGGCGGTGCCAGTTGGGGCGAGCCGGTGAGGCTCGACTCCCTGGAAGAAAACGCACGTGATCCCTGGATTGCCATGGCCAACGGCAAGGCGGTCGCCGTCTGGATACAGGGACCTTATTCGTCAGATGAGTACCGCATCTACGCGGTATATTCACAGAATGCCGGCGAGAGCTGGAGCGAAGCCCAACGCCTGGATAATGTCGAAGGGCATGCGCGCAATCCTCGGGTTGCGCTGACCGAGAATGGCGGCTTTGTCGTCTGGGAGCAGGGCGAGCCGGGGGCGGATCACGAACGATTGTTCGGGCGACGATTCGATGCCGACGACGCCAGTTGGGGGCCGGTCGTGAGACTGGACGAGCTGGAGCAGCGCGCCATGTACCCCCGCGTGGTCGCGCAAGGCAACCGCACCGTGGTGGCATGGTCTCAGGGGGTGAACGAGTGGCCCGACTACCAGACCGATCTCTACGTTCGCCACTCGGCTGACGGTGGTGAGACCTGGTCCGACCCGCAGCAGATCGACGCGCATGACGCGGCGGCCAGGCGGCCTGAGCTGGCCATCGGTGGCGAGCGCGTGCTCGCGACCTGGTACCAGGATCCCGACAACGGCAATCGCTATCGAATTCATGCCGCAGTGTCTTCGGATGGCGGTGCGAACTGGTCAGCGCCGCAGCCCATCGAGCCGGACGACGGCGTCTCCCGCAGTCCCTACGTCGCCTTGCAGGCCGATGCGGCCGTCATCACCTGGCGCAAACGCCCCGATGATGATCCGAGCGAATGGCTGACCTACGTCAACCATTCCGTCGATGGCGGCATGTCATGGGGTGACGCCCGCCAGCTCAGTGAAGGAGGCGAAGAGGCCCGGGAGGCGCAGGTTGCCATGCAGGGCGAGCGGGCGGTCGTCGCGTGGTACCAGGAGCTGGCCTCGGGTGATCGCCGCATCCACGCCAGCCACTCATGGAATGGTGGCCGCACCTGGAGCGCGCCGCAACGTTTCGATGGCGACGGCATCGGCGATGGCAGAACGCCCCATGTGGCTGTTTCGGGCGACGCAGTGAGTGTGATCTGGCGACAGGCCGGAGAAGAAGGCTTCCTCGCCAATCGCGTGTTTCACAAACGCGGAGAGTTCATCGATTTGCGTGAGGATTGACTTTTTCCGACGGCCCTACGCACCACTACGTATGACCGATGCGGCACCGCTCTGGTAGTCTTGGTGAGATGGTCCGCCCCCGAACCCTGCCATGAAATCCTTTGTTGCCGGTCTGTTGCCTCGCTGGCCGCGGGCGGCGTCGTCTCGCAAGGCCGAGATGGCTGCTGCAGATGAACGCGCCGCCGGCATGCTCGAGATGATCAATGAGGCCACCGCGCCGTTTACTGGCGGCGATTACTTCCGCCTGCTGGTGGCCCGCCTGGCCGAGCAACTCGACGTCGACGCCACACTGGTCACCGAGTGCCTGGACTACCCGGAAAACCATGTCCGCACCCTGGCTTACTGGCACGGCGGTGGATTCTCGGAGAACATCGAGTTCGACCTGGCCGGCACACCCTGCCAGCACGTAATCGATGACGAGCAGTTCAGTTTCTACCCCGAACGTTTGGGTGATCACTTCCCCGAGTGGTCGGAAGAGGAGGGCGGTGCGGAAAGCTT
>SKSJ01000152.1 GCA_007123055.1 Wenzhouxiangella sp. | reverse complement strand
GGGCCGACCGGCGCTGGTGCCTTATATCACGGCCGGGTATCCGAGTCCCGATGCGACCGTCCCGGTCCTGCGCGCCGCGGTCGAGGCCGGTGCTGATCTGCTTGAGATCGGTATGCCGTTCTCCGACGTCATGGCCGACGGTCCCGTCATCCAGGAAGCTTGCGCGCGCGCGCTGGAGCAGGGAACACATCTCGACGAAGTGCTGGCCATGGTGGCCGAGTTTCGTCGCGAGGACGCGCATACACCCATCGTTCTGATGGGCTACACCAACCCGATCGAGCGGCGCGGACTGGATCTGTTCATTGACCAGGCGGCTGCAGCCGGGGTGGACGGCCTGCTGATCGTCGACTGCCCGGCCGAGGAGGCCGGCGACATGCGTGCGGCCCTGGCCGCGAAAGGGCTGCACCAGATCTTCCTGGTCGCACCGACGACGACCGAATCACGTCTCGAGCGTACCGCCAAGCTGGCCGGCGGTTTTGTCTACTACGTCTCGATCAAGGGTGTGACCGGCGCCGCCACGCTCGATACCGATTCGCTCGCCCCGGCCGTCGAGCGGATCCGCGCACGGATGGATTTGCCGGTGGCGGTCGGCTTCGGTATTCGCACGCCCGAGCAGGCGGCCGCGACGGCGCGAGCCGCCGATGCCGTGGTCATCGGATCGGCGCTGGTCAGTCGACTGGGCGAGTGCGGCGGAACCGAGGATGCGGTGGCCGTCACGCGTCAATACCTTGCCCCCATCCGCGAAGCAATGGACAATAACGCGCCTTCACCTGACAAACAACGGACGCTGACTGCCTGAAATGAGCTGGTTTCAGAAACTCATGCCCGCGCGCATTCGCACCGAAGGCGGCAAGACCCGCAAGGTGCCCGATGGCTTGTGGACCAAGTGCAAGGCCTGCGATGCCGTACTCTACCGTCCCGAGCTGGAGCGCAACCTTCATGTCTGCCCGAAGTGTGACCACCACATGTCACTGACCGGTCGCGCCCGCCTCGAGGCTTTTCTCGACGAGGGCGATCACGTCGAACTTGGCGCCGCGCTTTCTCCGGTCGACGTGCTCAAGTTCCGTGACACCAAGAAGTACCGGGACCGAATCAACGCCAGTCAGAAGGCTACCGGTGAGCGGGATGCGCTGATTGCTCTGCGTGGCCGTCTGCTGGAAATGGAACTGGTTGCCTGTGCTTTCGACTTTCGCTTCATGGGCGGTTCGATGGGCTCGGTGGTTGGAGAGCGCTTTGCCCTGGCCACCCGCGAGTGCCTGGAGCACGATTTGCCGCTGGTCTGTTTCGCCGCATCGGGCGGGGCGCGTATGCAGGAGGGGCTGTTTTCGTTGATGCAGATGGCCAAGACTTCAGCCGGCCTGGCGCGAATGGCGGAGTCCGGCTTGCCCTACATTTCTGTGTTGACCCATCCCACCACCGGCGGAGTCTCGGCAAGCCTGGGGATGCTGGGCGACGTCAACATTGCCGAGCCCAATGCCCTGATCGGATTTGCCGGGCCGCGCGTCATCGAACAGACCGTTCGCGAGAAATTGCCCGAAGGCTTCCAGCGTTCCGAGTTCCTGCTCGAGAAGGGCGCCATCGACCAGATCGTCGACCGTCGGGAATTACGCCAGCGCATCTACAGTCTCCTGTCGATGTTGCATGGGCGCTCCCGTGACAATGTGCGCGAAGGGGAGCTGGTCGACCCGTCCGACGAGCAACAGGACTGACGGCGGGGGACACCAGCCTTGAGTGATCGGCCACTCGCCGACTGGCTGGCGCGGCTGGAACGTCGCAGCCCCGAGTCGCGTATCGATCTCGGGCTGGATCGGGTGCGCACGGTTCTGTCCCGCCTGAATGCCGACCCGCCCGACTGCCCGGTGATCACGGTGGCCGGAACGAATGGCAAGGGCTCGGTCGTGGCCATGCTCGAGTCCATGGTCATGGCTGCCGGTTTCAGACCCTTCGCGTATACCTCCCCCCACCTGCACGAATTCGGCGAGCGCATGCGCGTCGCTGGCAAGCCAGCCGTTGCAGTCGATATTGCCGCGGCGCTGGAGTCCGTCGAGCGCGCGCGTGGCGATATCGCGCTGACCTATTTCGAACACGTGACGTTGGCGGCCCTGGTGCTGGCACGACAGGCACGCCCGGATGTCATGGTCATGGAAGTCGGACTGGGCGGTCGACTTGATGCGGTCAACGTCATCGACGCCGATGTGGCCGTGATCACCTCCATCGGGCTGGACCATACCGACTGGCTGGGCCCGACGCGGGCCGATATCGCGCGCGAGAAGGCCGGCGTCGCTCGCCCGGGGCGGCCGGTCATCGTGGGTGAGAAGCGACGACCTCCGGCGCTGGACGAGGCGCTGCAGCGAATCGGGGCGCGACCGCTGATGGCCGGTCGGGATCTGACCTGGCGTCGCAGCGGGGATCGCCTGGTCATCCAGGTCGGTGATCATGCCTTGCGCCTGCAACGCCCGGCCATGGCCGGGCGCTGGCAGGCTGCCAATGCGGCGTGTGCGGTGGCTGCACTGACCGCGCTCGGAGATCGACTGGAGGTGGACGAAGCGGCAATGTCGCGCGGTCTGGCCTCGGCGCAGCTTCCGGGGCGCTTTCAATGCCTGTCCGAGGCGCCGGCAGTCTATGTCGATGTGGCCCATAATGGAGCGGCCGCTCGCGAGCTGGCCAGAGAGCTGGGGCCTTGCTCCGGGCGAAGCATTGCTGTCTTCAGCGTACTGGACGGCAAGGATGTCCGGTCGATCGGCCGGGCCCTGGACGCCTGTTTCAGCGATTGGCTGGTGGCCGGGATCGACGGCGACCGGGGGCGGTCTGCCGCCGCCATCGATGCAGAACTTGCGCGAATCCCTGTCTCCGGCCGGCGGGAGACGGTAGAATCCGTACCCCGGGCAGTCGAGCTTGCCCTCGAGCGGGCCGGCACGCATGATCGGATTGTTGTTTTCGGCTCATTCCGGACCGTGGCCGAGGCTTGGCCCAACCTGACAGAGCAAGGCTAGCGCAATGGACAAGGTTCTCAAACAGCGCCTCATCGGTGCCTCCATCCTGATCGCCCTGGCCGTGATTTTCCTGCCGATGTTGTTCGACGGTGGCGAAGGAGAACGTGCACCTCGTCAGCTGGCACTGGATCTTCCGGACCGCCCGGACGGACAGCGCGAGGTGCGCCGGTTGCCGCTGGACCCGGACCAGGCGCGCAGACCGCCGCGCGAATCGGAGGCCGAATCGCCACCGGTCGCGGAAACGGAGCCGGCCCCGGCCGAGCCGGAAGTTAGGGAGCAACCGGTTCCCGAAACCGAACCTGAGCCAGAGCCAGAATCCGGGCCTGAATCTGAAACTGAGCCTGAGCTTGAATCTGAGCCCGTTCCCGAACCGGAGCCAGAACCCCAGCCGGAGCCAGAACCCGAGCCCCGACAGGCGGCGGCTGAAACCGATGCCGATGGTGACTGGATGGTCCAGGTCGCCGTATTCAGCAACCGGCAGACAGCAGAGCGGATCGTCGCCCGACTCGAAGAGCTCGGGCATGATGTCGCCCTGGAACGGATGACGCGCGATCAGAGTGAGCTTTGGCGCCTGCGCACCGGTCCGTACGGCAGTCGTGCCGATGCGGAGACGGCGCGCGGCCAGATCGCCGCCACTGTTGCCGGTGTCGAACCGGCGGTGCGCGCACTGGGTTCAGCGGCCGAAGCGGCTCCCGAGCGCTCCGGGTATGTTGTTCAGGTGGGCTCGTTTGCCAGCCGCAACAATGCTGATCGACTGGTCGCGCAGTTGGCCGAACTGGGGCACGACGCTTTCGTACACTCCGAGGAGTCGGGTGGGCGCACCATCCACCGCGTCCGTGTCGGTGGTTTTGCCGAGCGCGAACAGGCCGAGACACTGAGGGATCGCCTCCGTGACGAGGCCGGGTTCGAGGGGATCGTGGTCAGCCATCCATGAGCGTGGCCGATTACGCGATCCTGGGTATCTGCCTGGTATCGATGCTGGTCAGCCTGTTTCGCGGGTTTATCCGCGAGGTGTTTTCTCTGCTGGTGTGGGTCGCGGCCGCCTATGCGGCGTTGCAGGCCGCCGGCCCCTTGTCGTTGCAGCTCGAGGGGCTGATCGAGGTGCCGTCGGTGCGCGTGATCGTTGCGTTTGTCGGCGTGTTCGTGCTGGTGCTGATCGTCGGCGGGCTGGTCAATTACCTGCTCGGCAAGCTGGTGGCGGGGACGGGCCTGAGTGGTACCGACCGACTGCTCGGGGCGCTGTTTGGTGCCCTGAGGGGTATCGCCATCGTGACCGTGGCCGTGATCGTGGCGACGTTCACGCCGTTTATTGAAGATCCGTGGTGGCAGGAGTCGACCCTGCTGCCCGAGTTTGAAAGGCTGGGTACCTGGCTGGTCGGTTTCTTTCCCGAATCCATACAGGCTTACCTGCCGGTTGAATCCGCAACGGAGACCGAAACCTAAAAATGTGTGGAATAGTTGGAATCGCGGGACGATCGCCGGTCGCTGCCCGCCTGTATGACGCGATGACCATTCTCCAGCACCGTGGCCAGGACGCGGCGGGAATGACGACGCTGGACAACGGCCGGATGCGCTCGGCCCGGGGTATCGGTCTGGTTCGTGACGTCTTCTCGGAAGAATCGGTCGTCGGGCTGACCGGCGATTGCGGGATCGGTCACGTGCGCTACCCGACGGCGGGACTGGACCGACCGGACGAGGCCCAGCCGATGTACGTCAACTCGCCGTGCGGTATCGCGCTTGGCCACAACGGCAACCTCATCAACAGCGAGAAGCTCAGTCGCGAACTGTTCGAGGAGGACCGCCGTCACATCAACACCGAATCGGATTCCGAGGTGCTGCTCAACTGCCTCGCCCACGAGCTGAACCAGCACACTAGCAACGGGATCTATCCCCGTGACGTGTTCGCCGCAGTCGACGGCGTATATCGTCGTTGTCGTGGAGGTTATGCCGCCGTGGCGGTGATCGCCGGCGTCGGGCTACTCGGCTTCCGCGACCCGCACGGCATTCGTCCCATCGTGCTTGGCCGGCGCGAGTCGTCCGAGGGGACCGAATACATACTGGCTTCCGAGTCGGTCGTGCTCGATATCCTCGATTTCGAACTGGTTGGTGACCTGGCGCCCGGCGAGAGCGTGTTGATCACTCTCGACGGTGAGATCCACCGGCATGTCAGCGAGCACGCCGAAGCCTACAGCCCTTGCATGTTCGAGTTCGTCTACTTCGCCCGTCCCGATTCCATGATCGATGACCTGTCGGTCTACAAGGCGCGCCTGCGCATGGGGGAGGCGCTGGCGGGACGGATCCTGAAGGAATGGCCCGATCACGATATCGACGTGGTCATTCCCGTGCCCGACACATCGCGAACGGCTTGCCTGCCGCTGGCGCACATGCTGGAGGTCAAGTATCGCGAGGGCCTGATGAAGAACCGCTACATCGGACGAACCTTCATCATGCCCGGTCAGGAGGAACGGGCTCGGTCGGTTCGACGCAAGCTCAACACGATATCGCTGGAGTTCCGCAACAAGAACGTGTTGCTGGTCGATGATTCCATCGTGAGAGGGACGACCTCGAAGCAGATCATTCAGATGGCACGCGAGGCCGGGGCGAAAAAAGTCTACCTGGCGTCGGCCTCTCCGCCGGTCCGCCATCCCAACGTGTACGGCATCGACATGCCGGCAGCCAGCGAACTGATCGCTTCGGGGCGCAGCGAGGAAGAAATCCGTCAACGAATCGGTGCCGACCGCCTGATCTATCAGGACCTCGCCGACCTGGAGAAGGCGGTGCGCGGCAAGAACGACAAACTGACCGGCTTCGACAGTTCCTGCTTCAGCGGTCAATACGTCACCGGGCTCGATGAGGGTTATCTCGAGGCACTGGAGGCGAAGCGCTCGGACGCTGTGCGCCAGCAGCGACGGGGAAATGTCGGGTAGTTCCAGCAAGCGGGCAGGGCGCATTGCCATTGCTTGATGGCATCTTGACGCGTTGCCTGCCACCATGGCGATATGCCTAGCACTGCCATAGTCTGGTTCCGGCGCGATCTGCGTCTGGCCGATCATCCCGCCCTGGACCGGGCACGTCGCGATCACGATCACGTCATCCCGGTGTTCATCGATGACACCGCCGCAGAGGGGGACTGGGCCCGCGGTGCTGCCAGTCGCTGGTGGTTGCATCATTCACTGTGCGAGCTCGACGAGAGGCTTCGCGATCGCGGCAGTCGCCTGGTGCTTGCTCGGGGCGACTCACTCGAGGCACTGCGGCGCATCCGGAATGCCAGCGGCGCCGAGGCGGTCTACTGGAACCGGGTCTACGAGCCGTTGCTTGTCGAACGTGACCGCAAGGTCAAGCACGCGCTAAGAAACGACGGTTTGACGGTTGAAAGCTGCAACGGCAGCCTGCTGTTCCAGCCCTGGCAGTTGCTGAAGAGTGACGGCTCGCCATACCGCGTGTTCACGCCGTTCTGGAAACAGATGCAGAAGCACTGGACGCCGCCGCTTGCTTCCCCGGAACCATGTCGACTCGCCGCTTCGAAGCGCTGGCCGGCCAGCCTCGAGCTTGACGGTCTGGCGCTGCTGCCGCAGCTGGACTGGGCCGATGGTTTCAAGGATCGATGGGCGCCCGGTGAGTTGGGCGGAAAACGACAACTGCATCGTTTCGTCGAGCAAACGGTGGCGGACTATGACCGTCAACGTGATTTCCCGGGGACGGCGGGGACATCCCGCCTGTCTCCACACCTGCATTTCGGCGAAGTTTCTCCGGTCCAGGTCGCGCGGGCCCTGGACGAGGCGGGAGAGTTGCCCGCGGGGAAAGGGCGCTGGTCGTTTCTTCGCGAAATCGCCTGGCGGGAGTTTTCCGCCCACCTGCTGTTTCACTATCCCTACCTGGCCGACAAGCCGCTCAATCCGTCGTTCAACGATTTTCCCTGGCGCAAGGCACAAGATTATGCCGACGACCTGCGGGCCTGGCGGATGGGGCGAACCGGGATCCCCATGGTCGATGCCGGGATGCGCGAACTGTGGGCAACAGGCTGGATGCACAACCGGGTTCGCATGGTCGTGGCGTCGTTTCTGACCAAGAACCTGCTCATCCCATGGCAGGAAGGCGCGCGCTGGTTCTGGGATACGCTGGTCGACGCCGATCTGGCGAACAACACGCAGGGCTGGCAGTGGACCGCGGGCTGTGGTGCCGATGCGGCACCGTATTTCCGCGTGTTCAATCCCGTGCTTCAGGGCGAAAAGTTTGATCCTGACGGGCGCTATGTGCGTCGATGGTGTCCGGAACTGGCCAGCAGGAAGGGCAGGCGGATCCACCAGCCGATCGCGCCGCAGGAAGCGGAGAAGTTCGACTACCCGGTGTCAGGGGTGGATTTGAAACGTTCTCGGGAACGCGCGCTGGAGGCGTGGCAGAAGATCAGGACTTGAAGTAGTACCAGTGCCAGGGTTCCCAGGCCAACTGGTGACGGTTGTTCTTGGGATAGGACTCGCGAAAGCCGAAAAAACGCGCGTTGGCTCGCAGCCAGTCGTAGGCCCGGGTCTTGGAGAAATCCTCTTCCAGCGGTTTGCAGCCGTGCGTTGTCAGGTCGATGGCGCGGCCACTATGGTGCTCGCTGTAACCCGGCGGGGCCGAAACTCTCAGTATCCGCTTGAGCGACTGCCCTTCTCCGAGCTTTTTCTGGAGGATGTTGGTCTGGTAGCCAATGCTGCGGTAGGCAGATACCAGCTGCAGATCGATGCCCGCATTGGCTGCCGCCACCTTCATTCTTGCCCATGCGTCGGCGGCCGGTGGTGCCAGGCGCTGGTCCCGGTTGAAAATGTCACGTCCGGCCTCGACCAGTTCGGAGGCGTCCCGGACCAGGGGCATGCGATGGACGGCGCCGTAGTTCTCCGGGATTCCGAGGCGATCGCAGTGCTCGATGATCCTGGTCAGTTCCTCGTCGGCGTCTGCCAGCAGGTTCTTGCTGATCTCGACCGTCTCCGCTTCGGCACTGGTGCCAGGGGTGATTTCGTAGCCCAGCGACTTCATGAATCCCGAGACGCGGCGCCGTGCGACACCAAACAGGGTCCGGATACCAAAAATCAGTGCAACCTGTTCGATGCTTCGAAACAACTCCTTCGGAGTGGTCGGCGAGGCATTCTCGGGATCCAGGTAACAGGCGACGATGCGGTGGTGATCGATGTCAAGGGCGATCATGCCGGCCAATCGTGCACCCCGCGTGGCCACCAGCAAGGCCTGGTCGGGAACCAGGCTGGCCAGACGCATCTCGATATTGTCGGCCCAGTTGTTGCCCGACATCATGTCGGGCAGGCGAGTCTCGACCAGTCTGGCCAGTGTCGCAATTTCGGTGGTGCGGGCGGGCCGCACCTTTATCGCGTCTTGCATGATTGCTCCGGCAGTCTGTTCCCTGAATCAGCGCCCTTGCCGCTCCCTGACGAGCCCCCCTGCCGGAGCCGGGCGATAAGGATTCTGTTGTTATCGTGCTATATTTTCACCCATGATGCCAGCTTTTGTTAAGGCCGTGCTGCGCAAGTTGTCCGCCGGCCTTGCCCTCTTCGTCTTGATCGCCTTGCTGCTCGCCTGGCCGGCCCGGCACGTGCTGGAGCCCCTGTGGCCCGGTCCGGTCGAGGAGTTGCTGTACCTGGCAGCCGAGGGCGAGGCCGGGCGGGATCTTGTCCCCGTGCGCCGTGCCGCCCCGTCCCGAACCGGACCCGTGCTGGCTCGCAGCCGCCCTCTGAGCCTGGTGAGGGTTGAGATGACCGACGGTGGATGGCGACACGGCTACCTTCTGGGTGTGAGCTCGGCCGATGACCTCTCATTGCACGATGACGTTCCCGAGCCCCTTCAGCAGGCGGTGGCCGAGGTTCGGGAGGGCGATTATGACATGCTCGTGCTGGCCGGTGCCGATGGGAAACGTGTCGGGATTCCGGTTCTGGAAGTACAACGATTGGTCTACCCCAACAGGCTGGCCGTGCTCGAGAGGGTACAACTGGCATGGCAGCGTTTTGCCGATCGCCTCGCCGAGCGGCCTCCGGACGGAATGGCTACTGACGATCACCCGGTCGAAACGGCATCACTGCAGTGATGTGCGGCGCGTCGAGTGATCGCATGAGCAGACGATCCACGCCCAGCGCCACGCCCGAGCAATCGGGCAGGCCCGATTCGAGCGCTGCAAGCAGGGCTTGATCGACCGGCATTTCGCGTCGATTGAATTGCGCCCGGATCCGGTTGTCCCGTTCGAATCGTTCGGACTGCTGAAGGGCATCCTGCAGCTCATGGTAGCCGTTGGCCAGTTCCAGTGTTCCCGCGAACACCTCGAACCGTTCGGCCACGGAAGGCTCACCGGGTTTGAGCCGGGCAAGAGCGGCCTGTGATGACGGATAGTCGTGCACCACCGTGATGCGATCAGCCGGGAACGCGGCCTGGACCCGGGTCGCGAACAGAAAGTCGAGCAGCATGTCGCGGTTGCAGCCGGTCGGGGCGTCGGCGGCCAGCCGACGCAACTCCTGATCGTCGGCAGTCAGTCCGTCGATTCCCGTCACTTCGCGGAAGCAATCGTTCCAGGAGGCATAGCGCACTGAAAACGCTTCCTCGGGGCGGTCGAGGCAATGCCGGATCAGGGCCACCACCTCGTCGGCCAATTTCCGCCACCCCCAGTTTCGCCGATACCATTCCAGCAGGGTGAACTCGACCTGGTGCAGTCGCCCGCATTCGCCCTCGCGAAAAGCGGGGCCGAGTTCGTAGAGGTCGCCGAACCCGGCCGCCAGCAGCCGCTTGTGCCAGTACTCGGGTGACGTACGCAGGTATCCCGCGCCGTCGGCCAGTTCGATACTGTCGATGTTCGGGTCAGTGACGCCGCTGGCGGTGATCACGGGGGTGGTCACTTCGGTCACTCCGCGTTCGGCAAAGAAGGCACGGATGCGAGCCAACAGTTCGCCACGGCGCTGGAGAGCGGCGATACTGGCCGTGGGATGCCAGGCATTCATGGTTCGAGTTGCTCATCGCTGGACAGGACGCCTATCTCGAGGTTCATCCCCAGTTTCTCAAGCTGGCGTTGCTGGTAGGACAAGCCGCGTGCCGACAGCGAGTGCGCCTCGAGCCAGCCGTCCGGCAGTCGCAGGGCCAGCTCCCCGTTCCTGGCCTGGAGGGCGAAGTCGGGAATGTCGGAGTCCAGTCGCGAGCGACAGAGGGTGACGGCCAGGCGAAGAATGGCGATCAGGTGACGCAGAGGTGCCTGGAGACGCGCCGGTTGCCGCTCGAGGATGCCTTGGTCGAGTCGTTGTCTCTGGGTGGCGATCAGCGCGGCCATGAACTCCTGCTCCTGCCGACTGAAACCGGCCATGTCGGCGTGTTCGACCACGTAGGCACCGTGGACATGGTGCCGGTCGTGAGAGATGGCCAGGCCCAGTTCGTGCAACTGGCAGGCCCAGTCCAGCAGTTCGATATGGATTGGTGTGAGCTGCCAGTCTTCAGCAACCTGCTCAGCGGCCTGCAAGGCCCAGTCGCGTACGCGACTGGCCTGTTCCGGGTCGCACTGGTGCCGGGTGGCCATGGCCGCGACCGCACGAGTTCTAGGATCCTGGTGAGAGAGTCGCCCGAGCAGGTCATGCAGGACGCCTTCGCGCAAGGCGTGGGGAGAGACTTCCAGTGTTTCCAGCCCCAGGTGTTTCATGAACGCTTCGAGGATGACGGCACCCCCGGCGATCACGGGGCGCCGTCGTTCCGAAAGGCCGGGGAGGTCGAGTCGGTCGACGTGGCCGGCTTCCAGCATGGCCTCGCGCAATGACTCGACTTCGGCGAGCGTGATGCGTGCCGAGGCTTCGTTTCGTTTGCTGGCCGCCATCGTCTCCAGGGCCCTGATCGTTCCGGAACTGCCCACGGCCTGCTGCCAGCCCAGACGGCGAACCTCTCCGCCGAGTTCGAGCAGCTCGTTCTCGACTGCCTGCACCGCCTGTCGCCAGGCTTCCGGTTCCAGCCGACCGTCGGGAAAGGCCTTGCGCGACATGGACACACAGCCGACCGGGATGCTTTCTGTCAGCAACGGGTCGAGCGACTCGCCGATCACCAGTTCGGTCGAACCGCCGCCGATGTCCACGACCAGGCGACGATCACTGTGCGGGATGGATTGGCTCACGCCGAGAAACACCAGGCGGGCTTCCTCGCGTCCGCTGATGATGTCGATGGAGCAACCCAGGGCGGTCTCGGCAACGATCAGGAAGGCAGCCGGATTACCGAGTTGCCTGAAGGTCTGGGTGCCTACCGCCCGGACCTGGGCTTCGGGAATGGCGGCAATGCGCTGGCCGAAGCGCGACAGGGAGGCAAGGGCGCGTTGCTGGGTACCGGGGTCCAGTCGACCTTCATCGTCGATGCCGCCGGCCAATCGCACCATGTCCTTGATGCGGTCGATGACCCGCAGTTCCCCGTGCTCACGTCGCGCCACCAGCATGTGAAAGCTGTTGCTGCCCAGATCAATGGCGGCATACAGGTTGGTTTCAGTCCTCATCGGCAAGTCGAATCAGTCGTTCCTGCAGGTCGGTACCGCCATTGCCCCCGGGCTCGCACAGTTCATAGGCCCCGTCATGCCTGAGCTCCCAGGCGCGGGTGTCATCCTCGAAGGCGAGATCGAAGCTTTCCGAGCGGACTCGTTGCGCGGCGTGCTCGTCGAGAATGGGAAAGCAGATTTCCACTCTCTGGAACAGGTTGCGCTCCATCCAGTCGGCACTGGATGCGTAGGTTTCCGGTTGGTCGTCATTGACGAAGTGGTAGACGCGGCTGTGTTCCAGGAATCTTCCGAGTATCGATCGAACCCGGATGTTCTCCGACAGTCCCGGCACGCCCGGGCGCAGGCAACAGATGCCGCGTACCACCAGTCGAACGGTGACGCCGGCACGCGAGGCCCGGTAGAGCGCGCGGATGATGTCCGGTTCGGTGAGTGCGTTGAGCTTGGCCGCGATCCCGGCCGGCTTGCCCTGCCTGGCATTGTCGGTCTCCCGGTCGATGCGCTCGAGCAGGAACTCGTGCAGTCCGAACGGTGATTGCACGAGTCGGTTGAGGGTCTGGACCCGTCCGAGGCCGGTCAACTGCTGAAAGACCCGATGTACGTCCTGACACACCTCCTTGTTGGCGGTGATCAGGCTCCAGTCTGTATAGGCCTTGGCCGTGCCCTGGTGGTAGTTGCCCGTGCCCAGATGGGCATAACGACGCAACTGTGAGCCCTCGCGACGCACGATCAGCATCATCTTGGCGTGGGCCTTGTGGCCGACCACACCGTAAACGACCTGAACGCCAGCCTCCTGCAGACGAGTGGCCAGGGTGATGTTGGCTTCTTCATCGAAGCGTGCGCGCAATTCGACGACCACGGTGACGTCCTTGCCGGCACGCGCGGCGTCGATGAGTACGGCCACCAGGGCAGAATCCGCACCCGTGCGATACAGGGTCTGCTTGATCGCCAGGACCTGGGGATCGGATGCGGCCGCTCGCGCCAGGTCGAGCACGGGCTGGAAGCTGTCGTATGGATGATGAAGCATCCAGTCCCGCCGGCGCATGGCCGCAAACGGTTCACCGTGCTCCAGGGCGCGGGGGGTGCGGGGCTGGAACGGTGTGTATTTCAGATCCGGCCGGTCGGTCAGGTCGGCAACGGCCACCATGCGGTTGAGGTTGACCGGGCCATCGCAACGGTAGGTATCTTCCTCTCCGAGGCCGAAGCGGCTGGTGAGAAAGTGGACGATGGACTCCGGACAGTTATCAGCAACTTCCAGGCGCACGGCTTCGGCGAAGCCACGCTCCATGAGTTCGCCTTCAAGTGCCCTCGCCAGGTCCTCGATCTCTTCTTCGTCGACGAACAGTTCGCTGTTGCGCGTGACACGAAACTGGTAGCAGCCGCGTACGTTCATGCCGGGGAACAGCTCGTCGATGAATGCATGGATGATCGACGAGAGGAAAACGAAATCGTCCGGACCGCGGGAGTAGCTGCGCGGGATGCGAATGATGCGCGGCAATGATCGGGGCGCCCTGACCAGCGCCATGCCGCTGTCGCGGCCAAAAGCGTCCCTTCCCTCCACGGCTACGGCGAAATTGAGGCTCTTGTTGAGAATGCGCGGGAACGGATGTGCCGGATCAAGTCCAAGCGGGCTGAGCACGGGCATGATCTGACGGCGGAAGTGGTGATGCAGCCAGCGGCTCTGACGCCGGGTCCAGTCGCCGCGCCGGACAATGTGAATGTCCTGATCGGCCAGGGCCGGCATCAGTTCGCGATTGAGGACCCGGTACTGGGTCTCGACCATGGCCTGGACGGTTTCCCGGATGGCCGTGAGCGTGGCGCGTGGAGTCAGTCCATCCGGGCCGGGCTGATTGGCACCGTGTTGCATGCGCTGACGAATCGCGGCGACTCGCACCTCGAAGAACTCATCGAGGTTGGTACAGGAGATACAGAGAAAACGCAGTCGTTCCAGCAGGGGGATATGATCGTCGCGCGCCAGCTCGAGTACGCGTCGAGTGAACGTGAGCAGGCTGATCTCCCGGTTGAGCAGCAGCCCGGCATCGTCCAGCTCTTGATGCTCCCAGCGGTCCGGGGCGTCGATCGGTTGTTCGATTCGGGTCCGACTGTCGCGGGAATGAGTTGTCATGCAGGCCGGCACGCGTTGGAAAAGGGTTCACCATAGCGCGGTGAGGTGACGAATTGTTGACGCAGGCCGCTCGGCCGGGGAGGAACACAACCCGCGATCAGGGTTGGCGCCCGCCCAGGCGTACCTGTTCGGCACGCAGTTCGTCTATGCGGGCATTGACGCGTGCGCGTTGGTAGTAGTCGAGATCTTCACGTCGACTGACACGCTCCAACTGCTCTATGGCCTCGTAGATGCCGCCGCGCATGTAGTAGCTCTCGGCCAGCGCTTCCGTGGCCCGCACCGGCTCGCCGGCCCGGTCGGCAGCGCGCGCGTACAACTCGGTCATGGGAAGGTCGCCGGGATGCCGGCGCAAGTGATGGCGCAGAATCTCGGCGGCCCGGGCTGCCTTGTCCGTGTCGCGCTCGTGCATCAGCGCCTCGGCATACTGGGTGGTAACGAGACGACTGCCGGAATACTTGCCGTAAAGGGTTTCAAGTCGATCGAGACTTTGCTCCAGCTCACCGCTGGCCAATAACCACTCGGCTTCCAGCAGCCTGTAGATCTGGCGATTGGCATTGGTTTCGAGCAGCCACTCGACCTGTTCACCGGCTTCTTGCAGGCGACGTTCCCGGATCAGGGTCAGTGCCAGGCCGTAGCGCATGGCTGCCTCGGGGCGGGTCCCGTCGTTGATCCGGGCAAGGAAGAACTGCTCGGCCTGCTCGGGTCGTTGCACCATCAGGGCGCGCAGCCTGGACTGGACGTAGTGAAATTCCTGATCTTCCCGGACGCCCCGCGCGTTCAGCATTTCCGCCCGATCACGTGCTTCGGCAATACGGTTGACGGTCAGCGGGTGCGTGCGCAGGTATTCGGGCGGACCCTGGCCCATGGATCGCATGTGCATGTTCAGCCGTTCGAAGAAACGTGTCATGCCGTGCGGATCGTAGCCGGCATCGGCCAGCAGGCCGATGCCGATTCGGTCGGCTTCGGCTTCGTTCTGGCGAGTGTGGGTGATCTGGAACTGCTGGGCCAGTCCCAGCCCGCTCATGATGATGGCCTGGCCGGCGTCGGCCCCGGCACCGGCGGCACCGGCGGCCAGTGCCAGGCCGATCGTCGCCAGCAGCGTGGGCAAGGAGACCTGCTGGGCCTGTTCCATGCTGCGTGCAAGGTGGTCCTGGGTGACATGGGCGATTTCGTGGGCCACCACGCCGGCTACCTCGCTCTCGTCGTGCGCGGCCAGAATCAGTCCCGAATGCAGGCCGATGACCCCGGCGGGCGCGGCGAAAGCATTGATGGACGGCTCGTTGATGACGAAGAAATGAAAGCCCGATGATGGACGGTTGGAATGGGACACCAGGCGATAGCCCATATCCTCGAAGTAGCCGCGGATCATCGGGTCTTCGATCAACAGCCGGCTGGCCCGCAGGAATCGCTCGAAATCCTTCGGGAAGGTTCGCTCGTCCTCGGGCGAGAGGACACGCGTCGACGTGCCGCCCATGTCGGGCAGTTTCAGCGTCTGCGCCCCGACCAGGCCGGTGAGCGATACAATGGCGACCATCAGCGCCAGTTGTGGAATCAGTCTTCTCATGCTCTCCTGAGACCAGAAATCAGTGGCGTTGTTTCAACCCGAAGACTCCAGGAACGCACAACAGTTTGATGCAAGCGCCCACTGACGACAACTCGATTGTACTGGTCGGTTCCGCGCCGTTGTCGGGCACGGCGGCCGAAACAGTTGATGAGGCTTCCCGGGCACTACGGGAGTGTACCGGTGAAGTGGTGGTTTTCTTTCACGGCAATGGAGTCGATCACGCAATGCCCGGATATTCAGACCAGTGGGTCGGGCTGTCCGGGGATTCGAGGTTGAGGCTGGAAGTGTGTTCAGCAGCCTGGCAACGTCGCCATTCCCACACCCTGTTGGCGCCATTCGTGATCTCGAGCCTGGTTCGCTTCTGGCACCGGTTGGCGACTGGCTATCGGATCGCGGGTCGAGGGACACATGCCCCGGAGGAATCCTCGCTGGCGGATCCGTGGGTGGTCCGCATCGACTCCGTACCGTCCGAGCCGGATAGTCGGGAGAGGCTGGAGATGGTACTGGCGGGTGTCAGCCTGGATCTCCCCATCACCCTGGTGTTCACCGGCGAAGGGCGCCAGCACCTGGTCGGTGGGTGGGGCCGTCAGTGGCGGCAGCTGGTGGATTTCGACCTGGCTCGCGTCCATGTGCTCGGCGATGGTGATCTCGAATCGGAGCTTCCGGTCGAAGTGCTCGACGAGGAAGGGCTTGAGCGGTTGACCGCAGGCGCTCGCGGGGTTCTCGTCCTGTGAGCCGTGTGGCCGAAATCCTGCATGTCGGGACATGCGAAATCGGCCTGGATGCCGAGGGTTTCCTGATCGATTCCGACCAGTGGTTTCCCGAAGTGGCCGAGTTGGTCGCTGATCGCGACGGGATCGAGCTGGAGGCGGATCACTGGTGGCTGATCGAGTTCGTGCGCGCCTACCACGCCCGCTACGGCAATCCGCCGCTGATGCGGGTGGTGGTGGCTGCCTGGCGGGAGCGGCACGGCGAGGGTTCCAGCCGCGACCTGTATCGGCTGTTTCCCGACGGCCCGGTTCGACTGGCCTGCAAGTACGGTGGATTACCCAAGCCGGACTGGTGCATTTGAACCGGTGTATGCTCAGGAATACATGATTGCCAGGAGGATTGAGTGATGCGCCATTCGATGACCATGCTGGGCAGTGTCGCCGCGGTTTCCTTTTTTTCCGCCGTGATGGGGACGGCGGTCGGCAGCCTGGTGCTTGGGGACGGCACCGAGCCGATCCTGCGGATATGGGGATACGAAGACGGTACCGGAGAGGCGCCGCTGGTGGTGAGTACCACGGCCACGGCCGACAGCTTTGACAATTCAGCCTTTTACACCGTGATACCGGAGGGCGAGAAGGCCGATACGGGTGCGCTCGGCGCCATGGCGCGCCTCGCCGGTAGCGGTCGGGCCGTTGGCGCCACGCTGTACGCGGAAAACGAAGGTGAGAGCGGGGTAGTGTGGGGGTCCAACAGCATCGCCGTGACCTACAGCGGCCGCCCGGCCGTGGGCATGGAGGTCAATGGCTTCAATTACTCCGATCAGCCAGCCATCGTTCGCGGGATCGATATCGTCAACGGGGGTAGTGCCCCGACGGAGTTCGGCCTTGGAGTGATGACCAGCAACGATCATCCCGCCGGCAAACCGCGCTATGGTATCGTGCTGGCCGGCCCGGAGTTCGGTTATGCCGAGTACGCTCCGGCTTCGAGGGCCGGTATCGTCATCGATCGTATCGACTCGGGTGAAGCGATCCGCATTGCCGCCGGCGATTTCATCTCGCTCGACGGCTCGCAGGGCAATATCCGGATCCGTTACAACCCCGATGCCGAGCAGATCGAGTTTTACAATGGTGAGCGACTGACCTACAGCATCCCGATGTGATGCCGGCAGTCCGATCGACCCCCGTGAATGGCCCAACAACGGAAGTGCAGTCTTGAACCACAAACCAGTCGTTATCTATGCCACCGCCTCATGTCCCTTTTGTGTTCTGGCGCGAGAACTTTTCCGCTCGAGGAACGTGAGCTGGACAGAGGTATCGATCGACGTGGAGCCGGAAAAGCGCGCGGAAATGATGGAGCGATCCGGGTGCCGTACCGTGCCGCAGATCTTCATCGGTGATGAGCATGTGGGCGGCTTCGACGACCTCGATGCGCTGGACCAGGAGGGCGCGCTCGACCGCATGCTGGCGGCATGAGGTGTCGACGAACGTGGCGCCCCAGAGTGATTCCCATGCGACCCAGGTCTGACTGACCGGGCTTGTTGCTGCGGCTATAATACGAGGTTGATCCGGGCTTTCAGGCCCCTGGCTGGCCGGTGGGGTGCATGCCCGACCGGATCGTTCTCTTTTGCATCAACAAACTGGGATAATCACGCGTGACGCAGCAAATCACCGTCATTCGGGGCGACGGTATCGGCCCCGAAATCATGGATGCCACGCTTCGCGTGCTCGACACGCTGAACGCGGGGCTGGAGTATGACTTTCAGCCCGCCGGCCTGGCTGCTCTGGAAGATACGGGAGAATTGCTGCCGGCGGCAACGCTGGAATCGATCGAGCGCAACCGGGTGGCGCTGAAGGCGCCCCTGACCACGCCGGTGGGGGGTGGTTTCAAGTCGCTCAACGTGGCGCTGCGCAAGCATTTCGACCTGTACGCCAATGTCCGGCCGGCGATCAGCTTCAAGGGCACCGCCTCACGCTACGAAGATATCGATCTGATCACGGTGCGCGAGAACACCGAGGGGGCCTACCTGGCCGAAGGTGCGTTCACCGCTCCCGATGGCAGTCGCGCCGAATCCAAGATGGTGGTCACTCGAAAAGGCTGCGAGCGGGTACTCCGCTTCGCCTTCGATCTGGCCCGGCGTGCCGGTCGCAAGAAGGTCACCGCCGTCCACAAGGCCAATATTCTCAAGGATGTGTCGGGCATGTTCCTGAGTGTCGCCCGTGAAGTGGCGGCCGATTACGACGATATCGAGTTCAACGACATCATCGTCGACAATGCCTGCATGCAGCTGGTCATGCGCCCCGAGCAGTTCGATGTGATGGTGACCACCAACCTGTTCGGCGACATCCTCTCCGACCTGTGTGCCGGCCTGGTCGGTGGGCTCGGGCTCGCGCCCGGTGCCAACATCGGTGACCGTGCGGCCATGTTCGAAGCCGTTCACGGTTCGGCGCCGGATATCGCCGGCCGGGGAATCGCCAACCCGTGCGCACTGCTGCTTGCTGCTGCCCAGATGCTCGAGCATCTTGATCAGTACGAGAATGCGACGCGCATCCGAAAGGCGATTGCCGATGTCATCGAGAAAGCCGACCGCACGACCCCGGACCTGGGCGGTGACGGCACCACCGAGAGCTTTACCGACGCGATCTGCGAGCGGTTGGGACCGTGAAAACGTCAAAACGTAAAACGTAAAACGTAAAATGGGGGATTGCTGATGGCCGCTAGTTTGACGCGGTGGCCAACGGCGTGGCCCTGCCATTGGCCACCAATCGAACACTATTAACCCGGCAGGTATGTAGATCACATTCAGGGCTTCAAGCAGGGTCCGAATCAAGGCGTCGCTCGCAGCCAATGGTGATTCCATTGGCAAGAGCGAGAACGCAGAGTCGGGCCTTGCTTGAAGCCCCTAACATGCTGATTTCAAATAACAGGCCGCCGTGTGGCTTTCGGCAGACTGCGTTATCGAAACTTGCTGTAGGAGTGCTACAGAGGCGTTTCGCTGCCTTGCTGCCGAAAGCCACACGGCGGCTGAATGCGATCTACATACCTGCCGGGTTAATAAGAGCGATAGGCTCGCCTCCGTTTTACGTTTCCCGTTTCCCGTTTTGAGTCCCGAACGGCAGCATCGCCAGTTCGCCCTTCAGCGGTTGCCAGGAGCCGGCAATCATTCGCTGCAACCATTCGATGCTCGCTTTCGTGGCGGCTTCCAGATCTTCGCCTCGGCCCAGCCGGGCGGTGATGGCGGCCGAGAGTGCACAGCCGGTGCCGTGGATGCGTCGATCGACGCGTTCGTGCGAAATCGTGCTGCGGCCCGATGGGGTGACCAGCAGGTCTTCGATACGGCGGCCGTGCCCATGACCGCCCTTGATCAGGACGGCGTCGCAGCCGGTGGCCAGGGTGGCTTCGGCCAGCTGTTCGGGCCGTGAATCTTCCGGGAGTCCGGTCAGCGCCGCCGCTTCGGGAAGGTTCGGGGTGACCAGGGCGGCTTTCGGCAGCAGAAGTTCGATCAGGGCCCGCTCGGCATCGGGGTCGAGCAGTCGCGCGCCGCTGGTGGCGACCATGACCGGGTCGATGACCAGTTCGATCGTCGGCTGTCCAGCCAGCCCCTCGGACAGCGTTTCGATGATGGGCGCGGTGGCCAGCATGCCGGTCTTGGCGGCACGAATTGGCAGGTCGGACAGGACCGCGTCGAGTTGGGCCTGCACGAATCCGGGTGACAGCGTCTCGACCGCGGTAACACCCGCCGTGTTCTGGGCGGTGATGGCCGTCACGACGCTGGCGCCTTCGATGCCGTGCCGGGTGAAGGTCTTCAGGTCGGCCTGAATGCCGGCACCGCCGCAGGAATCCGATCCTGCAATGGTCAATACGCAGTGATTGTTGTGCATTTGCAACACTTGACGGCTGGGGGATTCAATAATAACAACGGTTTGGCGGCGGGCCGAAAAATTATCGCAACAGGCGTTGTATTTTTACCAAGTAGGGGATTAAACTTGTCGTCAACTCCAGACTGCCCGAAAACCGTGAACCACCGGATCGCGACAATTCTGCTGACGGCAAGCCTGATGGCCACCACCGGAATGGCGCAGTCGGCCATGACGCCGCATGGCCTGCATGCCAAGAGTTCCGCCGGGCTTGCCTGGTTCCTGATCAGCTTCGAACTCGGACCCTGGGAAGAGTACCTGATCCATGAGTTGACCCCGAGTCTCGACCGACTCACGGTCGTCGACGAGCCTCGTATCAGCTGGCTGGAGCTGGATGACTGGCATATCGTGCCTGACTTTGCGCGATCCATGATCGACAAGGATCGTCCGTCGCTGCGATTGTCACTGAGGCATTCCCACTCCAGCAGGCTGTTTTCGGACGCATCCAATGGCCGCACGGCGCTGTCCGACGGTTACCGATTCAACCAGTCCCTGGTGATGCCGGGACTGACTCATCGCATGTCCGAGCACAGTGCGCTGACGGTATCGGCCATTCTGGCCAGCCAGCGCTTCGGTGCTTCCGGCATGAATCTGTATGAGCACGAGGATCCGATTGGCGGATCAACCGCTTGGCTGTCGCATGACCCGATTCCGAGTGAAGTAGCGCACGGTGCGGGGCTGCGGTTCGCACTGAGCGGGGAGTTGATGGAGGGGGTTGCCCTGGAGGCGGCCTTCCAGTCCCGCATCGACATGAGCGAGTTCGCCAGTGTGCGTGGCGTGCATGGTGCCCAGGCCGAACTGGATATTCCGTCCCGCCTGCAGGTCGGAGTGGCGTTGAATGCAACGGAACGAACACGCTTCAATGTGGGTGTTTCCCAGATCTTCTACAGCGAGGTCGGGGCGTTTGCCAGTCGTTCACTACCGGCCCGCTTTACAGCATTGCTGGGCGACAGCGGTAGCCCGCAGTTCGCGTGGGATGACCTGGTCGTTTACAGCCTGGGCTGGAGCTGGCGCAGCGAAAACGACCTCGAGTTGTACTTCGACTACCAGACCCGTTCCCAGCCGCGGCCAACGGTACCGTCCCTGGCATCTGCGCTGAGTCCGGAGTTGGCCCAGAACTCCATGCTGATGGGGGTTTCGAAGGGCTTGGGGAACAGCCGTGTTCAGTTCAACGCCGCTTATGCGCCCCCGGAGGCGACTTTCGGCGGCAACGTGCTGGGGGTGGTCAGCGACAAGCTCGACCAGAGCCTCGAAGTGCAGGCCCTGTGGAGTCTGACATTCTGATCCCCCTGACATTATGATCCCCGCTTGCAACAACACTCCTGAGCAATAACGACAAATTGCCCGGTGACCTCCTGGCGGGGAAGGTCACCCGGGCCGGGCCCGGTTACAGTGCACCAGAGGCCTTATAATCCCGGAATGTTCGAACGAATCAGCCAGTGGTACCAACGCCACTTCTCCGATCCCCAGGTCGTCATCCTGGCGCTTTTTCTCGTTCTCGGCGTCGTCGTCGTGATGATGTTCGGGCGAATGCTCACGCCGGTCGTGGCCAGCCTGATCATTGCCTACCTGCTCGAGGGCGGTGTGCAACGGCTGCAACGCGTCGGACTGCCGCGATTGGCCAGCGTGATCAGCGTGTTTACCGCGTTCCTGGCCGCCCTGTTTTTCCTGATCTTCGGTGTTTTGCCCATGCTGACACGCCAGTTGGCGGTCATCGTGCAGCAACTGCCTGGTTACATCTCAGACGCCCAGGATTGGCTGGCAACACTGCCCGAGCGCTATCCACAGATTGTTGCACCCGCCGATCCGGACAATGCCGATGTGCAGGACGCGCAGGTCAGCGAGCAGTTGGTGGCGACCGAGGAGGCCGAGCACCAGTTGGCCCTGATTTCCGAGGAGCAGCTCTCGCGCATGCTCGACAATCTCGGGACCGAGCTGGTCAATTATGGTGCGACGCTGGTGTCGCTTTCAGGGGTCATGGGGGCCGTGAGCCTGCTGATCTTCCTGGTCCTCATGCCGGTACTGGTGTTCTTCTTCCTCAAGGACAAGGACTTGCTGGTCAGCTGGATTCGTTCCTACCTACCTCGCGACCGGGCGCTGGCGGCCAGTGTCTGGCAGGAAGTGGACGCGCAGATCGGCAATTACGTTCGCGGCAAGGTGCTCGAAATCCTGATCGTGTGGGTGGTGACCTACGCCGTGTTCACCTTCCTGAACCTGCCGTTTGCCATGCTGCTGTCCATGCTCGTCGGTGTATCGGTCATCATCCCCTATATCGGTGCCGCCGTGGTGACCCTGCCGGTGGCCCTGGTTGCCCTGGTGACATTCGGGCTGACAGCGAGTTTCTGGTACGTCATGATCGCCTACGCCATCATCCAGGCGCTGGACGGCAACGTGCTGGTGCCCATACTGTTTTCCGAGGTGGTCAATCTGCATCCGGTTGCGATCATCATCGCCGTGCTGGTGTTCGGCGGGATCTGGGGGTTCTGGGGGGTCTTCTTCGCCATACCCCTGGCCACGCTGGTCAACGCGGTGTTGCGTGCCTGGCCCAGGGCGCGACAGGATGATGAGCGGATGGTGCCTGATGCCGCAGCCGGCGACTGAGGCGCGGTTGGATTCGCCTGTGATGCGATGGCGACGGGAAGACAGCGCCCGCTTTCGCTTCCTCGGTCGCGGCCTGGATCCGGCGACCGGCGAGGTTCGGCTCGAGTATGAACTCGATGGGGTCGGGCTGGTCGAGTGCTTCACGTTGCCCGGTGCGCCTCTGGATTGGCCGGACCGGCGTCTTGCCGCCATCGAAAATGCACTCGATCTTCTCCATTGGACGGCGGGCGTCAGTTACTGGAAGGCAGGTTGTCCGAAGGTGGTTGAGTTTGCCGGCCATGCTCCGGACCGTTGGCAAGCGGCATGGCTGACCCGCTTGTGGCGGGAGGGTCTGGCCGAATTTGCCTGGTGCAATCGGTTGGATGCGGAGGCGTGGCCCCGGTTCGAGGGCCCGGAGCAGTCGGTCGAGCCGTCATTGGATCTGGCCCTCCGTCGCCGCTCGCTGGTTCCGATGGGAGGGGGCAAGGATTCGCTGGTCGCGCTGGAGCGATTGCGTGCGGCCGGAGAGAACGTGACCACGGTTCAGGTTGGAAGCGCTCGCCTGATCGCCGATGTGGCCACGGCGGCTGGCCAGACTCACCGGGTGGTTCATCGCCGGGTCGATCCGCTGCTCGGCGATTTCAATCGGCGTGGCGCGTTCAACGGTCATGTGCCGATCACGGCGATCAACTCGGCAGTGCTCGTGATTCTGGCGCTGGTCGGCGACTACAAGCGGGTCGTGTTCGCCAATGAGCGTTCCGCCGATGAGCAGACCCTGTTCGATGATCGGGGGCGCGCGGTCAATCACCAGTTTTCCAAGTCCTTTGTGTTCGAACGCATGTTCATGAAGTGGGTCAGGCGCTATATTGCCGCCGATCTCGAGGTTTTTTCCATTCTCAGGCGGGATCGCGAACTGGCCATCTGTCGCGAGTTTGCCGGGCTTGATCGCTATCATGATGTGTTTTCTTCCTGCAATCGCAACTTTCACCTCGACGGAAGGCAAGCGCAGCGCTGGTGCGGGCGATGTCCCAAGTGCCATTTCGTGTTTCTTGCGCTGGCTCCGTTTCTGTCACCGCCGCGGCTGAGCGATATCTTCGGACGTGATTTGCTGTCCGACCCCGCGCAGATCCAGGGCTTTGGCCACTTGCTGGCGCTCGAGGGCTCCAAGCCCTTCGAGTGTGTTGGTGAAGCGGTGGAGGCACGCGCGGCAATCGTCGCGCTCGGTGCTCAGGATTCGTGGCGAGATCATGCGGTTGTTCGTGCGCTGTTGCCCCGGCTCAAGGGGATGGATGTGCCGTCGATCGACGAACTCTGTCGCCCCTGCGGCAACCACCTGATTCCCGATGATCTCCTCGCCCACGCTTGACGCCCTGGCCCGCTGCCGGGTGGGCGTGCTCGGGTATGGGCGGGAAGGGCGAAGCGCGGTCCGCGCCCTGCGCGAGCGACATGCCGACGCCGACGTGACGGTCCTGGTCGAACGCGGAGAAGTGCCGACGGGCCTGCCGTCGCAATCCGGTCCATTCGATGATCGCCTGCAGGCCTTTGATGTGCTGCTGCGTTCTCCAGGCGTGCCGGTTGACCATCCGGCTTTGATCGCTTACCGCGCGCGGGGCGGACAGGTCGTCAACCCGGGCTCAATCTGGTTTGCCGAGCGTGCGGGCCTGCCCGTGATCGGCGTGACCGGGTCGAAGGGCAAGAGCACCACGGCGTCGCTGCTGGCCCATCTGCTCGAGTCAGGTGGCAAGCACGTGCTGCTGGCCGGCAATATCGGCGTCCCCCTGCTCGACCACCTGGATACCGATGCCGCGCTGGTGGTGCTGGAAATGTCGAGCTATCAGCTGGCCGATATCGAAGGGCGGCTGGAGCTGGGGCTGATGACCCGGCTGTTCCCCGAGCACCTGGACTGGCACGGAAGCCTTGCGCACTATGTCGACAGCAAGCTGCGCATCGCCAGGTTGCTCGAGGGGCGTCCGCTGCTGGTCAACGGACGTGACCCGGTCTTGATGCAAGCCACGGCCGATGTCGTTGGCCGGGTGACGGGTAATCGCGCGCCCTGTGTCGAGCGTCGGGGTGACGGTCTCTCACTGCGAGGACGGGAGCTGATCGATTCGGGCAGGCTCCCGCTGCTCGGACGCCACAATCTCGACAACATGGCGCTTGCCCTTCAGGCGTGCATGCTGCTGGGGTTTGCGGTGGATGAACTGGTGCCCGCGCTGGCCGGATTTCAGCCCTTGCCGCATCGACTCGAGCCGGTTGCCGACAGCGGCGGGCTGCGCTGGATCAACGACTCCATCGCAACCAGCCCGCATGCGACGCTGGCCGCCCTGCAGGCGGTCGGCAACAAACCGGTCACGCTGATTGCCGGTGGCCTGGCCCGGCCGGCCGACTGGTCGGAGGTCGTCGAATGGTGCCGCGGACACGAACTGCAGGCGCTGGTGACCCTGCCCGACAACGGTGAAGACATTGCGCAGTCATTTCACGAGACGCTGGGACCAGAAGTGATCGAGGTGCATGCCGCTGCTGATATCGAGAGTGCCGTGCAAACAGCACACGAAATCAGTCGGCCGGGCAGTGTGGTGCTGCTGTCACCCGGGGCACCAAGCTTTCCGCACTTTCGCGATTTCGAGGAGCGTGGCAGCCGATTTGCCGCCGCTGCCCGCTCGATCGCACGATGAGCCAGGCAGGGTCGATGTTCGGCCTAGTGGGCCATGCGGCTAATTAACCGCATGGCCCACTAGAGGGTCCGATCCACCGCATGGTGGGCCAGAAATTCCAGTGCCTGGCGCTGGGGGCTGTCCGGCAGCACTGCCAGGGCTTCAATGGCCCGTTGGGCCAGGCCGCGGCCCTCCGCCATGGCCTGCTCCAGCGCTCCGGTGGCTTCCATGACGCGTCGCACTTCGTCGAGCCGATCACTGCCGCCGGCTTCGATCATTTCCTGTAGCAGGCGACTGTCTTCGCGATCGGCATCGCGCATGGCCAGGATCAGCGGCAGGGTGACTTTGCCTTCGGCCAGGTCATCGCCCACGTTCTTGCCCAGTTCACCGTCATTCGAACGGTAGTCGAGCACGTCGTCGGTGATCTGGAAAGCTTGTCCAAGGTACAGACCGTAATCGGCCAGATGCTCGCATGACTTGCCGTCGAGCCGGCCAAGCACACCGCCAAGCCGGGCACTGGCAGCGAACAGGCAGGCGGTCTTGTCGGAGATCACCTGGAAATAGTCATCCACCCCGAGTCCGGCGTTGCCCATCTGCATCAGCTGCAGGACTTCGCCTTCGGCAATGGTGTTGGTGGTGTCGGCCAGGATTCGCATGATCTCCATGTTGTCGAGTTCGACCATCAGCTGGAAACTGCGCGAGTAGAGGAAATCGCCCACCAGCACCGAGGCGGCATTGCCCCAGATTCGATGGGCGGTAGCCTTGCCGCGCCGGCGAGAGGATTCATCGACGACATCATCGTGCAGCAGGGTGGAGGTATGAATGAACTCGATGATGGTGGCCAGCTGTATATGATCTCGACCCGCGTAACCCGAAGCCCGGGCTGCCAGGAGGTGAACCAGCGGTCTCAGTCGCTTGCCGCCGCCGTCGATGATGTATTGACCGATCTGGTTGACCAGAACGACATCGGATTGCAGGCGGCGGGAAATCAGTGCATCCACCGCCCGGCGGTCAGCTTCGGCAAGTGTGAGCACCTCCTCCAGGCTGGCCGGCGCGGTTGGTATCGAGATCGGATCCATGACTGACAATTATACGGGGCGTTTTCGTACGCGACGTGCAGGATTTTGCCGATGGTCGAAATGCCCGGCTATGCTAGACTGCAGCGCATTCCGTGGATCACGACAAAGGAGAGGCCGAAGCCATGGCCCGAGGCATCAACAAGGCGATTCTCATTGGCAATCTGGGTGCAGACCCGGAGACCCGTCACACTGCCGGCGGCAGTGCGGTCACCAACATCCGCATCGCGACCTCCGAGAGCTGGCGCGACCGCCAGACTGGCCAGCAACAGGAACGTACCGAATGGCACCGCGTGGTCCTGTTCGGCAAGCTCGGCGAGATTGCCGGCGAGTACCTGCGCAAGGGTTCCAAGGTCTACATCGAGGGGCGTATCCAGACGCGCAAGTGGCAGGGGCAGGACGGACAGGATCGCTGGACCACTGAAATCGTCGCCAACGAAATGCAAATGCTCGACAGTCGTGGCGGGAGTGCCCCCATGGGTGAGTCCGGCGGTGATTACCGCAGTCAGGACAGCAGCTATAGCGGCCCGCCCGACGATGGCGGTGCCGGTCTCGAGGATGACATCCCATTCTGATCCGATCCGCTTGTGACTACGCTACTCGTTACCGGTGGTGCCGGTTTTATCGGCTCCAACTTTGTCCGTCACGTGCTCGACAACCCCGGTTGCCGGGTCATCAACCTCGACTTGCTGACGTACGCGGGCAACCTGGAATCATTGACCGGACTGCCTGAAGATCGACACATCGTAGTCGAGGGCGACATTTGCGACGGCATCCTGGTCCGGCAGTTGCTGGAAGAACACCAGCCGGATGCCTTGGTTCACTTCGCCGCCGAAAGTCATGTCGACCGCTCCATCGACGATCCCGGAGCCTTCATCCGGACCAACGTGGTCGGCACGCAGACGCTGCTTGATGCGGCACTCGATTACCGGCAGGGCGGAAACGAGTCGTTTCGCTTCGTGCACGTCTCGACGGATGAGGTCTACGGCACGCTGTCACCGGGTGAGCCGGCGTTTTCCGAGACACACCGCTACGCGCCCAACTCTCCCTACGCGGCATCGAAAGCGGCTGCCGATCACCTGGCCCGTGCCTGGCACCGGACCTATGGCCTGCCGGTGATGATCACCAATTGTTCGAACAATTACGGGCCCTTCCAGTTTCCGGAGAAGCTCATCCCGCTGATGCTGATCAACGCCCTCGAGGGTGAGCGCCTGCCCGTGTACGGCGACGGTCAGCAACGACGCGACTGGTTGTTCGTGACCGATCACTGCCGGGCGATTCAGCGGGTGCTGGAAGCAGGAGAGCCGGGGCGGGTCTACAATGTCGGCGGGAACGCCGAAATGGCCAACCTCGACGTGGTTCACTTGCTGTGTGACCTGCTTGATGAGCGCGCGCCGGGGGAGCGACCTCGGCGTGACTTGATCGAATTCGTCACCGATCGTCCGGGCCATGACCGCCGCTACGCCGTTGATGCCGGCCGCATTCACGATGAACTGGGCTGGGAGCCGTCAGTCGACTTCGCCGAAGGGCTGGCCGACACCGTGGACTGGTACCTGGCCAACCGTGACTGGTGGCAACGCATTCGAGACGGTCGCTACCGTTCGGAGCGCCTCGGCACATCCCGGTTGCGTTCGAAGTAGACTCCTTTTGCCCGGTCCGATGGATCGTTCCACAGTAATCGCGGCGGCCATTGCGACCTCAGTGGTCACCGGTTCCGACGCGCGGTCCGGACGCAGGGACAAACTGACTTGAAGAATGAAGCGATGAACAGACGAGGCATCATCCTTGCCGGCGGTGCCGGCACACGGCTTTACCCGATTACGCAGGTGATCAGCAAGCAGCTGTTGCCGGTTTACGACAAGCCGATGATCTATTACCCGCTTTCGACGCTGATGCAGGCCGGGATTCGCGAAATCCTGATCATCACCACGCCGCACGAACAGGCACTGTTCCGCAAGCTGCTGGGAGACGGCAGCCAGTGGGGCATCGAGCTTGAGTGGGCAGTGCAGGAGGAGCCGCGTGGCCTGGCCGACGCTTTCATTATTGGTCGTGAGTTCGTCGATGGGCAGCACTCCTGCCTCATCCTCGGCGACAACATTTTCCACGGCGGCGGCATGCGCGAGTTGCTCAAGCATGCCCATGATCGGGAACAGGGCGCGACCGTGTTCGGCTACTGGGTGAGCGATCCCGAGCGCTATGGCGTGGTGGAAATGAATGCCGAAGGCCAGGTGCTGTCGCTGGAGGAAAAACCCGAACGGCCAAAATCCAACTATGCCGTCACCGGACTGTACTTCTATGATGAGCGTGCCTGCGATTTTGCCGAGTCGCTGAAACCCTCCGCACGCGGCGAACTCGAGATTACCGACCTCAACCGTCGTTACCTCGAAGCCGGCGACCTGACAGTCGAGCGCATGGGGCGTGGGTATGCCTGGCTGGATACCGGGACACACGCCTCCCTCCAACAGGCGTCGAGCTACATCGAGACCCTGGAATCGCGCCAGGGCTTGAGGGTGGCCTGTCCCGAGGAAATCGCATTCCGCCAGGGCTGGATCAGTACCGACGAGTTGCTCAAGCTGGCCGAGCCGCTGGTTTCCAGCGGTTACGGTGATTACCTGCGCATGGTCGCACGCACCGCGGATCAGCCATGAAGGTGGTCGAAACCGACTTGCCGGGTGTTGTCGTGGTCGAGCCGCGTGTGTTCGGTGACGATCGTGGCTGGTTCCTCGAGACCTGGCGTGCCGAGCGCTACGCGGAGTACGGTATCGGGCCGGTTTTCGTGCAGTCCAACTGCTCGCAATCATCGCGCGGTGTGCTGCGCGGCCTGCATTACCAGTGGCCCGAGCCTCAGGGCAAGCTGGTCTGGGTGAGCGCCGGTTCCGTGTTCGACGTGGCCGTCGATATCCGCCCGGAATCCGAGACCTTCGGTCAGTGGACGGCGGTGGAGCTCGATGCCGACAACCATCGCCAGCTCTGGATTCCCGAGGGTTTTGCCCACGGTTTCCAGGTGTTGAGCGAGTCGGCCACCTTCAACTACCTGTGCACCCGACCCTACCGGGGCGAGTACGATGCCGCCATCGCCTGGAACGATCCCGACATCGGCGTCGACTGGCCGCTGGCGCCGACCGGTGTGTCGGAAAAGGATGCGCGTGCGCCTGCCCTGACAGAGGTGCCGCGGGATCGCCTGCCGTCATGAGCTGCCTGCTGCTTGGTGCCAACGGGCAACTCGGGCGTCACCTCCGTGCACGGATGACCGACCTGGTGACCTGTGCCCGCCAGGATGCCGACGTTTGCTGCGACCTGGCCGACCCGGGTGCACTGGACGACGTACTCGACTCGCTGCAACCGAGGGCCATCATCAATGCCGCCGCGTGGACGGCAGTCGACGATGCCGAGGATCACCGCGATGCTGCCTACGGCCTGAACTGCGACGTGCCGGCACGACTGTCGTCCTGGTGCCGGGACCATGACACCTTGCTCGTTCACTACTCGACCGATTACGTGTTCAGCGGCAACCCCGGCCGGCCCTGGCGCGAGGATGATCCGGTGGCGCCCGAATCGGTTTACGGTGCCAGCAAACTGGCAGGGGAACAGGCCATCACCGCTTCTGGCTGCCGGGCGCTCGTGCTGCGCACGGCCTGGGTCTACAGCGCATTGCCGGGCAACTTTCTCTCGGCGATACTCAAGCGTGCCGGGCAGGGGGGAGCCCTGCGCGTGGTCTCCGACCAGGTCGGGTCACCGACCTGGGCCGGGACGCTGGCCACCGCCACCGAAGTGTTGCTTGACCGGGTCGAGCAGAAAGTTGAACGTCCGACCTTGCTGCATGTCGCAGGCAAGGGCGCGATGAGCTGGCACGAGCTGGCCAGCAAGGCCGTGCAGATGGCGGCCGAGCGTGGCATCATCGAATCCACGGTGGCCGTCGAGCCGATCACCAGCGACCAGTGGCCCCAGAAAGCGAAACGTCCGCCATGGTCGGTACTCGATGGCTCACGCTATGAACGAATGACCGGCGAGCCGCTGCCCGATGCAACGGCGGCGCTGGCCGAATGCCTGGAAAAGTGGAAGGACGCAGCATGCTGATTCCCGTGATTCTCTCCGGCGGTGCCGGCACCCGGCTATGGCCGGTCTCGCGCAAGGCGCATCCCAAGCCATTCATGCGCCTGGCCGATGGCCAGACCCTGGCGGCCAGCACCATTCGACGGGCCCTGGCGGTGGCCGATGCGCCCGAGACACTGACCGTGACCGGGCGTGACTACTTTTTCCTCACGCGCGACGAATACCAGCAGGCCGCTGGTGAGGCCCACCACCATTTCCTGCTCGAGCCGGAGGGTCGCAATACGGCGCCGGCCATCGCCGCCGCCGCCCTTTGGGCGGAACATCACTTCGGGCCGGAAGCCTGCTTGCTGGTACTGCCCGCCGATCACCTGATCCGTGATACCGAGGCGTTCGCCGAGGCCGTCGACGAGGCACGCCGGCTGGCAGCCGACGGCTGGCTCACCTGCCTGGGCATCACGCCCACCCATGCCGAAACCGGGTACGGCTATATCCGTGCCGGCGAATCCGTCAGCGAGTCGGGTCGGCGCATCGAGGCTTTCGTGGAAAAGCCGGACCTCGATACCGCGCGACGCTACTACGAATCCGGCGAGTACCTCTGGAACGGGGGCATGTTCTGTTTCCGTGCCGATGCCATCCTCAAGGCTATCGGGGAGCTGGCACCCGACATCCTCGAGCAGGTCCGCGCGACCTGGGCGGCCACTGATGCGGATGCGTCCCCGGTCGAGCTGGATCCAGAGGCGTTCTCCGCGGTGAGGCCGGAGTCGATCGACTTTGCCGTCATGGAAAAGGCGTCGCAGCGGGCGGTGGTGCCGGTCGATTGCGGCTGGAGCGATATCGGCTCGTGGCAGGCGATCAGCGACCTCTACGAAACTGATGCCCTGGGTAACCGGGTGCAGGGCGAAGCCGTCCTGGTCGATACGCGCAATACCTTCGTGCAGGGTGAGCGCCGGCTGGTGGCCGCAGTGGGGGTGGAGAACCTGGTCATTGTCGATACCGGCGATGCCGTCCTGGTGGCCAGCCGTGATCGTGCCCAGGAGGTCAAGGCCGTGGTCGAGGAACTGACTCGTTCCGATCACGACCTGGCGGTTCACCATCGCACCGTGCATCGTCCCTGGGGGAGTTATACCGTCCTCGAGGATGCTGACGACTGCAAGGTCAAGCGGCTTGTGGTCCGTCCGGGCGGGGTGTTGTCGCTCCAGCGTCACCAATACCGCAGCGAACACTGGACCGTGGTCGGCGGACTGGCGAAAATCCGCGTCGGTGACGAGGAGTTCACCCTCGGTGCCGGCGAGACAGTCAGGATTCCGGTTGGCAGTGTTCATCGCCTGGAGAATCCGGGCGAGGATGATGTCGAAATCATCGAGGTTCAGACCGGAAGCTACTTCGGCGAGGACGACATCGAGCGGCTGGAGGATGTCTACGGGCGTGCCTGAGCCGCAACGCGTAAACCGAAATTCGTAACCCGGGAGCGGGGCAGTATGCCGACATCGAACTGGCACCCAATTTTTGTTGTTGCCTTCGCGCTGGCCCTGTTGGCAGCCTGTTCGACCCACGGGGACGGTGAGGCCGAGCAATCCATCCGTGCCAATGAGTTCGAGCGCGCGTCCATGGACTGGCGTGAACGTCGTCTGGCTGCACTGACCGAACCCTATGGCTGGCTCAGCCTGGTCGGGCTTGATTTCGTGGCGGACGGCGAATGGCGAGTGGGCAGCGATGAAGGCATGGACCTCGTCATGCCGGCCGGTCCCTCATTCTGGGGAGAGCTGGTTGTCGAGGCGGGTAACGCAAGGTTCGAACCTGCCACCGAGGCGGTCATTGTCGATGGGCGGGCCGGGGAGGCCGGCGAGCTGGTGCGGCCCGATAGAGACGAGCCGGTCTGGGTGGCGGCCGATGATGTGCGGTTCCAGATCATCGGCCGCAACGATCGCCTGGCGGTGCGCACGCGCTGGCCGCAGGCGAGCGCCCTGACGGAATTCAAGGGCCTGGATTACTTCGAATTCGATTCCGACTGGGTGATCGAGGCCCGGTTCGAACCGCATCCGCCGGGGACCACCATGCCGGTGGGCAGCGTGCTCGGCGACATCACCGAGGAACCCAATCCGGGCGCCGTGGTGTTCGAAATCGACCAGCGCGAGTTTCGCCTCGAGGCGGTGGCCTCTGCCGACGGCGAGCAGCTGTTTTTCATTTTTGCCGATCGCACGACCGGTCGCGAAACCTATGGTGCCGGCCGTTTCCTTTACGCTGATCTGCCGGGTGACGACGGCCGCACCGTGCTTGATTTCAATCGCGCCTACAACCCGCCCTGCGCCTTCACCGAATACTCCACCTGCCCGTTGCCGCCGCCGGAGAACCGGCTCGATGTCCGGGTGGAAGCCGGGGAGTTGCGCTATGCAGGCGAGCCGGGTTTCACGGACTACTGATTCGAGCCGGCGTTGGAAAGTCAATGCACCACAGAGACACAGAGAGTCGGCCCTCAGCGCCCCTTGAATTCTGGTTTGCGCTTCTCCAGGAAAGCGCTGGTGCCTTCCTGCATGTCCTCGGTGGCGCAGCACAGGGCAAAGCGGGCGGTTTCCAGTGCCAGGCCGGTTTTGAGATCGGTGTCGGCGCCCTGGTTGATGGCCTGCAGGATGCCGCGCACGGCTTCGGGTGCGGCCGTGGCGAGCTTGCCTGCCATGGCCGTGGTGGCTGAATCCAGCTTGTCACTGGCCACCATCTGGTTGACGATACCCAGTTCAAGTGCGTGCTCGGCGGCGACCGGTTCACCGGTCAGGCTCATTTCGAGTGCCCGTGTCGTTCCCACCAGTCTGAGCAGGCGCTGGGTGCCCCCGAAGCCGGGCATGATACCCAGCTTGATCTCCGGCAACCCCAGCCGGGCGTTGTCCGAGGCGATGCGCAGATGGCAGGCCAGTGCCAGCTCCATGCCGCCGCCCAGGGCAAAGCCGTTGATGGCGGCGATCACCGGCTTGTCCAGCGACTGGATCAGGCTCATCAGGTTCTGCCCCATGGCCGAGAACGCGCGCGCCTCGACTGCCGACTGCGCCCGGATCTCGCCGATATCGGCACCGGCCACGAACGCCTTGTCGCCAGCGCCGGTCAGTACGATGACCCGCACCGTATCCTCGCCGTGGGCTTCGATGATGGCTTGCTGCAGTTCCAGCAGGGTCTGTCGATTGAGTGCGTTGAGCTTGTCGGGGCGGTTGACGGTGATGGTGCGAACGCGGTCTTTGTCGTTGATCAGAAGGTTGTCGAAGGCCATGCTGAAATACGGTGTGAGAGAGTGCAGCTATTGTACGGTCCTTGACGCACAGACGCACAGACGCACGGTGCGGTTCGGACGGGCCGGTTCAGCGCTTGGGTCTTAGCAGGTTGATGGCGGTCAGCGTCAGGACGACGAGTGCAAACAGGCTGGATATGGCCAGCAGCAGGCCGGTGCCGGCGGGACCCAGGGCGGTCAGCAGAGCATCGGCCTGTTCGAGCACGGTGGTGAGGTCGGGGCGGTGACTCATGTACTGCACCAGGCCCGAGACGATTCCGGCCACGGCGGCCGGAATCATGATCATCAGGGCAACGATGATGGCGATGACGTGCATGTCGCAGTCCCTCGACGGCAGCCTGTCATTGACAGTCAGTCGCGCAGTTCGCGGTCGATCCGGTACTCGCTCGAAGTCAGCCAGGCCTCCATCCTCTGCAGACGGTCATCGAGCTCACGAAAGCGTCGATTGAGCTGTCCGACTCCATCCTTGGGTGCGCGTCTGACTTCCTGCCAGAAGGCTTCTTCGTTCTCGTCGCGATAGAGGTTGCGCGGGCGTTTCGGGATCAGAATCCACATCACCAGGTAACCGATCACCATGACGGCCGTGAACGGAATCGCCAGCAGTACGATGATCAGTCGCAGGGCCACCCGGTTGACGCCGGTCCAGTCGGCCAGGCCCGAGCAGACGCCGGCGATCATCGCGCGGTCCTTGTCGCGGTAGAGTCGATTGCGGTTGGGGCGCTCGGTATAGCGATTGTTCATATCCGGTTCCTCCATTCGGGAGTGTCGGCGTCGAGGATTCGTTCCAGGGTGCGGATGCGGTCCTCCATTCGACGTGCGCTTTCGTTGAGCTCTTCGAGCAATGCCTCGTCCCTGCTGCTGATGCGGCGGTTGGCCGAGTTGCGCGTCGCGTAATGCAGGATCAGCCATAGCGGCACGACAATGACCATGAACAACAGCAGCAGGGGCATCAGAATCGCGGACAGTGCGATGGAAGTGCCCGCAAAGCCTACGGTGGCAGACATCAGATCAAGCATGTTGCTGCATCTCCTCTATCAGGATTTCTTCTTCGCCTTGAGTGCACTGAGTTCGGCCTCGACGCGTTCATCTTGTTCGAGCTTGCGAAACTCGGTCTCAAGTGACTGGCCCTTGCGGCCCATGTCCAGGGCTTCGGACTCGGATTCGATGCGTTCGATGCGCTCCTCGGCTGCATCGAAACGGTGCAGCATCTCGTCGATCCTGTCGTTGTGGATGTGTTTTCTTGCCTTCAGGTGGTCGTTGGCGGAACGGTGGCGCATGACCAGGGCGCGCTGGCGGTTCCGGGCATCGGTGAGCTTGGCCTGCAACTTGCCGATGTCCTCGTCGTACTTGGCCAGCTGGTCCTCGTAGTGCGACAACTCCTCGCCCAGGTAGCCGATGCGATCGGTCAGTGCGGTCTTCTCGGCCAGGGCTGCGCGGGCGAGATCCTCTCGCTCCTTCTCCAGTGCCAATTCTGCCTTGCGCTCCCAATCGATACGCTGCTGCTCGAGGCGCTTGAGCAGGCGGGCGCGCTCCTTCTTCTCGGCAATGCACTTGGCGGTCGCCGAGCGCACTTCCACCAGGGTGTCTTCCATTTCCTGGATCATCAGGCGAATCATTTTCTCCGGATCTTCGGCCTTTTCCAGTGCGGCGTTGAGGTTGGCATTGATGATGTCGCCCATGCGGGAAAAGATACCCATGTCTTCGCTCCTGTGGTTTGAGGCGGTATGTGTTGGTCAGTTGCAGATGGAAATGCAAG
>SKSJ01000228.1 GCA_007123055.1 Wenzhouxiangella sp. | reverse complement strand
GAGATTCTACCATTGCCGGGCGTGGCCCCCGGTTTGGCCAAAAAAAACCGGGCGCCCCCTTGGGGTTGCCCGGCAATCAGTCGTCCGGAGAGGACTGTCACGCGCCCTTGGGCGCTTGTCGATCGTCAGGTTACGGGTTGTTTTGCCCGCAGACCGTGCGAAAGATCATAGCCCAACGACCATCACTTTATCAAGTGCATCAAGTCATGACTGTATCTAGCTGAATATGCGCGATATTTGATCCTGTATCTCGGCTGCGGCCCGGGCCGGGTCGTCGGCATCCCGAATCGGACGCCCGACGACGATGTAGTCGGCACCGGCGGTGAAGGCGTCCGGCACCGTCAGCGTGCGCTTTTGTTCGTCGATGTTGGCGACCGGCCGGATGCCCGGACAGACCGCGACGAGTCGATCGTCGACCTCGCGTCGCAGGGCGGCCACTTCGAGCCCCGACGAAATCACGCCCGTGCAGCCAAGCGCCAGGGCGCGCCGGGCCCGCGAAAGCACCAAAGCCTGCACGTCACACTTGAATCCCAGGTCGTCGAGATCGCCCTGATCGAGGCTGGTCAGGGCCGTAACCGCGAGGATGCCCATGTTGCCGCGGTTGGCCACGGCCGCCTCCAGCATGCCGTCGTTGCCGTGCACAGTCAGGAAGTCTACTTCTCTGCGCGCCAGTTGCGCGGTGGCGCGCCCGACCGTGGGCGGGATATCAAAAAGCTTGAGGTCGGCGAAAATGCGCTTGCCGGCCGATTTCAGCTCGTCGGCCAGTTCGAAGTAATGGCCGCTCAGGAAGAACTCCAGCCCCAGCTTGTAGAAGCGCACGTGATCACCCAGGGTGCGGATGAGCCTGCGTGCCTGGTCCAGGTCAGGCACGTCCAGCGCGAAAATCAGGCGTTCTTCAGCGGGAATGTTTCGGCGATGGTTCATGACGTTGAAAGTGCTCCTTGATGGCCGGGCCGATTCGGTCCGGGTGATGCATGTGCAGATGATGGCCGCCGGGCAGGCCCAGGTCGTGACGCCGGCAAAGCGCGGCGAAGCGTCGCCGGGCAAGCGCCTCCGGGAGCATTCCACCTCGGGGAACGGCGTGGATGCTCAGCACGGGACATTCGATGGCACCCAGCAGTTCGAGCACCTGGGGCTCGGTGTAGCGATGGGGTGACGGCCAGCAAAGTCGCTCATCGTGCCGCCAACGCACACCGCCTTCGACCTCGACCACCCCACGCCTTGCCAGTAGCCGGGCGGCCTCGATTCCGAGGTCGCTGTTGTCGGCGCGCGCCGCGGCGGCCGCTTCGTGGTCGATGTGAACGCGCCGTTGCCGGTGATGAGAGCGGGCCACGGCCTTGCGCCAGTTGGCAGCCGTTTCGGCCACCGGCGTCGACAGCGGCCCCAGGCCTTCGATCAGTGCCAGTGCGCGGATGCGGTCCGGTGCGGCGGCGGCCGTGACCGAGGCGACCGCGCCACCAAGCGAATGGCCGAGCAGGCAGGCCTCGTTCCAACCCAGCGCGTCGAGCGCTGCCAGCACATCGAAGACATAGTCATCGAAGTGGTAGCGCACCCCGTCCGGGCGCGCCGCCGACAGGCCGTGGCCGGGGAAATCCAGGGCCACCACGTCCAGCCCTTCGAGCACCGGCGCCAGCGGCAGGAAGGAGTGCGCGTTGTCCAGCCAGCCATGCAGCGCCAGAACGGGAATATTTCCGTGGCGCCAGCGCAGGCCGGCGAAGTCGCCCAGGCTGACTGCCTCGGGCTTCAATCCAGTCGCTCCAGGCTGGCGTAGGCCAGGACCAGCCACTTGTTGCCGGCCTGTTCGAAATTGACCTGCACGCGGGCATTGTCGCCCTGGCCTTCCAGGCTGACCACCGTACCGATGCCGAAGCGTTGGTGGGCCACTGTGCCGCCGAGGCGCAGGCCGTGATCGGCGCTGGCATCGGGCCGAGCGCCCAGTGCGGCCGACGTGTTGCCGGCCGCGTGACGCGGTCGCACCTGCTCGATGAGGTGATCGGGCAACTCGTCGACGAATCGCGAGGGGCGCGACAGGATGCGCTGGCCGTGCAGGTGGCGCGATTCGGCGTAGCTGATGTAGAGCCGCTGCATGGCCCGGGTCATGCCGACGTAGCACAGGCGTCGTTCCTCGGACAGCCGGCCCGGCTCTTCGACCGACTTCTGGTGCGGGAACAGTCCTTCCTCGAGGCCGGCCATGAACACCAGCGGGAACTCCAGCCCCTTGGCCGAGTGCAGGGTCATGAGTTGCACGCAGTCCTGCCAGCTCTCGCCCTGGTGCTCGCCGGCTTCCAGCGCGGCCTGGGCCAGGAAGGAGGCCAGCGGCGCCAGCCCGGCTTGCTCGTCCTCGGCCGGCTGTTCGAAACTTTCGGCCGCGCGCACCAGTTCCTCGAGGTTTTCCTCGCGGGTCTCGGCGCGGTCGGGCGCCTCTCGCCCGCGATACCACTCGCCCAGCTGGGCGGCCCGCACCACGGCCGACATGGTGTCGCCCAGCGAGGCGCTGGCCGTCTGCTCGTCGAGCATGTTGATCTTCTCGATGAAACTCTCGACCGCTTTCCCCGCCCGCGCCGGCAGGCCTTGTCCGGCAATGAGATCGCGTGCTGCGGCGAACAGCGAAATCCGGTTGGATCGAGCCTGTTCGCGAATTTTCTCGACCGTGCGCTCGCCGATACCGCGTGCGGGCACATTGATCACCCGCTCGAAGGCGGGGTCGTCGTCGCGATTGTGCAACAGGCGTAGGTAGGCCATGGCGTCCTTGATCTCGGCGCGTTCGAAGAAACGCTGCCCGCCATAGACGCGGTAGTCGATGCCCTCGCGCAGCAACACCTGCTCGAACAGGCGCGACTGGGCGTTGGAGCGGTAGAGAATGGCAACCTCCGAGGGGCTGCCCCCCTGGCTGATCCAGTCCTGGATGCGGGCGATGATGTAGTCGGCCTCTTCCTCGGCGCTCCAGGCGGCGAACAGCCGGATCGGCTCCCCGCTCTCGCCCTCGGTCCACAGGTTCTTGCCCATGCGGTCATCGTTGTGGTCGATGACACGGTTGGCGGCCTCGAGGATGGTGGCGGTGGAGCGGTAGTTCTGTTCCAGGCGAACGACCTGCGGATCGAAGTCGCGCACGAAGTCCGAGACATTCTCCACGCGTGCGCCGCGCCAGCCGTAGATCGACTGGTCGTCGTCACCGACCACGAACATGCGGCCCTGTTCGCCCGACAGCAGTCGTACCAGTGCGTACTGCAGGCGGTTGGTGTCCTGGAATTCGTCAATCAGGGTGTGGCCGAAGCGTTCCTGGTAGTGGCGTCGCCGCGCTGGATTGTCGCGCAGCAGTTCGAGGGTTCTGAGCAGGAGTTCGGCAAAATCGACCAGTCCGGAGCGTTCGCAGTAGTCCTGGTAGTAACGGTAGATGGCTACCTGCTGCGCGGCGTGCGGGTTGTCGAGGTGCTCGATGTTTTCCGGTCGTCGGCCCTCGTCCTTGTGGTGGTTGATCAATCCCTGCATGGCGCGTGCGGGGAACTGGCCCTCGTCGAGCTCCATGTCGCGGATGACCCGCCGGATCAGGCGGTACTGGTCGTCGGAGTCGAGGATCTGGAAAGTGTCGGGCAGGCCGACTTCGTCGGCGTGCATGCGCAGCATGCGGTGGCAGATACCGTGGAAGGTGCCGATCCACAGGCCCTCGGGCCGGATGCCGAGCAGTTCGCCGACACGCGCGCGCATCTCCCCGGCGGCCTTGTTGGT
>SKSJ01000181.1 GCA_007123055.1 Wenzhouxiangella sp. | reverse complement strand
CAACCCTTGTTCAACTGAGGAAACCACCAATGAGCAGCATTGAAGAACGAGTCAAGAAAATCGTGATCGAGCAGCTGGGCGTCAAGGAAGAAGAAGTCACCCCCAGCGCCTCCTTTGTCGACGACCTCGGCGCCGATTCCCTGGATACGGTGGAGCTGGTCATGGCCCTCGAGGAAGAATTCGAGTGCGAGATTCCCGACGAAGAGGCCGAAAAGATCACCAGCGTTCAGCAGGCGATCGACTACATCAAGGCCAACGTCGATAAGTAAGCGCTGCATGAACCAGGTCTGTTCACATCGACTCCGCTTGCGAGGTAGAGCCCATGCGCGGTGAACGTCGTATCGTCATGACCGGGCTGGGCTGCATCTCGCCGGTGGGTAATGATGTGCCCACCGCCTGGGAAGCGGTGACCAATGGTCGCAGCGGCATCGGGCCGCTGCAGGCTTTCGATCCGGAACGCTTCTCGGCGAAGATTGCCGGCGAGATCGAGGACTTCGACGTAGGCGACTATCTCAGCGCCAAGGAGTCCCGCAAGTCCGATCCGTTCATCCATTACGGCATGGCCGCGGCCATCCAGGCCATCGGCGATGCCGGGCTGGAAGAACATCCGGATCATGCCGACCGTTACGGTCTGGCCATTGGGTCGGGGATAGGTGGTATTTCGACCATCGAGCAGACTTACCAGACCTATCTCGATAGCGGTCCACGCAGAATTTCGCCGTTTTTCGTGCCCGGCGTGATCATCAACATGATTGCCGGCAACATATCGATCCGCTACGGTTTCAAGGGTCCGAACATTTCCATCGTGACGGCCTGCACGACGGCAACGCACAATATCGGCGACGCCGCTCGGATGATTGCCTACGGTGATGCGGACGTGATGGTGGCCGGCGGCGCCGAGTACGCCACCACGCCGACAGCCTACGGGGGGTTCACGGCGGCGCGCGCCCTGTCGACCCGCAACGACGATCCGGCCAGGGCCAGTCGTCCCTGGGATGTCGACCGGGACGGCTTCGTGCTGAGCAATGGTGCCGCGGTCGTGGTGCTCGAGGAACTGGAGCATGCGCGTCGCCGCGGGGCCCGGATCTATGCCGAAGTTGCCGGCTACGGGATGAGTGGAGATGCCTTTCACATCACCTCGCCGCCGGAAGGCGGAGAAGGGGCGGCCCGGTGCATGGCCAGCGCCATGCGCGATGCCGGCATTAACGCGGACGAGGTCGACTATATCAACGCTCACGGCACTTCGACGCAGGTCGGTGACGTAGCCGAGTGCGATGCCGCTCGCGCCGCACTGGGTGAGCATGCGGGCAAGCTCATGATGAGCTCGACCAAGTCCATGACCGGCCACCTGCTGGGTGCCGCCGGCGGCATCGAGGCCATCTTCACGGCGCTGGCATTGCAGCAGGGTATCGTCCCGCCGACGATCAATCTCGACGAGGTGGATGAAGGCTGCCGGGATATTGACCTGGTGCCACACGAGGCGCGCGAGAAGCCCATTCGGGTTGCCCTGAGCAACTCTTTCGGATTCGGCGGAACCAACGGTACGCTGGCGCTGAAGCGCTTCGAATGACGCTGTGGTGTTTTGGCGGCCGGGTCTTCGGCTGCCATGCGGGTCAATCCGGATCGTGGTGAATCAGCACCTCATCAAGCGCCGGCTTTCGCCGGCACCTTCATTGCTCTCCGTGCATCGGAGCTGGCCGGATCGCTGGCCGTTCCTGCTGGCCAGTTCGGCCTCGGCGGGAAGTCTGGGACGCTGGTCCATTCTGCTGCGCGCCAGTGAGGAACAGCTCGCCCTGTGGCCGGGCAGCGATCGGCCCGTCGGGCCTGGTGAAGGGGATTCGTTTCTTGCGCGCTTGCGATCCTGGTCGAATTCCTGCCCTGGAACAACCGATGCACGGTTGCCGTTCGTCGGCGGCTGGTTCGTCTATCTCGGCTACGAGCTGATCGGGGAAATCGAACCCACGCTGTGCCTGCCATCGGCAGAAGATGGTTTGCCCAGGGCCCTGGCCCGTCGCTGTCGTGCGGCCGTTCTGCAGGACCATCGAGAAGGAGAGTGCTGGCTGGTGGCCGAAGATGTCGACAGCTTCGACCAGGCCATGGCCGAAATCGAGCGCGTGCCCGATGTCATGCCGTCGGCGCCGGCCCCGCCGCTGCGCATGACGGTGGATCCCGGCAAGCAATTCACCGACGGCGTCGAACGCATTCGCCGCTGGATACTCGACGGTGACGTTTTCCAGGTCAACCTGTCGCGCGCCTGGCATGCAGAAGGTGTGGATTCCATCTCTCCAGACGCTGTGTACGCCGCGCTGGCGGAAGCCAATCCGGCCCCGTTTGCCGCGCTTGCCCGCCTGCCGGGCGGTACGGTGATCAGTTCCTCGCCCGAGCGTCTGGTGGAAGTCCGGGGGCGGCAGGTGCAGACCCGGCCGATCGCCGGCACCCGGCCGCGCGGCAGTTCGGAGGGGTTGGACGAATCGCTGTCTCGGGAACTGGTCTCCCACCCGAAGGAACGGGCCGAGCACATCATGCTCATCGACCTCGAGCGCAACGACCTTGGAAGGGTTTGCGAGACCGGCAGTGTCGAAGTCGACGAATTGATGGTCGTCGAGAGCTATGCCCATGTCCACCACATTGTCTCCAATGTGCGTGGACGGATGCGCGAGGGCCTGCACCCGACCGATGTCATCGCCGCGGTCTTTCCCGGTGGCACCATTACCGGGTGTCCCAAGGTTCGTTGCATGGAAATCATCGCCGAACTGGAGGGCAGGGGGCGCAGCTTCTACACCGGGGCCCTGGGCTACCTCGGCCGCGACGGCAGCCTGGATCTGAATATCCTGATCCGATCGATGCTTGTCAGCGGCAACCGGCTGACCTTTCGCACGGGTGCCGGCATCGTTTCCGACTCCGACCCCGACGCCGAGTTGGCCGAAACTCAGGCCAAGGCCAGGGGGTTGTTGCGGGCGCTGAATCATGACTGACCTGCTCGTCGACGGTCGTGCAGAGCCAGGTCTGCCCGCTGACGACCGTGGTTTTCTCTACGGTGACATGTTGTTCGAGACCATTGCCTTCAAGGACGGACGAGCCCCCCTGTGGGCCTGGCATTGGCGACGACTCGGCGTTTCGAGTGAGCGGCTCGGCCTGGTCCGGCCGAGCGAAGCCCTCGCACTGGAAGAGTGCCTCAGGCTGGCCGGAACGCGCCATTGCGTCATTCGTTTCTCATTGACGCGGGGCAGCGGGGGGCGTGCCTATACGCCGCCGACCGACCCGGTTTGCCGGCGTGTTGTCCAGCGCCGACCCTGGTCGGCCGGCATCGACCGGTTCCGGCATGAGGGTATGCGATTGTTGACCAGCCCGGTGCACCTGGCCGGTGATTCGTTGCTCGCGGGCATGAAGCACGGCAATCGACTCGAGCAGGTGCTGGCGGCACGCGACTGCGCGCAGCGTGGAGGCGATGAAGCCCTGCTTCAGGACACGCAAGGCAGGCTGGTCGAGGCTATTGCATCCAACCTGGTGGTGGTCATCGACGGGCAGACGCTGACCCCGGCCACTGACCGTGCGGGCGTCAGCGGCGTTGGTCTGGCGTGGTTGCGCGGGCAACCCGGCGTGGCGCTGGAAACGGCTGAAATCAGGGTCGCGGATCTGGCGCGGGCCGAGGAAGTCTTGGTGATAAACTCGGTGGCCGGTATTCGGCCAGTCACGGCCGTGGACGATCATCGCTTTGCCATCGGTGCGACCTGTCGTGCCTGGCAGCGTTTG
>SKSJ01000234.1 GCA_007123055.1 Wenzhouxiangella sp. | reverse complement strand
CCGCGTCTACCTCAACAAAACCCCGATATAAAACGCCAGAACAATCTGCGTTGCCGGGATATGCCAACTGAAATCACCGAGGGCGACCAGGGACAATGCCGCCAGGCCGGAATAGAGTGCGATTCGTTCTATTGTCAGTCGAAACTTCCTCAGGATCTGGACGCCGATGAACAGCATCATGATCAGGCCGGGCAGGCCTGTTTCGACCAGCCATTGCAGCAGGTCGTTATGGGCATAGTCCAGCCAGCCTGAAAAGTGAGACTCCTGAAAGGGCCGGAATGCAGCCTCGAATCCGCCCAGGCCAATCCCGTGGAGATACCAGGTACGCGGGAATTCGGTCAGCATGATGCGCATGAACTCCAGTCGCAGTTCCTCCCCCGTCGTTGCCAGAAGACGCTCGGCCAGGGGGGTGAGTCCGTACCATACGGCACTTGCGAAAGCACCGGCGGAAGCCAGGTATATTGGCCATACCGACGCGCCCCGGATCAACCGTCGATGGCGCCCCCACAGAATCAATGCCAGCAACATGGCAAAAATGCCGGCGGCGGCGCCCAGTCTGGAACCACTGCCGAGTATTGCCGCACCAATAATGCTCCCACACAACACGCTGCCGGTGACCTTCAGTTCCCTGGGCAGTCGTTTCAGCCCGGGTACATCCCGGATCCACCAGATGCTGACGGCCATTGGCCAGGCAAGTGCCAGATAGGCGGCAAAGATATTGCGATTGGAAAAGCTGCCATGAGGAAAATTTCGGCTCTCGCGTTCCCAGATACCAAGAATGGTCTCGGCATCGGCGGCTTGTGCCAGTAGTCCGTACAAGGCCTGGAAAAGCGCCATGCCCACGAGCGCAAGCCAGACATGGCGGCGCAGTGACCGCGACATCGAATATCCCAGCCAGGCAATCGCAAAAAGTGCCGTGAAGGCGGCCCAGCTCCGCAAGCTGGCTCCCGGATCAGGTGACCAGTGGGCCGGATGGAAGCCCGGGTGGTCGAAAAACTCCTGCGGATAGGGCCCAAACAGTTGGGCCAGCGTGGTCGAAGGCCAGACATGAAGCATGACCATGGCAGAGAAACCGCCGGCAAACCACAGCCAGCCGGGATTCGGCAAGCCCTGGCGCCCGGCGGAAAGGGCCAGGGCAATGAAACTTCCTGTAACCATGACCAGCAGACTGGCGGTCAGTGTTTCAGGCGTTCGCTGCCCCATCATCAGCGGCAAGATAATGACCAGTCCGCACAGCACGGTGGTACTGGCCAGCGCGGTGACCGGCCGGGTCACCGGGTCGGGCCTGGGCAGTGTCCGGGCTTCAGTATTCAATGCTGGAAATCCTTAGCTGCTCGCGCTCTTCACTGATCAGGTAGCGCACATTGCGAATGACCCGCACCGGTCTGCGTTCCGGATACTCCACCTGCAGTTCGAACTGTCCGACGACGGCCCACTGATCGTCATGCACCAGGATCTCGTCGATCGAGATGCGCAAGCGGCGATGACTGGAGTGCTGGAAAAGGGATTGATAGTTCTGGCGAATCCAGCGCCTTCCTTCATTGCGGTTTTCCCGGGGATGGTCGGTAAAGTGTCCCAGCAGGCCATCGAGGTGACCTCGTTCGAAGCTCTCAGTGAAGCTGCCGATCAACTCCGTGATCCGCAATTCGGTTTCCCGGCTGAGCACTTCCTCTGGCGGATCGAATTCGCTGCCCGCGGAATCGGGTGGGTCCGGAATCTTCGTCGCAGCGGCACTGGCCGCAGCCGTCTCGCCCGGCATTTCGGGATTGATCCGGACGATTGGCGGAGTACTTTTTTCAGTGGTTGCAATCTGAGCGGGAGCTGATTGCGGTTCTGCCACCCCCTCCGCTTCTGTTTCTTCCTTTTTCCCGGCCCTGGTTTCGGGTGACGATGAATCGGAATCGGTTACCGATACTGGTGAGTGCGTTGATGAAGGAGGCTTTTCCATCGGTTCAGTTGGCTCCAGCGGACGAAGTCCCTGCATGGCCAATTCCATGACCGGCTCGATCAGGGGTGAGGAGTCGACATCGGTTGATTGCACATCGGGGACCCGAGCGGCATGTGGCGGTGGCAAATCCACCCTGGTGTCGGCCTCGGGCGTGAAGTGGTCGCCGGTCAGAACATCCCTGTAGGGCTGATGGGTAAAGTACACCCAGGCAACCGGCAGGCTGGCCACTACAGCGATCAGCAGCATGGCCTTGGCCTGCAGGTGGCGAGCGTTCAGCAGCTTCATTCTTAACCAGGTCAGAGGCCCGGGCGTGTCGGGGATCAAGCGTGCCGAGCGTCTGGCCGGCTTCGGATAGACATTTGTTCGCGCGGCAACCCGGCTTGCCGATTGGTCTTTTGCAGGCAGATGACTATCGTTATCCTGACCGTTCCGGAAGTTCCTCCATGCATCGTGGATCGCTTGTGAGCGAGGGGTCAGCCAGCCGGTATCGTCAGGGTGATGGTCGGGGTGAAAGGCCGTCATCAGGCGTCGAAACCGAGCCCTTCTCTCCTCCCGATCATGCGCGGCATCCACAAACGCGCGTTGTAATATGAGCTTCCCATCCGTGAAGAGCTGGACATCAAGTTGCTCGAGGATGCTGCGAGCCAGGTCTGGTCGCTCGCGTGGCGTACCCAGGTGCCGGATCAATTCGCTGGCACCACTTCGCTGGTTGCCCGACAGCCAGCTGAGCACGGCATCGAGTTCCCTGGCTGCCAGATATGCACCTCGATCGCTGGTCAGTCTTTGCACCAGCCTGGCGGCGTTGAACTCCTGACTACTCAACGGTGTATCTCCGAGGCAGCAGGGACTGACTCGTCATGAATGGACATCGGGCCTGTATCAGTCGATTCCAGTTCCACCACTTCTAGGTGCGAAAGCCACAAGCGTCCAGCGATATAACGATCGAATGCGTCCGTTTGCTCACGTACCACTCGCAGGGTCATGATTTCGTTGTTGACGCCGACTTCGAAATCGATCTGGAAGGGCTGCCAATCGAAGTGGCCCCGGGGTGTTTGAACTCGCTCTCGCAATGATCCGTGGCGCAAGCCGATGTCCAGTCTCGGCAGTGACCGCGTTGTCAGATGCTCACCTCGCCACCAGCCCTGGAGCCGGTACTGTCCCGTTTCGGGAATGGGGAACTGTACAACGGGATGACGCAGGCGCAGGTTTTCGTTGCCATCGAAATCCAGACGCAATGACCTGGCCTCGGGGGGAGCTGCTGAACTGAGCGTGCCCTGCTCGGTGACGGGCAACTCCTCATCCAGCTCAACCCGGACCCCTTCCGGCATACGGACCCTCCATCCGAAGGTGGACATGGCGTCCCATGGCAGGTGAAAACTGCCGGCAGGCACGTTGCCACGGCGGTAGGCTGGATCAAGTTCTGCCCAAACGGACATGACCCGCTCGTGGTCACCGGCACCAAAAGCCAGTTCGAGGTAATCGCTCACCACGCGATCCCATGGCTCGCGCGGCTGCTCGAGTCGCTGCCATATTGCCTCGGCCAGCTCGAGTTGTTCAGTATCACGGGCATGCCGCATGGTCGCGGTCAGGTGCTCCTCGGTTGAAGGAACAATCCGATCGAGCAGATCGTCTGGACTGTTGATCCAGCGCTGTGCCATGAACAGGGCCCGCGAGGTATAGCGCCGGTCTCCCCGTGCGGCCAGCTTGAGATGCTGCTCCGTCAAGTCGGTATCACCGGCGCGCAGGCTGGTCATTGCCGCCTGCCACCGGACGGCTCGGTTGTGTGGTTGAGTTGCTGCGGCAGCCTTCAGATGAGCAGCTCTCTG
>SKSJ01000093.1 GCA_007123055.1 Wenzhouxiangella sp. | reverse complement strand
TGGGTCAGGCATGTTGAGACCTTGTTCCACACTACGCCAGTGCGAAGCGATCGAAATCGACGGTGATGATGTGGTGGAACTGCATGGGGCATGAATACCAATGACAGGGTTGTCCATCATGTTATGAATGACGGTTCCCGTAGTCAGTGCGATGCCCCACACTTGCCGTCAGGGGCCATAAGATTCAACAGAAAGCTGAACTGATTGGAAGTCGGTTTGTGTTGGATAGCGTACGGAATCGGCACATCCGGAGGGTTAGGCTTTCCTTGACCCTTCACTTGGAGAGAATCCGATGAGCCTTGGAACGATTCTACTGATCGTGCTGGTGCTGGTTCTGGTCGGCATCATTCCTGCCTGGCCGCACAGTCGTAGTTGGGGTTATGGTCCCAGCGGGATCGTGGGCGCCATATTTGTGGTGCTGCTGATTCTCTTCCTGATGGGAAGAATCTGACCTGCCACGAGACCTACTGTCGAACCCAGTTCATCCCGCCCGGAAATTCAGGAGGTCATTGAGAAGGCGAGCGGTCGGCATGGGATAACCGTCATTCCTGGAAAGTAGTCAATGGCGGGACAACGAGCACTTCGGCAAATTCCTGTCGTTCGTACTTCGGGTGACGTGGCCCGCGCCTGCAATACGGGGAGTGCTTACAGACCGGGGCACCAAAGGCGCGAGCCACCGCGTCTGCCCAGTGGTCATCGGCCCAACTTGGATGATTGTAAAAGTGGCCGATTGCATGCGCCATCTCGTGTGCCATGACATAGTAGTAACGACCGTGCAGCCAGGGTTTCGGCCAGTTGCCGGAGTAGATGCGGTCGTGATTGATGCTGATGTACGGTCCATCACCTTCCGGACACGAGCGGTAGGGACAGGTAATACCCCAGTGCCGCGATGTCATTTCACGCAAACCCTGGCCATTACACAGCTTGCGCCAGGAGCCGTCTTCGCGCCAGGGTGCGAGCCAGGCCCGTGCATGCTCCGGTCCGAAGTGATCGAGGGTGTACTGGTGGACTGAATTGACCGACGCCCAGCACCGCTGTCGGTGCACGTCGCCGGGAAACAACTTGGCCGCCTGCTCCAGGTTCTGCTCCAGGTACGGACGGGCGGGGTAGTCGTAATCGGCATGGGCTGATGGGAGCAACCAGATCAAGGCTACCAGCAGGCTGCCGAACCGAAAACTCGAGTTCCTGATCACTTTTCTCCTGACCTGAGAAAAACCATCCCGAGCCAAACGCCTGAACGAATCCTGCGTCAGATTCGTTCTCGGTGTCAAGTATTTCTTGAGCTATTTTTTCGGGCTATATCCGGATTTCGCAAACGGCTGCTGTCATGAAAGCCTTTGATTCGACTCACGGTGTAGAAGACTTTCTCTTGTGCACAACGCCGGCGGCGTATGCACAGGAATCGGGTGCAGGTGGGTGGGGGTCAACGGGTGGTATCCGGGCGCTCACGACCTTCAGCGGGTGATCGGTCGAGTCGCTCTCATGGAGCTCAGCGGCCTTTGCGCCGATACGATTGGCGTGGTGCCGCATCCGGTCTCAGTGGCTTCGATCTGGCCATTGGCGGCACGGAAGGCCAGGGCGAAATCGTTGCCGGGTTCCGCCACCCGCTGAAGGCCCTGAGCGCCCGGATACCACCCGCTGCGTAAGGTGTGAGAAGCGTGAAGGTCTAATGGTGGCACCAGGCGTATTTTCCTTTCAGCCTTCTCCCTGCCGTCAGGTGGTGAGCGGTCTTGCCCGGGGCCGGGTTCGAGGTGATGGACGTCGGCACGACATTTCCGTACTTCACGCGTCCCCAAGCCCAATTGAACCGCAATGCCCATCCATGTGTACGGCGACACGCGATGGCAACCGAACGCCACCAGAACTGCAGGGCCAACGAGGCGATTCACCTCGGTTCCGGCCCCGGGCAAGGCCGCTCGCCACCTCGCCACCCATTCCCCACCCAAAGTCACACCGTGCCCTGGTCAACTATTGTTGCGAGATCCGGATAGACCCTTTTTTCGGAAACGAGCGTTGGTTCACGGTCGCCGGCTGTTTTTGTCTAGCTCTGCCCGCTCAGGGCATTCTACAGAGTCCCAGCCTTATTGGTATACCAGTCCCGTTGCAGGCTGGCGAGTCGGCGTACCTGGGCGTTCAGGCGTTGCTCCAGTTCCCGGAAGCGACTTCTGAAGGCACGCTTTCGCCAACGGTCGCGCAGTGCGGCGCTCCCGGCCTGGACGCGCTCGGCCTGGACGGCCTGCCACTGGTTGACCGTTTCAGTGAATTTCTGGCACTCACGTTCGATGGCCCGGGCCCAGGTTTCATCCGGTTCGCTCGAGGTCAGTCCCTTTTCGAGTTCGATGAACTGCATCTGCAGGCGGGCACGCCGGATCTTGAAGGTCGGGGTACGGTTGAGCTTGCTGGCCAGCCCCGCAGCGGAGCAAGCTGCAATCAACCATTTCCCCGGATCGAAATGCCACCAGCGTTCGCCATTGCGATAATCGGACTGGAAGGCATGGTGGAAGTTGTGATAGCCCTCGCCCCAGGTCAGAAGTGCCAGCCAGCCATTGTCACGTGAACTGTTCTGGTCGCTGTAGTGACGTTTGCCCCAGCTGTGGGCCAGCGAATTGATAAAGAAAGTGCAGTGCTGGCTGAACACCAGCCGAACAGCGCCGGCCAGCAACACCATGCCGATGACTTCACCCACGAGCAGCCCCAGGAATGCCGGCACGCCCAGATTGAGCAGCCAGGTCAGTATCCAGTAGTGTCGGTGTTGCCACCTCAACAGTGGATCGGTTTCCAGGTCTCGAACCCGGTCGAAATCAACTTCGCTCGTAGACCAGTGGCGCAACATCCAGCCGATGTGAGCATGCCAGAAGCCGGTACGAATCGAATGCGGGTCACGCTCGATATCATCGACAAACCTGTGATGAATGCGATGGCGTGCACACCAGATCAGTACCGAGTTCTGCAATGCAAAGGTGCCGAAGATGACGAAGAACAGCTTGAGTGGCCAGGCGGCATGGTAACTGCGGTGCGACCATAATCGGTGGTAGCCGGCCGTGATCGAAAGCCCGCTGAAAAGCCAGATCAGGCCGGCGGTCAGCCATGCCCAGCCACTAAAGCCGACCAGTAGTCCCCATATGGGTGCCGCTACCAGGGCGAGAAGGTGGACGGCGATGAAGTAGACCACGTTGGTTGTGGCCAACGGTGGCTTGCCGGTCAACATGATTGCGGCCTCCCGGCCGTCAGGGCAGTCCGTGAGCTCCGGGCTTGAAGACCGGTAACCGCTGTGTCCGGGTATAAGGTGTGCAACGCCTGGTTACCTGAGCCGCATCGAATTGACCACGGACTCGACTCCGGCGACATTCTGCGCAAGGGCCACTGCCGTATCGATTTCGGCCTGGGAGCTGACGAAGCCACTGAGTTGCACCACGGATCTGAAGGTCTCGACGTTGATCTCGGAGCTGCTCAGGCTGGAGTCATTGAAAATGGCCGCCTTCACCTTGGTGGTAATCACCGTATCATCGATATATTCGCCCGTGCTGGATTTCGTGTCCGTGGAGGCACATCCAGCCAGTGCCATCAGTAGACCGATGACTACGAGCGCGGGAAAAACGCTTATTGCATGTTTCATGGCTTCATCTCCAGATGGTTGACTATTGATGTGACCCGTCGGTGGTGGCCAGCGGCGGATTCTCGATGATGATTTCGACCCGGCGATTCTGCTGCCGCCCGGCAGTCGAATCGTTGCTGGCGATCGGCCGGTGAAGGCCCATGCCCGATGTGGATATGCGTTGTGATCCGATACCCTGCTGAGTCAG
>SKSJ01000210.1 GCA_007123055.1 Wenzhouxiangella sp. | reverse complement strand
CCAATGCGAGCGGCGGATCGGCCGGATCACCCCACTGCATGCGAATCAGGCAGGGTGGACGGCTGGCGGCCTGGCCGACCACGTGAATCGCCGGGAATTCCTTTTCCAGGCGCTCGCCGTCGATCTTTTCGAAAGCAGCGTTATACGTCTCGGCCAGCTCGCGTGCCACCTCGGCAAGGTCGGAAGGACCCAGGTCGATGGCCGGTGTATTGACCAGGTCGCGCACCATGCCGGACGCTTCGACAAGCGTGCGGATTTCCTCGGCCGCGGTCTCCGGCAATGCCAGGCGTGCCTTCGGTGCCGTCATCTCCTTGTAGCGGTCGAACCGGTAGCAACCCAGCCCCCAGCCGATGGCCGCGCGCTGTTGCTCTTCATCGGTGAAGTCCGCCTCCAGTCGATAATCACCTTCCGGCAGGACAGCGGGCAGATGTGCCAGCGCCCACAGCCGGTCATCCGCCTCGCGCCCGGCCAGCACGCAAGCGATACCGTCCTCGCCGGGCACCAGCAGATGAGTGCCCGGTGCGGCCTCGAAACCACTGGCTGATACCCAGCCGCGCTGGTCTTCGGGAGCCGATTTCAACCACTGGTCAAGAGCGGCCGGGTCGAGAGAATGAATGGGGATGGTGTTTTTGCTGGCCTGGCAGAACATGGGACACTTCGACAATTGGAATCAGTAGAGCAGGATAGCGTATGACGGGCGGGGAGAGGGATAGAAGGGAAGAGGGGAGAGGGTGAAGAGATAAGGTGCAACCCTCTCACCTCTCCCCCTCTCTTCCTCTGACCGCCTGTATCACCCGATCTCGATGCGCTTGCGCTCGCCGTTTCCTTCCCTGGTGCGCGGGATCTCGATCTTGAGCACGCCGTTCCGGAACTTCGCCGAGATGCCGTCGGGATCGGCATCGGTGGGCAGGGTCAACACGCGTCGGAAGCTGCCGTAACTGCGCTCGACACGGTGGTAGCCATCCTCGTCATCTTCGCTTTCCTGGCGTTTCTCGCCGGAAATGATGAGGGCATCTCCGTCGAGTGTCAGGTCAATGTCCTGTTCGTCGACCCCCGGCACCTCGACAGAAATGCGATAGGCCTTCTTCGACTCGGCGATATCGATGTTGGGCCGAAGCACCAGCCCGGAATGCCAGTCGGCCGGCTTGTCGAAGGCGCCGAAGAAGTCCTCGAACAGGCGGTCCATTTCGCGATGCATGCGCACGAATGGATCATCACCGCCCCGGGTCGGCAACAATTCGCCGCTGCCGCCCTGCTCCTCACGCTTGAACCAGTTCCATGGACTGAACTTTTGCAGGTTCATGCCAACCTCCTCTTGTCACATCGGGATCAACACATTACCTACCTCTTACATAGGCGGCCGGCAGCCTGCTTTCAAGATGCCGGCAGACGCTCAGAAGCCCAACGGTATACCCAGGACGAAGAAGGTGACCAGCAGTACCGTCCAGATGCAGAGAAAGACGATGGAGTAAGGCAACATGATCAGCAGCATGTCGCCGAACCCGAGTCCCGGCCGGTACTTGCGCATGAAGGCCAGGATGACCCCGGCGTAGGTCATCATCGGCGTGACGATGTTGGTGGCCGAATCGGCCACGCGGTAGGCGGCAGCGACCAGATCCGGTGTCATGGCGGGATTGACGAAGTAGAGCATGGGCACGAAGATCGGCCCAAGCAGCATCCACTTCGACGTCAGGCCTCCAACAATCAGGTTGATGATGGCGGTGGTGATGACGAAGCCGATGATCAGCAGAATCGGGAACTGCTGCAGGCCGATCGCCATCAGGGTCTCGGCACCGAGGTAGGTGATGTAGGCGCCCAGCCCGCTGTAGCTCAGAAGCCCCAGGAAGTTGTAGCAGAAGAAGGTCAGCACCAGGATGTAGCCCATGGTGTTCATCTGCCCGACCATGGCATCGGCCACGTCCCAGACCTTGCGGAACTTGCCAGCGGCCACGCCGAAGAACACGCCGGTCACGACGAAGAAAATCGAGATCAGGAAGATGATGTTGTTCTGTGCCGGACTGTGGCGCACACCCTCGTCATCGACGTAAGGCGCCAGCGGCCAGATCACCAATACGGCGATAATCAGGCCCGCAGCCAGCACGCCCAGACCGGCCGAGCGCAATCCGCGACGCTCCTCGGCACTGACTTCGAACTCCGAAAGATTGACTTCATCGGGAATCTCGAAGGGCTCGCGCTCGAGCTTCGGCTGCACGAAGCGCTTCGTCACCCAGGCGCCGGTCACCGACAACACGAACGTGGAGGTGAGGATGAACCAGTAATTCATGGTCGCTGCGTTGAGCGGCGTTCCGTCGGCGCGGGTAAAGGGAATACCCTGCGACTCGGCGAAGACCTGGGCATTCATGCCGACGATGACGTCGACCGGACCGCTGGGCACCAGGTTGGCGCTGAACCCCGCCGATACGCCGGCAAAGGCCGCGGCCATACCGATCAGCGGATTCTTGCCCAGGCCCGCGTAAAGCAGGCCAGCCAGCGGAATCAGCACCAGGTAGCCGGCGTCGGTGGCAATCGAACTCATGATGCCGAGAAACATCAGCAACAGCGGCAACCAGGCCTGGGGAATCCAGCGCGCGATGGACTTGATGATCGCGCCGAACAGGCCCGAACGCTCGGCCACGCCCACGGCCAGCATCACGACCAGGATGACGCCGAGCACACCGTTACCGAATGCCAGCCAGTTCTCGACCAGGGCGTTGTCGAACAGCCAGCGCATGTGTTCGGCATGATGCATGGGGTTGATCGAGTACTCGATCGCCTCGCCGTCGGCCCCGGTGGTCTCGAAGGTATGCCCGCCGAGAAACACGGTGATCAGCCAGGCTACCGGCAGGAAGAACATGAAGATAATAACCGGATCGGGAATCTTGCGACCGATGCGCTCGACGGCGCTGACAAACGATCCGTTACGGGCCGGCTCGTTCATGACTGGATCTCCCTTGGATTGGCGCGCGCCCTGGATGGAGCGGCGCTGACGGCAAAACGCCGGAGTATAACCGCGCCGGCGGCGTGATTCGAAGAGCGACCGTTCAGGGAATCATCCACCCGTTTCGACGTCCAATATCAGCATGTGCTTAATCCCGGGTGACACCAATTGATCCTGATCCGGCTGACAGTGCTCCTGTCGGGGCTGGTTTTACTTGTGCCTGCGCCATCGGCCGCCGAAGGGGACGGGCTCCGCGAGCAGTTGCGACAGCGGCTTGAGCAACTGCACGAGACCGGCATGGTGCGGGTGGCCGACAGCACGCTGCTGGCCCCGGGGCCGCTACAGACGCTGTACGAGGCCAATGCCTGGCAGCCACTCTGGTTCGCTGACGAGCAGGCACTGGAACAACTCTTCCGTGTGCCCACCACACTCGATCTGGCCGCCGCCCACGGCCTCGACCCCGGCCACTATCACCAGCAGACATTGGCTGACGCACTCAAACGAACCTCAGATCACCCGAACCGAACTCAGGCCAGGGTCGATGCCGAACTGCTGGCCACCGATGCCTTGCTGTCACTCGCCCACCATCTGGCCCACGGTCGCATCGACCCCGAAACCATCGATCCGGAATGGTTCATCAAGCGTGACGAGCCGGCACTCGAGGAGTCAGCGATCCGGCACGCGCTGGGCGGCAAGAACGGACGGGAACTGCTCGAGAGCCTGCTGCCAACCCACCCCGCCTACCACCGCCTCGTCAAGCAACTGGCACTGAAGCGGGCGATGGCCGCCAACGGCGAATGGCTGACGGTGGAGCCGGGGCTTCCACTGATCCGCCCCGGGCAGAGCGACGAGCGCATCCCCACCATCCGGCGTCAACT
>SKSJ01000070.1 GCA_007123055.1 Wenzhouxiangella sp. | reverse complement strand
GCAGAGGCTATAACGTTGTGATCGCTGTGAACCTGCCCCTCCGAAGTTTTGACGCAGGCGGGCAGGATGATTTTTTTTGCTAAACGAGTATGTGGTTAATCATGAAGAAGGCTCTCTAAACCGCCCGGTGCTCTTCGTCCGGCGCTCTGCTAAAAAATTGTCTCTAAAACCCGGCAGGCGAAAAAAGCAATCGTCAGCCGGGGGATTAATTCGACAACCGGTCAACCACAATGATGGTGGTGGCAGTGGCGCTTACCACGGTTGAAAATACACGGAGCCAGTCAAGAAACGACGGACTTCTTTTTACTTCCACTTTTACAATATCACCGTTCTGGAGCTGATACTCAAATAGATCCAGCGGGTATTCGTCGTCGTAATTGAATACGAACGTATCGGTAGTCATTCTCCCCTCCTCAGAAGAGTAGCGGGATATACTCATTTCAACACGCATTTTATTCCAGTCAATATTTTCTACGGAGCTGCGGGAGGTAATGGGGCCTCTGGCGTGTGCGAGTAATTCATCTGCCCGTATCCCCCTGGGAATGATGTAGCGCCCCGGCATATTCAGGTCGCCGAGAACACTGAGTGTATCTGCCACTTGCCCCGGTTGTGCGATTCGAATAAATCCTTCACCAACCCGAAAAGCCTGGGATTGGGTGATTTGTGCTTTGATGATATCGGGGATAACAAACAGAAAAACAAGGCTGATAACGGCAATGACCGATTTTTGAAAAGGTTTCATGTATGATTTGATCGAATATGGAATGTCAGTTAATGTCGGAACACAAAAAATTTATACGGGGTTTGTGGTATAGAAATTCAGCCATCTTTTATGATGCTCAGCTTTTGGCACTTTCTTGATATTTTTCATAGGCCTTATAACTGTCGTAGGTGTACCGGCTGTAATAATAGTAGTCGGCACTCTCTTTATGGTTATAACTGGTTAAGACCGTTCCAAAAATATGCGCCTTAATCATCTCAAGGTTTTCGATGGTATGGTTCAGTTCGTTTTCCCGGGTATCCCCGAAACGGGTGACTACTACCACGCCGTCTGAAACCCGCTGTATAAGCGGGGCTGAATCGGTGATAACCCCGTAAGGCGGTGTATCAATTACAATATGGTCGTACGCAGGTTTCAGCTCTCTCAGGATCGAAGCAAACTTTCTGCTTTGAATAACGGCAACCGGATTGGCGATTTTGCGACCGGCGGTAAGTATATCGAGGCCGGGGGCAATGCTTTTCTTGACTGCCTCATTCAATTGAATCTTGTTATAAAAGAGCTCCGAGATTCCGTTTTTAAGCGGTTCGCCGGTCAGTTTATGTATCATGGGCCGGCGCAGGTCGGCATCAACAAGAAGCACACGGTTCCCTGCTTCGGCCAGGGTAACGGCAAGATTGATAGAGAGAGTGGACTTTCCTTCTCCCTGTTTGGGACTGGTAACCAGGATCGTTTTGTAATGTTTGTCGGGATCAGAAAACACAATGTTGTTATACACCCTTCGGTACGCCTCGGAAAGGGGAGAAAGGTTATTCAGAAGTACTGTCCATGCAGACGAGACGGTTTTGCCTTTCGCAGTTACAAACTCATTTCCGTCATAATTCTGTTTGATGGTTTTCCTGAAATTGGGAATGACGGCCAGAAGCGGATACCCCGTTGCTTTCAGTTTTGTGGTGCCGTCGATGGATTGGTTGAAAGTTTCCTTTACCATAACCCCCCCAAAGCTCAGGATACCTCCAAGAATAAACCCGACAAGGATAAAAAGCGGCTTGTTCGGGGCTACGGGTTCAAGCGGCAGAATAGCATAATCTACCGGCCGGCCGCTGCCGTACTGGGTCTGTTCCCAGAGTTGTGTTTCCTGATACTGTTGCGAGATGGTTTTAAAGAGCTCTTCATTGATCTGTGCGTCTCTCTGTAGTCGGGCCAGTTCTATCATGTTATCCGGCAGGCCGTCAAAGAAGAGGTTTTCATTTGAGAGCCTCTGTTGCAGTGCCTCTTCCTGGGCGTTTAGCTGGGATTCCTCAATTTGCTTTTCAATAATATCTCTGCGCAGTTCAACAATCCGCGACGTAACTCCTCCGTCTTCCTGATCGAGAAACCCGACGAAAATATCCGAATCATCTGCCGATAATAAATTATTGGTTAGCCGCTGTATCTCTTCGCGGATGGATCGGATTTCATTCTCAAGCTGTACAAACTGTGGCTCCAGTTCGGGGTTTTCCCTTAATGCAGGATTCCCCTGTATGAACATTGTGCGTTCAATCTGAAGTTCGGCCAGCCGGAATTGCGCGCGTTCTATCTGTCCGCTTACATTATCCGACAGTTGCTCAGCAAGTCCCGGCCGGATGCGCTCAAGCTGGTTTTCGTACGATTCAATGGAAGAGTTGATAGCCACCCTCTGTACCTGCACCTGTTGCAGTTGCGATTCGAGCTCGGCCATTCGGTTAATTAGCGCATTGGTTTGGCCATCTATCTGTACCAGGTTGGTTCTCGACATATACTCACGCAGGGCTTCTTCAGACTCCTGAAGCCGCTGTTCGATCTGGCTTTTTTCCTGGTCAAGAAAAGTCAGAGCTGAATTGGCCGCAACCCTCCTCTGCGAGGATGAGAGTTCCGTGTAGGTGTCGATGGTCAGGTTAACAAGCTCCTTTGCCTCAACCGGTGAGGTTCTACGGTAGGTAATTCTCAGGATATCCGTATCGCGGTCATATCGTTCAACGTTCATTTGGTTGCGGATTCGTTCGGAAAGCCTCAGCAATCCAACGCGGGTTGTATCTTCCGGATAATCCAGAAAGAGAATTGGAAATGGCCGGCCGTTTTCCATCACCTCCCGTTCCATGATTTTTTCGGCTACAGCATCGGAGAGCTGGCGCGATTCCAGGGTTCCGATTTCATTATTGATGCGCGTGGTTGCTCCGACTCCGTAGGTGGATGTAAGCAGGTTGGATAAATCCGTGCCTCCGCTCATTCTTCTGAACTCTTCCATTACAAGGATGGTGCCCGAACCTTCGTAAGTTGGAGTAATTCTCTCTACAATGATGTAGGAAGCAAGAGTAGTTGCAATTATTATGGTAATAATCAGCCATTTATAGCGAAGCAGGGTGCCTGCGAGTTGTGTAAGGTCAATTTCATCACTCTCTTTTTTTGAATCAGGAATTCGTTCTCCGGAGTAATAGTTATTACTTCTTGAAAAATGGCCGTTACGATTATGATTATGTGAATCGGAATAGTTTTCGTTTGAAGGTGGCTTCATGAAAAATGTATGGTTACTTGCTAAATGCCGGTTGCGCTGTGCAAATTGAAGATAAGATATTTAAACCTTTAATCTGATTATTGATGATATATAGAAACTTTCAATGCAGTCAAAATGCAACAATAACAAATATCCTTGCAGATAATCAATCTGCAGAAAAATTTCAGATATTTTTCTTTTAGATCAGGCAGCGTGATGTTGATTACTCAGACCTTGAAGCGTGGCGGTGCTGTTCCGCCTCCTCCAAGCGTTGAAGATAGTGGCAGGTATACTGGATACCGGATACTGGATGAAGGTTTAACCACATCGCACACCGCATTCTCCACTCAACCCGGTTTTTTGCAAAAAATTTACCTTTTAAAATTCGTCAGACGAAAAAAGCAATCCTCAGACGATGGGGAAAACCACAACGAACACAACGGAGTCACAGCAGACACAGCGTTGTGAAAGCCGTGAAAACCGCCGTGAACCTGCCCTCCGAAGTTTTGACGCAGGCGGGCGTTGCGGTTAAATTCGTTGTACAAGGACCCCTACTTCCTCGGTTTCTCTGTTTCTCGGTTCATCGGTTCT
>SKSJ01000171.1 GCA_007123055.1 Wenzhouxiangella sp. | reverse complement strand
TGCCCTTCTTCGTGTTCTTCGTGTTCAAGATACTTCTCTATCAATCACCAGGTAGCGGAATGCGCTCTCGCCCGCCCATGTAATCGCGTAACGGCTCCGGGACGATGACCGAGCCGTCGCGCTGCTGGTAGTTTTCCAGCACGGCGATCAGGGTGCGGCCAACCGCCAGGCCGGAGCCGTTGATGGTGTGGACCAGCTCGGGCTTGCCGGTGTCGGGGTTGCGCCAGCGCGCCTTCATGCGGCGGGCCTGGAAGTCGCCGAAATTGGAGCACGACGAGATCTCGCGGTAGGCCTGCTGGCCCGGCAGCCAGACTTCGAGGTCATAGGTTTTTCTGGCCGAGAAGCCCATGTCGCCGGCACACAGCAGCATGACGCGGTAGGGCAGTTCCAGTGCCTGGAGGATGGCCTCGGCATGGCCGGTCAGCGCTTCGTGGCAATCCTCGGCCGTATCGGCAGTGGCGATCTGTACCAGCTCGACCTTGTCGAACTGGTGCTGGCGGATCATGCCGCGGGTGTCCTTCCCGTACGCACCGGCCTCGCGCCGGAAACACGGCGTGTGGGCGACAAACTTCAGCGGCATGCGATCGGCATCGACGATCTCGTCGGCCACCAGGTTGGTCAGCGGCACCTCGGCGGTGGGAATCAGGTAGCGCGTCGGGTCGTCGGAGGTGGCAAAGGCATCCTCGGCGAACTTGGGCAGCTGCCCGGTCCCCTGCATGGCGGAATCGAGCACCAGGTAGGGCACGTACATCTCACGGTAGCCGTGCTCACGGATGTGCATGTCGAGCATGAACTGCGCCAGCGCACGATGCAGGCGGGCGACATCGCCGGCCATGACGGCAAATCGGCTGCCCGAGAGTTTCGCGGCCACCTCGAAGTCGATGCCCTCGAGCATCTCGCCAATCTCGACGTGATCGCGCGGCTCGAAAGCCAGCGCGGTCGGCTCGCCCCAGCGGCGGACTTCCTCGTTGTCCGATTCGTCGTGCCCTTCGGGCACCTGGCCGGCCGGCAGATTCGGCATGTCCAGGGCCAGGTGGTCGAGGTGCTCGCGCACTTTCTCCAGCTCTTCCTTGGCCGCTTTGAGGTCATCACCCAGCCGCCCGACCTCGGCGAGCAACGGCTCGATGTCCTCACCACGCGCCTTGGCCTGGCCGATCGACTTCGAACGCGTGTTGCGCTCGGCCTGCAGCTCCTCGGTTTTCGTCTGCAACTCCTTGCGCCGCGCCTCGAGTGCTGCGTAGTTCTCGATGTCGAGATGGTAGCCGCGCATCGCCAGACGCCCGGCGACATGTTCGAGATCGGTTCTTAGAAGTTGAGGGTCAAGCATGGCTCATCTCATGTGTCGAATCGGCCGCCCGGGTTTCAAGGGCTTTGTTGAGTCATTGGATTGTCTGTGCGTCTGTTCGTCAGAAGCACCGACGTACCGACGCGCCGACGCGCCGACGTACCGCCCCCGATCACCCCTCAAAAGGATGGCGGAGTATCACATTGGCGTCACGTTCGGGTCCCGTCGAGAGCATATGCACCGGGGCCTCGATCAGCTCCTCGAGGCGGTCGAGGTAGGCGCGGGCCGCGGCGGGCAAATTGTCGGCATCGGTCAGGCCCTGGGTATCACCATCCCAGCCGGGCATGTCCTCGTAGACCGGCCTGGCCCGGCTCCACTCCTCGGCACCCACCGGGAATCCATCCACGCCTTCGTAATCGACACAGATGCGCACCCGCTCGAAAGCGTCGAGCACGTCGAGCTTGGTGATGCACAGCCCGGTGATGCCGTTGATGCGCACCATGCGTTTCAGGGCCACGGCATCCAGCCAGCCGCAACGCCGCGGACGACCGGTCGTGGCTCCGAACTCGACCCCGCGCTCGGCCATCATGCGGCCGTCAGCATCGTCGAGTTCGGTGGGAAACGGGCCGCTGCCGACCCGCGTGGTGTAGGCCTTGGTGATGCCGAGCACGTAGTCGATGTCGCCGGGTCCAACGCCGGTGCCGGTCATCACCCCGCCGACGGTGGTGTTCGACGAGGTCACGAACGGATAGGTGCCGTGATCGATATCAAGCAGGCTGCCCTGGGCACCCTCGAACAGGATGGCACGCCCTGCCCGCCTGAGCTCGTGCAACTCGCCGGTTACGTCGGCGAACATGGGCTTGAGCTCCTCGCCCTGCCGGGCCGCGTCGTCGGCAATTTGCCCGCCATCGACCGGATCGGCGTCGTAGTAGCGGGTCAGCAGGAAGTTGTGATAGTCGATCACCGCGTCGAGCTTGTCGGCCAGGCGCGCTGGGTCGGCCAGGTCGGCCAGCCTGAGCCCCACGCGCGATGCCTTGTCTTCGTAGGCCGGACCAATTCCACGTCCTGTGGTACCGATGGCCTTCTTGCCGCGTGATCGCTCCTTGGCCCGATCCAGCGCCTCGTGGCAACCCAGGATCGCCGGACAGGCCGGCGATATGCCGAGGCGCGAGCGCACCTCGATGTCGTTGGCCTCGAGCCCGCGAATTTCCTCGATCAGGGCATGCGGTGCCACCACCACGCCGTTGCCGATCAGGCAACGCGCACGGTCGGTGAGCACGCCCGACGGGATCACGTGCAAAACCGTCTTCCTGCCGCCCACCACCAGCGTGTGGCCGGCGTTGTGGCCGCCCTGGAAGCGCACGACAGCGTCCGCCTCATGTGCCAGCAGGTCGACGATCTTGCCCTTGCCCTCGTCACCCCACTGGGTGCCGAGTATCACTACCGATTGCGCCATGCGCCAAGTCCCCTGTGACAGCTTCAGCCTTGTGGTCAGTCCTGCGGCTGCAGGCGATCGAAGTAACGGAAGAACTCCGAACCGGTATCCATCAGCATGATGTCGCTCTCGGTTCCGAAGCTTCTGTCGTAGGCTTCAAGACTGCGCCAGAAGTGATAGAACTCGGTGTCGCGATTGAAGGCCTCGGCATAGATCTCCGTGGCCCGGGCATCCCCCTCACCTCGCAGTCTCTGCGCATCACGTTCGGCATCGGCCAACAGCACCCGCACCTGGCGATCGGCGTCGGCGCGGATGCGCTCCGCCCGCTCTCGACCCAGCGAACGCAGTTCGTTGGCAAACTCGGTTCGCTGAGTTTCCATGCGCTCGAACACCGAGCTCAAGACTTCATCGGTCAGCTCGATCTTGTTGATTCGCACATCGATCACGTTGATCCCGAAGTCACGGAAACGAAGGTCGGCGCGCACCACGAGCTGCTCCATCATCTCGCGGCGTTGCTCCGAGACCACCTCGCTCAGGGTCCGCTGGGCGAACTCGTCGCGCAGGTCGTTGCGGATCAGCTGGGCCAGGCGCGAACGGGTGAAGTTCATGTCGCCGCCCTGGGTCGAGATGTAGAACTCGCGAGGGTCCTCGATACGCCACTTGACGTAGTAATCGACCTCGACGAACTTCTGCTCGGCCGTATTCATCTGCTCCGGGCGCATGTCCAGCGTGATCAGGCGCTTGTCGAACTTGCGCACGTTGTTGATGAACGGCACTTTCAGGTGCAGGCCGGGCTCGTAATCGGCACGCACGACCTCACCGAGCCGGAACTTGATCGCGTACTCGTATTCCTTGACCACGAACAGGCTGTTCAAGCCGACGAAGATGGCCAGGATGGCAATGACGGGAATGAAAACTCTCATGCTAGCGACCCTCCCGGCCACGACCGGCCCGTGTATCTGTCTGTGAACCGCGCTGCTGCTCCTGCGGCGTCATCAGCGGCGCCGGCGCCCGGAGTGCGGGCGAGCCGTCGCGGATCTTGTCCAGCGGCAGGTAAATCATCTGGTTGGAGTCGGAGACGTCCATCAGCACCTTGGCCGAGCGGCCGTAGACCTCTTCAAGCGTTTCCAGGTAGAGACGCTGACGCGTCACTTCCGGTGCGCGCGCATACTCTTCGTAGATCGCGATAAAGCGATCCGACTCACCCGTCGCCTGGGCAATGCGTGCATCACGATAGCCCTGGGCCTCTTCGAGAACACGAGCGGCGCGACCCCGAGCCTCGGGCACTTCCTGGTTGGCGTAAGCCTGCGCCTCGTTGGCGAAGCGGATCTGATCCTCGCGGGCACGCACGACATCGTCGAAGGCAGCCCGAACCTGTGAAGGTGGACGAACCTCCTGCAGGTTGAACGAAGTGACCTCGATGCCCGGATCGTAGCGGTCGATGATCTCGACCAGCAGCTCCTGGGCATCCAGCGCGATCTGGCCACGGCCGATCTCGAGGATGAAGTCCATGTTGTTGGTGCCGATGATTTCGCGCAGGGAACTGTCGGCAGCATGCGCCAGCGAGTCCTCGGGCAACTGAACATTGAACAGGAACTTCTCCGGCTCGATGATCCGGTACTGAACGGCGAAAGACAGCTCGATCAGGTTCTCGTCGCCGGTCAGCATGCGCGCCCGGTTTTCCAGCGAACGGACCCGGCTGACATTGACCTTTTCCACCTGTTCGATCGGATGCGGCCAGGTGACGTTGAGGCCGGGAGACAGCGTGCGGCTGTATTCACCGAAGCGCAGAACCACGCCACGCTCCGACTCGTCAACGATATGGACCGAATTCCAGACGATCCAGATCAGAGCCAGAACGACAACCAGCAGGGCGATACCGGCAAACGAACCACCGCTGCCGGACCCGCTGCCGCCACTGCCGCCGCCGTCGCCACCGCCGATGATTTTCTTCAGGCGGCGCTGCACGTTGGCAAACACCTCGTCGAGGTCGGGCGGTTGCTGGCCGTCACCCCCTTTCCAGGGATCGCGACCGCCGCCGTTGCCGCCGCCGCGTCCGGGTTCATTCCAGGGCATTGATTGATTTCTCCATTTCTACAGGGTCATGGATGATGTCCGGTCGCTCGGGCGGCTCCGATCCAAGGGAATCCGAACCGCCTCGCAGGCATTGTTGCCAATGCTCTGACCGAACCTGCTAGTTTAACAGTAGTTGCTCTGCGAGTTTACCGTCTGCACCGTCAAGGCGCGTGAGTCGCCTTACGTCGCGAAGATCCAGATCGACGTCCAGTCGACTGGAACCATCGTCCTCGACTTCCTCCTCGCGCACCACCCCCAGCTCGAACAGGCGGGCCCGAAGCCTTTGCCGCTGCACCGGGATGTGGATCCAGCGACGAATGCGCCCTTCCGCAAGCAGTTCGGAGAAGGCCTCGGCCAAAAGGTCCAGCCCCGCGCCGCTGGCCGCCGAGATCCACACCGCGCTCACCCGCCCGTGCTCGTCGCGCTCGATGCCGGGTTCACGATCGACCCGGTCGACCTTGTTGAACACTTTCAGCGACGGCAGGTCTCCGGCACCGATTTCGTCGAGTACTTCCTCGACCACGGCCTGCTGCTGCAGGCGATCGCTGTCGGCGGCATCGATCACGTGGACAACCAGGCTGGCCGACAGCGTTTCCTCGAGCGTCGAACGAAATGCCGCAACCAGTTCGTGCGGCAGATCGCGGATGAAACCGACGGTATCGGACATCAGCACCGTCGAGCCATTGAGAGAATCGATGCGTCGCACGGTCGGATCGAGCGTGGCGAACAACTGGTCGCGGGCCATGACTTCACCGGCCGTCAAGCGGTTAAACAGCGTCGACTTGCCGGCATTGGTGTACCCGACCAGCGCCACCAGCGGGACGTCACCGCGCTGGCGGGCCCGCCGCCCCTGGTCGCGCCGCTGTTGTACCTTCTCGAGCCGTGCCGTCAGCTGCCGTATGCGGTTGCCGAGCAGCCGGCGGTCGGTTTCAAGCTGGGTTTCACCGGGGCCGCGCATGCCGATACCACCACGCTGGCGCTCCAGGTGTGTCCAGCCGCGTACCAGTCGCGTCGAGAGGTGGCGCAACTGAGCCAGCTCGACTTGCAGCTTGCCCTCGTGCGATCGGGCGCGCTGGGCGAAGATATCCAGAATGAGCGTGGTGCGATCAAGTACGTTGCACTTGAGCGCGCGCGCCAGGTTACGCTCCTGTACGGGCGTGAGGCGCGCATTGACCAGCACCAGATCGACATTGTGCTCGACGACCTCGGCACGCACCTCATCGACCTTGCCCGACCCGACCAGGTACTTCGGGTCGGGGGCACTGCGTGGCGCGGTCAATTCGGCGACCGTGTCCAGACCGGCGGATTTTGCCAGCAGGCGAAACTCCAGGCGCGATTCCTCATCGTGTACCGGTTCGAACACCGGGTGCAGCAGCAATGCACGGCTGCCTTGACCGCCAGTGGCGGGATTGAAATCCTCGATCAGGGCTGTTGTTCCTCCTCGTCATCTCCGAATCGCACGTTGCGCGCCGGCACAACGGTGGAGATGGCGTGCTTGTAAATCATCTGGCTGACGGAATTCTTCAGCAAGACCACGAAATTGTCGAACGATTCGATCTGACCTTGCAGCTTTATGCCGTTGACCAGGAAGATCGAGACCGGTACCCGCTCGCGCCTGAGCGCGTTGAGGAACGGATCCTGTAGCGACTGACCCTTGGACATCCTGCTTCTCCTTTTGTTTGCTTTCGTGTCTGTAATTGTTATGGGTCGATGTTCGACAAACAGGCAACAACGGACCGTCGGCATTGCAAAGCCATTTCAGCCCTTTTCCACCCGCCTTTCAAACTCACCTACCTGCCTGAAAATCAAGTCAATTGTACGCTTTTGGCCGGCATCATGCCACAGGGCACGCTGCCACTGCTTAAGCGAGGTCAACTGGCGCTTGGCCAACTGGCGCGTCGCTGCCGTGGCCCGTCGCTCGGCCTCCTCGAGCCCGAACTGCCCGTCCAGGTACTGCCAGACCTGCCGGTAGCCGACGCTGCGCATCGAAGGATGATCCAGCGTCAAATCCGGCCGCCGACGCAGATCATTGACCTCCTCGACCAGGCCGGCATTCAGCATCTTGCCGAATCGCTGGCCGATGCGCTCATGGAGAACATGGCGGTCGGATGCGGTCAGTACAAGTCGCAGGCTGTCGAGTCGCGGAATCCGATTGTCTCGATGAAAGGCGCTGGGACCGCGCCCGGTCAGGCGCAGGATCTCGATGGCCCGCTGGATTCGCTGCGGATCGTTGGCGCGGATGCGCGCGCCCGATTCCGGATCGTGCCGGGCCAGCTCGGCATGCAGGGCCGACCAGCCACGCCGGTCAGCCTCCGCCGCGATCTCCCTGCGCACCTCCTGATCGGCGGCCGGCATCGGATCCAGGCCATAAACCAGCGCGCGGAAATACAGCGTGGTGCCGCCGACCAGCACGGGCACCCTGCCGCTCTCGCGCGCGGCCCGGATGGCATCGGCGGCATCGGCGGCGAAATCGGCGGCCGAGTACGTCGCTTCCGGTTCACGGATATCGAGCAGCGCATGCGGAAAGCGCCGTAATGTTTCGGCGTCAGGCTTGGCCGAACCGATATCCAGCCCGCGGTAAACCTGGGCCGAATCAACGCTGATCAGCGACACCGCCATGCGCTGCGCCAGCGCCATGGCCACCTCGGTCTTGCCGGCCGCGGTCGGTCCCATCAGCAGGACCGCGGGCGGCAGGCGATCGGCCGCTCGTGCGGTCATTGACCGCGCAGGAACAGCCGGTCGAGCGATTTCATGTCCAGCTGTACCCAGGTCGGACGACCGTGGTTGCACTGGTCGGATCGCTCGGTCCGCTCCATGTCCCTGAGCAGGGCGTTCATCTCATCGATGTTCAGGCGGCGGTTGGCTCGCACCGAACCGTGGCAGGCGATGGTCGAGAGCATTTCATCGATCACCGTGTCCACGCGACGACTGTCGCCCAGTTCGACCAGGTCGGCGAGCACGTCACGCACCAGCTTCTGGCTGTCGGCACGCGCCAGCATGCTGGGCACGGCCCGGATGAGCACCGCTTCGGGTCCGGCCAGGTCCACTTCGAATCCGAGTCGGGCCATTTCCCCGACGTGGCTTTCCAGCGCCAGGGCCTCGCGCCGCGAAACCGCGATCTTTTCGGGCACCAGTAGCCGTTGCGAGCGCACCCGATCCTCGCTCCACGACTGCTTGAGTCGCTCATAGACGATGCGCTCATGGGCCGCATGCATATCGACCATCACCAGGCCGTGGGCATTTTCGGCCAACACGTACACACCATGAATCTGGGCGACGGCGAAGCCCAACGGCGGCATACCGGCCCCGGTGACCTCGTCACGGGCAGGGGCAGCCGGCGCCGTGCGGGCCAACTCGGCGTACCGTGCCACCGACTCGGCCACCCCCAGGCCGAGCCCGGCCTGGTGCTGGGCATTGCCTGCGGCGAATTCACGCCCGGCACTCCCGCCGGCCGGCATCTGTGCCGGAGAGCCGGCACTGCTGCCCGGTCGCGTGCCGGAGAGTTCTGCGTGGATGGTCGAAAACAGGAAGTCGTGAACCAGGCGGCCATCGCGAAAACGCACTTCCGTTTTCTGGGGATGCACATTGACGTCCACCCGCGCGGGGTCAAGCTCCAGCATCAGCACGAAGGCCGGGTGGCGGCCGTGGAACAGCACGTCGCGGTAGGCCTGGCGCACGGCATGTGCGACCAGGCGATCGCGCACCAAACGACCGTTGACAAAAAAGAACTGCAGGTCGGCCTGGCTGCGCGAAAAGCTCGGACGCGCGATCCACCCGGCCAGTCGCATGCCGGCATGATCGCTGTCGAAGCGGATCGCCTGGGCCAGGAACTCGTCACCGCACACCGAGGCAACGCGGCGATCGCGGGCAGCCTCGTCGGCGGCCGGCAAGAGGCGACGAATACCGCGCCCGTCATGAGCCAGCTCGAAGTCGACGTCCATGCGCGCCAGGGCCAGCCGCCGAACGACCTCGTCGATATGACCGAACTCGGTGCGCTCGGTCCGCATGAACTTGCGACGCGCCGGAGTGTTGTAGAAAAGGTCGCGCACATCCACGACCGTTCCCTCGGGCATACCGGCCGGTCGCGGCTCGCTCACGTTCCCACTCTCGGATTCGATTTCATGACCGGTATCGGCGTCTGTCGGTCTTGAAGCCAGACGCAGCCGTGACACCGAAGCGATCGACGGCAACGCCTCGCCGCGAAACCCCATGGTTGCCACGCCCTCGAGTTCTTCCAGGGATCCGATCTTGCTGGTGGCATGGGAATCCAGCGCCAGCACCAGTTCATCACGGGCAATACCGGATCCGTCGTCGGAAATGCGTATGCGCCGACTGCCCCCCTTCTCCACCTCGACGCGAATCCGACCCGCCCCGGCGTCCAGGCTGTTCTCGACCAATTCCTTGACGATGGAGGCCGGCCGCTCGACGACTTCGCCGGCTGCAATCTGGTTGACGAGATGGGCGGGGAGCTTGCGAATCGGCATGCCGCGAATTTTAACTGATGGGGAGAGGAAGAATGGGAAAGAGGCGAGAGGGTAACCCTTTGCCCGCCCCTCTTCCCTCTATTGCTTTCTCCCTCTACCCGGTTCCGTACAATACCCGCAACGCAAACCGCACAAAGCCCAACCATGCCCAATCAGAACCTCACGCTCTACACCTACTGGCGCTCATCGGCCAGCTACCGGGTGCGCATGGCGCTCAACCTCAAGGGCCTGGACTACGAATCCCGCGCGGTGCACCTGGTGCGCGACGGGGGCGAGCAGTTCGCGGCCGAATACGCCGGCCTCAATCCACAACAGCTGGTGCCGACACTGGTGCACGGCGAGCTGACATTGACCCAGTCGCTGGCCATAATCGACTACCTCGAAGAGGCTTTCCCGGGGCAACCACTGCTTCCCGCCGATGCCGTCGGACGTGCACGCGTGCGGGCCATCGCCCAGGCCATTGCCTGCGAGATTGCTCCGCTCAACAATCTGCGCGTGCTCAAGTACCTGACCGGACCGGCCGGGCTTGACGAAGACGGCAAGCTGGCCTGGTACCGGCACTGGACGGAAAACGGGCTGGCTGCCGTTGAGCGAATGCTCGACCATCCGGCCACAGGTCACTTCTGCCACGGCGATGAACCGACGCTGGCCGATTGCTGTCTCTTGCCTCAGGTCTATAATGCCCGCAGGTTTGAATGCGACCTGACCGGCTTTGACCGGATCAACGCAATCTGCAACGAACTCGAGCGGCTCGCTCCCGTTCGCGATGCCGCCCCGGAAAACCAGCCGGATGCCGCCTGAGGCACAGCCGACCAACCCGACACATCGAGCACACCGACAATGACGCCATTACGTCCGATTGCCCCTGCGCTGGCCAGCCTGCTGCTGCTCGCCGCCTGCGCCACCACGCCGATCGATCCCGGCCTGCTGGACAATGCCCGCACGGCCATCCAGCAGGCCACCGACGCTGGTGCGGAGGAATATTCACCGCTTGAACTCCGCTTCGCCCGTGAACGCCTTGCGAGCGCTGAAGCGCATATCGAGGACGGCGAGCAGGAAGACGCTCGACGCATGGCCGACCAGGCCGAGGTCGAGGCCCAGCTGGCGCTCGCCCGTACGCGGGCCGCCCTGGCGCGTGCCGAACTGGCCCGCAAGCAGCGAGAACTCGAACAGATCGAGGCCGACATCAGCGAAGTGTTCGGCGAGGAGGCGATTGCACGATGAACTTGCTGCGACTCATGTTGATCACCATCCTGGCTGCGACCCTGGCGGCATGCGCGACCCAGCAGCCCCAGGACGATGCCGCCTTGCGCAACCTCCGTGCCGATCTCGCCGAGTTCCGCGCCAACGAAGACTTGTCCACCCAGGTACCGCTGGCACTGGCGGCCGCCGAACGTGCCGTCCGCTCGGCCGGTAGCGATCGCCTCTCCGACAGTGAACGCGCCCACCGCATTCAGGTTGCCAACAAACGCCTGGAGATCGCGCGCTCCGAGGCCTTCCGCGCCCAGGCCCGAAACGAAATCGAGACCATCGACCAGCGCCGCACGGAGTTGCTGCTGCGGGCCAGCCGCCTGGAAGTCGAGCAGGCCCGGCGCGAAGCCGAGGAAGCGCTGCTGATGAGTCGCGCCACGCTCGAGGAAATCGAACGCACCCGGCGCGAGGCGACAACCGCGGAAGAACGGCGCGACGAGGCGGCGCGACGCGAACGCGAAGCCCGCGAAGAGGCCGAAGCCGCGCGCCGGCTGGCCGAGGCTCAGGCCAGTGAAATCGAACTCGCGCGGCGTGAGGCCGAACTGGCCACCGAGACCGCCGCATCCCTGCGTCGGCGCCTGGAATACCTGGAACTGCGGGAAACCGACCGCGGCGTGGTCGTCACCCTGGGTGATGTGTTGTTTGCCACCGGGGAGACAGAGATTCAGCAGGATGCGCTGTCGAATCTTGAAGATGTGGTCGAATTGCTGCGTACCGAACCCGACAAGCGCATCCGCATCGAGGGCCATACCGACTCGACCGGCCCGGCCAACGTCAACATGCGCATCTCGCAACTACGTGCCGAGGCGGTTCGCGACCAGCTGGTGGCCATGGGTATCGCGGCCGATCGCATCAATGCTGTTGGCATGGGTGAAGACTTCCCCATTGCTTCCAACGAGGACGCAGAAGGCCGCAGTCGCAACCGACGGGTCGATGTCATCCTGCTCAACGATTGAACGGAAAACGCTGCACACCGCATGCTTTCTGGCCCCGGCGACGCCCGACGCGCCGGCACCCTTGAAGTCAGCCGGCGATGGCGCTATAACTATCCTCATCATGGTGGATTTTTCGAGCGACTCGCTCGCCTCTCCCGCTGGCTTCGGCACCCACCGTGTCAACGGTGCCGGTTTTGCCGGAGCGCTGAAACTCAATCCCCCCCCGCTTTTCCCGGGCTGCCCCAGTGCGGCCCGGTGTTTGTGTCGTCACGGCCCGTTCGGCGCGACGACCTGTTCCGCTGGACCAAGTACCAAGGAGTCTGCCCATGTTTGAAAACCGAAAGGACCAGATGGAAATCCTGCTCAAGAACAACGAGGACTTCCGGCGTCTCTACAACCGTCATCAGCAGCTCGAAAAACGAGTCCTGGCCGCCGAGACCGGCACCGCCCCGATGGAAGACCTGGCGCTGAACCAGCTCAAGCGCGAGAAACTCAAGGCCAAGGATCAACTCTCCCGAATCATGGACCAGGCTCAGGCCGCCTGACTGCAACACGCCCCGTATACACCGCAACGCCCGATGCCCCCGGCATCGGGCGTTTTCATTTCACTCTCTTGCCGGCCTGTCGGTAACCCGCTATGGTGGCCGCCAAATTCCCGACTGCACAAAAACTGCCATGACCGTCTGCAACAACGTGCTCGAACTGATCGGCAACACCCCCCTGGTCCGAGTCAACCATCTCGATACCGGCCCTTGCGAGCTGTACCTGAAGCTGGAAAACCAGAACCCCGGCGGATCGATCAAGGACCGCATCGCCCTGAAAATGATCGAGGAAGCCGAACGTCGCGGCGACCTCAAGCCCGGCGCCACCATTGTCGAGGGCACGGCCGGCAACACCGGGCTGGGGCTGGCGCTGGTCGCCGCCCAGAAAGGCTATCGGCTGGTGCTGGTGATCCCCGACAAGATGAGTCGCGAGAAAATTTCCAACCTCAAGGCCATGGGCGCGGAGGTCATCATCACTCGCTCGGATGTCGGCAAGGGCCATCCCGAGTATTACCAGGATCTCGCCCAGTCAATTGCCGAGGAAACCGAGAACGCCTACTTCATCAACCAGTTCGGCAATCCGGACAATCCGTTGGCCCACGAGACCATGACCGGCCCGGAGATTCTCGAGCAAACGGGCAACGAACTCGATGCCGTCGTCATCGGCGTCGGCTCCAGCGGCACCATCACCGGCCTGTCGCGCTACTTTGCCCACGCCGCTCCCGATCTCGACCTGGTGCTGGCCGACCCGGAGGGTTCCATCCTGGCCGACTACATCGCCACCGGAAAGGTGCGCGAGGATGCCGGCGGCTGGCTGGTAGAGGGCATCGGCGAGGACTTTCTCCCCTCCATCAGTGACTTCACCCGCGTGCACAAGGCTTATTCGATTTCCGACCGCGAGAGTTTCCTGACCGCGCGCGAGCTGCTCAAGAAGGAAGGACTGCTGGGTGGTTCATCCACCGGCACGCTGGTGGCCGCGGCCCTGCGCTACTGCCGCGAGCAGACCGAACCGAAGAAGGTGCTGAGCCTGGTCTGCGATACCGGCAACAAGTACCTCTCCAAGGTCTACAACGATTACTGGATGCGTGAGCAAGGCTTTATCGATACCGAGTTGCACGGCGACCTTCGGGACCTGATCGCCCGCCCCGTCACGACCCATGATGCGATCACGGTTGGCCCCGACGAGCCCCTGTCGAACGCCTACAAGCGCATGAAACTCTACGATGTCTCCCAGCTGCCGGTGCTCGACGGCGAACGCATCGTCGGCCTGATCGACGAGTCCGACATCCTGCTGGCCGTCTACAACCACGAAGAGCGCTTCTCCGAACCGGTCTCCAATGCCATGGTCACGAAACTGGAGTCGATACAGGTGGATGCCGATATCGACGACCTGCTGCCGATGTTCAACAATGACCACGTCGCCATCGTCATGGAAGGCGAGCGATTTCTGGGCCTGATTACGCGGGTGGATCTGTTGAACTACCTCAGGCGGCGAGCGGATCGGTAACTGGTTGGCTGG
>SKSJ01000033.1 GCA_007123055.1 Wenzhouxiangella sp. | reverse complement strand
GCGCGGATCGCATCCTGCAAATCATGGTTCAGGTAGGCAATGCGGTCGGCAAAACGGCAGGCCCAGCCCTCGGCCGTGTGGGGCGGTGGCTTGACCCGCCAGGTATGGGCGCGAATGCCGTCAAGCACCTCCCAGGTCAGATTGCGCGGCTCGAGAACGTTGAAAATGCGCACCCCCTGCTCCGAGTGCAGCCACTCGCCATCCTCGACGTATTCCGAAAGTGCGGCCTCGCCGGTATGGCCAAACGGCGTATGCCCGCAATCATGTGCCAGGCAAATTGCCTCGGTCAGGGTCTCGTTGAGCCCGAGCGCAACGGCAATGGCCCGCGCCACCTGCGTAACCTGCAGGGTATGACTCATGCGGGTGACGATGTGGTCACCCTCCGGATTGATGAACACCTGGGTCTTGTGCTTGAGGCGTCGGAATGCCTTGGAGTGCAACACGCGATCGCGGTCGCGCTCGAACTCGGTGCGATAGGGGTCAGGCGCCTCTTCGAGCTCCCGGCCCCGACTGTCGGCCGAGCGGGTGGCCAGGGGCGATAGATGAGTCTCGCGGGCCTCACGCATCTCGCGAGTGACCGGCGCCAGGGCCATGGAGCGTTCAGATGCTGACCGGCTCATGGCAGCTCCAGCAGGGTCGTGCCGGTCTGATCGGTGAAGCCGACCAGAACGACCTCACCGGTATCGATGACAGGGCGCTTGATCAGCGTCGGGTGTTCCACCAGAAGTACGATCGCGCCTTCGAGGGTCGCGGCTTGTTCCCGGTCAGCGTCGTCCAGCGATCGCCAGGTCGTCGAACGCCGATTGACCAGCTTGTCGACGCCCACTTCCTCCAGCCAGCGTCGCAGGGTGTCCTCGTCAGGGGTTTCCTCGCGCAGGTCATGCCAGCGAAAATTTACCCCGGCCTCGTCCAGCCACTTGCGCGCCTTGCGGCAGGTATCACAGGTCTTGATGCCGTAGATGTCCATTACCGAAGGATAACGCAGCGGCCATAAAGGTTGAATGACAATTCGCCGGCACCACAGGTGGCGGCAGCCGGGCCCGGTCGTTGCAAGGCCCGGCTGGCGCCATGATGATCTCAGAATTCGACTGACCAGCCCACCCAGGCCTTCACATCCTTGTCGAATGAATCCTCGTATTCCAGGTTGAAGTTGAAAGCGCCGAGATTGACCGTGTCTCTCCCGACGCTCGCCGTGAAATGAGTGTAGTTTTCGGCATCGGAATCGTCGAAGGCAGTACGGCCGACCAGGAATCCAAGGTTGTAATCATCGGCCAGGGGCCATTCCACACCGACATGGAAGTACAAGTCGCCGGTCTCGAGTGCCGAGTCGCTGTTGTCGTGGATGGTGTAGGCAAGTCCACCGGAGAACAGGCCGAAGCTCAACTCCCCGTAGACCTCGCCGAAGTCAGCGCTGCCCGGCGCATCGGGATAGCCGTAGAGCACATAACCCACGTCGTAGCCCAGCCCGTTGTCCAGTTCATCGGCAAAGCCGAGATACAGATCCAGCTCGTAACTGGTGCCGTCACCGAAATCCACGTTGGATACCCAGGTGCCGGCGTAAAAGCCCGAGGGAGCCGTAAAATCCAGGCCGCCCTGGCCGAAGTCGCACCGCCCATCGTGCTCCCGATCGTGACCAGCAAGGCCGTGACCAATAGTTGACTCATTCTGCTGTTCATGTGCCGTTTTCCTCTGAGGTCTGTGGCGGCAACCCACATGTTGCCGGCCTGAGCCAAGCACATGTCATGCCACAAAATCGAATCCCAATAACTTCAAGTGCTTGAGACGTTCAGCTTGTCCCCCGCATCAGGCAAGAGGGCAAATTTCGAGCGGTGCGAGCAGGCCATTGCTCGCAAATGAAGCAGCCTGGACCGGCTTTCGGCACCGTGCCTCAAGTTCCCTGCTTGTGTGGAATCGGCTCAGTGCTGCGAGGGCGCGCAAGACTCGCTTGCGCACATGTCCAGAATCAGGGCAGAACCCATGCCCGCTGCTGAAGTTCAGTGCAACAACCCATCCCAGCCATCAAGCAGATCCCGCAATTTCAAACACTTGGGAGCACTCTCAACGGTGGCATGCAGTTTGCATCAGTCCTGCCGGACGGGCCTTGTGTCCGACCGATTTGCCAACAGCCATGGCCATCAAACCTTCCACACAAGGAGACGCGGCATGAAATTGATTACCGCCATCATCAAACCCTACAAGCTCGATGATGTGCGCTCGGCACTGGAGCAGGCGGGCGTACAGGGTTTGACGGTTACTGAAATCAAGGGATACGGACGACAGAAGGGTCACGTCGAGATTTACAGGGGCGCTGAGTACAAGGTCAGCTTCCTGCCCAAGATCAAGCTGGAAATCGCGGCCAGGGACGAAGACGTCGAGAGCATCACCGAGGCCATCCTCTCCAGCGCCCACAGCGGCAAGGTCGGTGACGGCAAGATCTTCGTCACTTCCCTCGAACAGGTCATGCGCATTCGCACCGGCGAAGTCGACGAGTCCGCGCTGTAAACCCGCCAACCATTCCCCGGAGTACCCCAAATGATGGAATCCATGATTCAAGTCCAGTATGCACTGGACACGTTCTACTTTCTGATGTGCGCCGTTCTGGTGATGTGGATGGCGGCCGGTTTCACGATGCTGGAGTCTGGCCTGGTCCGTTCACGCAATACCGTGGAAATCCTGACCAAGAACGTGTCCTTGTATGCCATTGCCTGCCATGATGTACATGGTCGTGGGCTACAACCTCATGTATCCCGAGTCGGGCAACGGTTTCATTCCCGGACTGAGTTTCTTCCTGGGTGCCGACAACACCCTGGATGAAGTACTCGCCAGCGAAGGCGGGATCTATTACTCCAACCTTTCCGACTTCATGTTCCAGGTGGTATTCGTGGCCACCGCCATGTCAATCGTTTCCGGTGCCGTGGCCGAACGCATGAAACTCTGGGCCTTTCTCGCCTTTGCCGTGGTCCTGACCGGGGTAATCTATCCGATCCAGGGTTACTGGAGCTGGGGCGAAGGTTTTCTCGACGGCATAGGCTACAGTGACTACGCCGGCTCCGGCATCGTTCACATGGCCGGTGCCTCGGCTGCGCTGGCCGGTGTGCTGTTGCTGGGACCACGCAAGGGCAAGTACGGCCCGGGAGGCGAGATCAATGCCATTCCCGGCAGCAACCTGCCGCTGGCGACACTGGGCATGTTCATCCTGTGGATGGGATGGTTCGGCTTCAACGGCGGCTCGGAGCTGATGGTGTCCAACGTCGAGTCGGCCAACAATGTGGCCATGGTATTCGTCAACACCAACCTGGCCGCGGCCGGTGGCCTGGTGGCCGCGCTTTTGCTGGCCCGCCTGCTGTTCGGCAAGGCCGACCTGACGATGGCATTGAACGGTGCATTGGCGGGCCTGGTGTCGATCACGGCCGAGCCGCTCACGCCAGCCCCACTTCTGGCAGCGGTGATCGGCGCCATCGGTGGCGTGATCGTGATCTTCTCCATTGTCGGCCTCGATCGCCTGAGGGTCGACGATCCTGTCGGTGCCATCTCGGTCCATGGCGTGGCCGGCGTATGGGGTGTACTGGCCGTACTGCTGAGCAATGAAGACGCCACCCTGCTCGGCCAGGTGGCTGGGCTGGCGGCCATCTTCGTGTTCGTGTTTGTCGCCAGCCTGCTGGTCTGGTCGATCCTGAAGCTCTTGATCGGCATTCGGGTGAGCGAGGAAGAAGAGGTCGCCGGCCTGGACGTGGGCGAGTGCGGCATGGAAGCCTATCCGGACTTCGTTTCCGCCAGGGCCGACTAATTACTAACGAGGTCAATGATCAGCAGACATTCAGCTCGTTAGTAACCCGGCAGGG
>SKSJ01000249.1 GCA_007123055.1 Wenzhouxiangella sp. | reverse complement strand
TCAGCGATTCGGCTCACCTTCGCGAACTGGCTCTGTCGGCGTTTACCGAGCGCCCCGAGGTCGCCCATATCGAAACCCAGCTCATATTCCGCCACCGTCGCAATTATGAACTGCCGGTGTATTTGGACCTGGAAGAATAATAGGCGGCCCCAACCGCAAGTCCCGAGACTTCAAAGACCAGGGCGCATTGCCGGCCTCCGGCGGGAGGATTCGCTGAAGGCCTCGCCACCGCGTCGAACTGAAGCGAATTCTCCCGCCGGAGGCCGGCGTCGAAGCCACCTCACGCACCAAGTCCCCCCCCCCGCCGGAGGACGACCTCGAAGTCGAAATGACTTGAAGCCCAAGTGTCAAATACAGGCCAGATCACGAAAAAGGCCCGCCAGTAGCGGGCCTTTTTCGCAAGCGTCGGGCAGTGAGTGCCCGCGGTGTTGCGAGGTCAGGCGGCCTTGGCCGACTCGCCGGGATCACCCCCGGCCATCTGGCGCAGCACGTAATGCAGGATGCCGCCGTGGCGGTAGTACTCGACCTCCTTGGGCGTGTCCAGGCGCACACGCGCCTTGAACTCCACCTTGCTGCCGTCGGTTTTCGTAGCGGTCACATCGACCTCTTTCGCGGTGCCGTCGCCCAGGCCCTTGATGTCGAAGGTCTCGGTGCCGTCCAGCCCCAGGCTTTCGGGTGTATCGCCGTCCATGAAGTTGAGTGGCAGGACGCCCATGCCGACCAGGTTGGAGCGGTGGATGCGCTCGAAGCTTTCGGTGATCACCGCCTTGATGCCAAGCAAACGCGTGCCCTTGGCCGCCCAGTCGCGCGACGAACCCGAACCGTATTCCTTGCCGGCAATGACGACCAGCGGGGTGCCGTCGTCGCGGTACTTCATGGCCGCGTCATAGATCGGCATGACCTCGTCGTTACCGAAGTAGGTGGTGAAGCCCCCTTCGGTGCCCGGCGCAATCTCGTTTTTGATGCGCACGTTGGCGAAGGTGCCGCGCATCATGACTTCGTGGTTGCCGCGACGCGAACCGTAGGAGTTGAATTCAGTCGGCTTGACGCCGTGTTCCTGCAGGTACTGGCCGGCCGGCGAATCGGCCTTGATGGCGCCGGCCGGTGAAATGTGGTCGGTGGTGACCGAATCACCCAGCTTGGCCAGCACCCGGGCGCCCTCGATATCGCCTATTTCGGGCAGATCCATGTCCATGCCCTCGAAGTAGGGCGGATTCTGCACGTAGGTGGAGTTGTCGTCCCAGGCAAACATCTCGCCGGTCGGCGTATCCATCTGCTTCCAGCGCTCGTCGCCCTCGAACACGCTCTTGTAGTTCTTGGCGAACATCTCCGAGGAGATGTTGTCGCGAATGAAGTCGTGCAGTTCGTGCTCGTCGGGCCAGATGTCCTTGAGATAGACCGGGTTGCCGTCCGGGTCCTCGCCCAGCGGATCGTTGACCAGGTCGGCGTCCATGCGCCCGGCGATGGCGTAGGCCACTACCAGGGGTGGGGAGGCCAGGTAGTTCATCTTGACCTCGGGATGGATGCGGCCTTCGAAGTTGCGGTTGCCCGAAAGTACCGAACAGGCGACGAGTTCGTGGTGGCGAATGGCCTCGTCAATGGGGCCGGGCAGGGGGCCGGAGTTGCCGATGCAGGTCGTGCAGCCGTAGCCGACGGTGTAGAAGCCCAGGGCTTCAAGATCGTCGACCAGGCCGGCCGACTCGAGGTAGTCGGTGACGACCTTGGAGCCCGGTGCCAGCGAAGTCTTGACCCAGGGCTTGACGTTCAGGCCCTTTTTGCGGGCATTGCGGGCCAGCAGCGCCGCGCCGAGCATGACGGCCGGGTTGGAGGTGTTGGTGCACGAGGTGATGGCCGCGATGACCACGGCACCGTCCTGCAGCACGAAGGTCTGGTCCTTGTACTCGACTTCCGCTGCACCGGCTGCCTCGGTGGCACCCACGGCGGTACTGCCGCCCTCGCTCTTGAAACGAGCGACTTCGCCGTTCTTGCCGCTGTCGCGATCGGCGGTCATCTTGGCACACTGTGCCAGGAACTCGTTCTTGGCCTCACTGAGCAGGACGCGGTCCTGCGGGCGCTTGGGTCCGGCCAGGCTGGGTACGACCTCGTCCAGGTCAAGCTCCAGTAAATCGGTATAGACCGGATCGGCATCGCCGTCATCGCGCCACATGCCCTGGGCCCTGGCATATTCCTCGACCAGGGCCAGGCGTTCCTCGGAACGACCGGACAGCTTCAGGTAGCGAATGGTCTCCGAATCGATCGGGAAGATTGCGCAGGTGGAACCGAATTCGGGGGACATGTTGCCGATGGTGGCGCGGTCGGCCAGCGGCAGGTGCGAGAGGCCATCGCCGTAGAACTCGACGAACTTGCCGACCACGCCCTTCTCACGCAGCATCTGGGTGATGGTCAGTACCAGGTCGGTGGCAGTAGTGCCCTCGGGCAGCTTGCCGTTGAGCTTGAAGCCGATGACCTGCGGGATCAGCATGGAAATGGGCTGACCGAGCATGGCCGCCTCGGCCTCGATGCCGCCCACGCCCCAGCCGAGAATGCCGAGACCGTTGATCATGGTGGTGTGCGAATCGGTACCAACTACGGTGTCGGGCCAGGCCATCGCTTCACCGTCGACGTCCTCGCCGAATACCACGCGCGAAAGATGCTCGAGGTTGACCTGGTGGACGATGCCGGTGTTGGGCGGCACGACCTTGAAGTTGTCAAACGCACCCTGGCCCCAGCGCAGGAAGGCATAGCGTTCCTTGTTGCGCTCGAACTCGATGCGGTTGTTGAGATCCAGCGCATCGGCGCGGCCGTAGTTGTCGACCTGAACCGAGTGGTCGATGACCAGTTCGGCCGGCGACAGCGGGTTGATGCGGTTGGGATTGCCTCCGAGCTGCTTCATGGCATCGCGCATGGCGGCCAGGTCGACGATGGCCGGTACGCCGGTGAAGTCCTGCAGCACGACCCGGGCGGGAGTAAAGGAAATCTCGGTGCCGGGTTCGGCCTTGGGATCCCAGTTGGCGAGGCCGGCGATGTCCTTCTCGGTGATGTTGGTGCCGTCCTCGTGCCGAAGCAGGTTCTCCAGCAGGATCTTGAGCGAATAGGGCAGGCGTTCGACATTGTCGTGTTTTTCGGCCAGCTTTTTCAGGCTGTAGAAACCGAACGATTTGCCACCGGCCTCGAGGTTGTCGCGGCAACCGAGCTCGTCACGCATGGGGATCTCCTTCCGTTGAAATTGGGTCGAACGGGCAGATGCAGACGTCCACCCGGGGTCAGCTTGTCATTTTATCACGCGAGAGGATTTTACAGCGGCAGAGTCGAGGCCTTATCAGGCGCTCATCAGGGTTTCGGCCTGCTCGAGCATGCCGCGTCGCTGGAACACCAGGCGCCACTGGCGTCCACCGACTTGCCGCCAGAGGAAGGCCGAACGCAAGCCGGCCAGCAACAGCGCCCGCACGAACGCGACCTTTTCGGGCTGCTTGAGGTACTCGGGCCGGCCGCTGATCGAAAGCCGGAAGTCCATGGACGATACGTGCTGCTGGTAGACATCGGCCAGCTGGCTGATCACGCTTTCGTCGAGTTGCTCTTCGGCATCACGCCATGCGGACTCGATCAGGTCCAGTTCCTCGCCCAGCGCGCGCTGGCGCTTGCCATCCCGCTCGATCTTGGTGCCCAGCTTGGCCAGGCCGAGGCTGTAGTTGAGGGCCTGCAGGCCGTCCTGGCCGTGGCGGGCGCTGAACAGTTCCACCATCACGCGCAGGCCCATGCGTACCCCGCCAAGGCCGCCGTAGACATCTTCCGTGCTTTCCGGGTTGCGACTGAAAATGCTGGCGATACTGGCCTGGGCGGCCTGCTGGCTGCACTGACCGGAAGTTGCGATCTGGCGTACCAGTTCGCTGGCCTGCAGCATGCCGGCAAAGGCGATGGTC
>SKSJ01000206.1 GCA_007123055.1 Wenzhouxiangella sp. | reverse complement strand
TCCTTGCCGGTCATCAGCTTTGGCTCGGACAGCCCGTGGCCGCGCACCTCGGCCGATGGCGAGTGCGTGCGCAGGTACTCGCAGGGCAGTTCGAAGACCTGGCCGTCATCGAACTCCACGACCAGTATCCGGCGCGCCTTCTCCAGCCGCAGTTCGACCGGTTCCGGTGTATTCATCAGCCCGTGTAATAAGTCGGCGAGCCCGGGCCGACCGGCAGTCCGAGCGCGAACACCCACAGGAAGAAAAGCGCCATCCAGCAAATGAAGTAGAAGATCGAGTACGGCAGCATGGTGGCGATCAGCGTGCCGATGCCGAACTTCTTGTCATAGCGGGTCGCCCAGGCCAGGATCAGGCCGAAGTAGCTCATCATCGGCGTGATGATGTTGGTGGTCGAGTCACCGATGCGGTAGGCGCCCTGAATGACCTCCGGCGAGTAGCCGATCATCATCAGCATGGGCACGAAGATCGGGGCGGTCACCGCCCACTGCGCCGAGGCCGAGCCCAGCGACAGGTTGACGATACCGCACATGATGATGAAGAAGAAAAACACCAGCGGTCCGGTCAGGCCGATCGCCTGCAGGAAGTCGGCGCCGGCAATCGCGGTGATCAGCCCCATGTTGGTCCAGCCGAAGAAAGCGACGAACTGGGCGGCGAAGAACACCAGCACCACATATAGGCCCAGCGTGGAAATGGCCGAGGCCATGCCGTCGATCACGTCGCGGTCATTCTTCATGGTGCCCACGGTTCTGCCGTAGGCAAAGCCGGTGACCAGGAAGAAGACGAAGATCCAGGCGACGATGGAGCGGAAGAACGGGCCGGAAGAGGCGAGGAAGCCCTCACCGACCGCTTCCGGGTCACGCAGTACGCCCGTTTCGGGAACCACCAGGATGGCGATGACGGCCAGCACGCCCAGCACGGCCAGTCCGGCCATGCCCAGGCCCTTCTTCTCGTTGCCGGTCAGCGGCGTCATCTGCGAGTCGTCGAGCACGGTGGGGTCGGCGCGCGAGTCGTCATACTCGCCAAGCTTGGGTTCGACAATAAAGATCGTGACCAGCGAACCCACCGCCGTGATCATGAACGTGGACACGATCATGAAGTACCAGTTGGCGGTAGCGAAGACCTCGTAGTCGGGGTCGATCAATTGCGCCGCTTCCTCGGTGATACCGGCAAGCAGCGGGTCGATGGTACCCAGGAGCAGGTTGGCCGAGTACCCACCCGACACCCCGGCGAAAGCCGCCGCCATGCCGGCCAGCGGGTGCCGCCCCAATGCCAGGAAGATGGCGCCGGCCAGTGGCACCAGCACCACGTAGCCCATCTCCGAGGCAGTATTGGAAATGACGCCGGCAAACACCACGGCCACGGTCACCAGGTGCTTCGGAGCGTTCAGCACGATGCCGCGCACCATGGCCGAGAGGAGGCCGGATTTTTCGGCCACGCCCACGCCGAGCATGGCCACCAGCACCACGCCCAGTGGCGCGAAACCGACGAAGTTGGACACCAGGTTGCCGAAGATCATGCGCACGCCTTCGGCATTGAGCAGGCTGACCGCCTCGATGGTGGTCCCCTCGGGCACGTCGGGCCGTGGATCGACCACCGACACGCCTAGCCAGCCGAACAGGCCGGACAGGAACACCATGGCCGTGGCCAGGATGGCAAACAGCGTGACCGGATGCGGCAGCAGATTGCCCAGCCACTCGACCGTGTCGAGAAAACGCGTGAACCAGTTGCGGTTTTCCATGGCCGGCTTCCCGGCCGTGCTGTGGTCGCTCACTCTTCTAACCCCGGGTTGTTATTGGAACAGGCCGCCAGTTGACGACCGAGCCGGCATGATAGCGCATGGTCGGTTTTGGTGCAGGTCTGAGGTCCGAGGTTCGAGGTTCGAGGTTCTAGGTTCTAGGTCCTAGGTCCTAAGTGCATGATCCTTGCACCTAGAACCTCGCACCTCGCACCTAGAACCTCGGACCTCGAACCTGTCCCTCACATCCCAATCGCAAACAACCCGAGACAAAGAATCAACCCGGCCAGTGGCACGATCACCGTCAGTGCGCCCATGGCCGGGTACGCGCCGGCGTGGGTTTCGTTGCAGATGGCGCGGATGGTGGTGACCACGTAGCCGTTGTGGGGCAGGGAGTCCAGGGCACCCGAGGAGATGGCGACGACGCGGTGGAGCTGGTCGGGATCGACGCCCTGGTCCATGTAATGCGGCCCGAGGATGGGCAGGGCGATGGCCTGGCCACCGGAAGCCGAGCCGGTCATGGCGGCGATGGCCGACACGGCAATGGCGGCACTGACCAGGCCATTGCCGGGCATGCCGGTAACCCACGTGACAGCGGCATCGAAAGCCGGTGACACCTGGGCGACGGTCCCGAAACCGACCACGGCCGAGGTGTTGCCAATCGCGATCAGTGCGCCCACGCCGCCCTCGGTCATGGCCTCGCCGGGTTTGTGCAGGTGACGGAGATTGATCATCGCCGCACCGATGCAGCCGGCCAGCAGGGCCAGGATCAGCGCCGAGGTGCCCAGTTGGTCATGGGTGGTAAATGAAATACCCAGTACCAGCAACAGGGGCACGGCGGCCAGGGCGGGATGGGGCAGGTTCTCGCGCCCGGACTTTGGATCGCCCTCGCGATCCTCGAAGGATTCACCGCGCTCGACCGCGCGCTTGAGCATCCACCGCAGCCAGATGTAGCCGGACACCGCCATGAACAGGGCGACGATGGCGCTGGCTTCCCAAGCTGCCAGCGGGCTGGTGCCGAGGTGCTCGACCGGGATCCAGTTCTGGATCTCCGGCGAGCCGGCCGAGGTCATGGTGAAGGTCACCGAGCCGAACGCCAGCGTGGCCGGAATGAAGCGCCGCGGCAGGTCGGCGTCGCGAAACAACGCCAGTGCCATCGGGTAGACGGAGAAGGCGACCACGAAAAGGCTGACGCCGCCGTAGGTCAACACCGCGCAGGCCAGCACCACGGCCAGCGCGGCCTGTTTCGTGCCCAGGCGGGTGATGATCCAGTGCGCCACGCTTTCTGCTCCGCCGGAGGATTCCATGAACTTGCCGAACAGCGAGCCCAGCAGAAAGACGAAAAACCACGAGGCGATGAAGCCGGTGAAGCCGTTCATGTACTGGGTGATGAGGTCGGCCTGGCCCTCGGCGGCGAGCGGCGGCAGCAGGGCGATGCCGCTGGTCAGCGCCACGATGAGTGCGCACAGGGGCGTGGCCACGAACAGGCTCATGCCGCGCATGACAAGAACGATGAGCAGCGCGAGGCCGCCGAGCAGGCCGATCAGGCTGAGCATGATGTGGTTGTTCCGACTTGGGCTCGGGTGCCATGTTGGCAAGCCGGTTCAATGGCGGGAACTGTACCAAGGTACAAGTTACACGTGGACGGTGGGCGCCGTACTCTTCAGGCTGTCAATCGGCCCGACGTCGCCCCGGCGCCGGAGTCACCAATGATCAAAACGACCAACAAGCGGGATAAGGGAATCGCCATGAAGATCAAAGTATTGTCCACATTGAGCCTCGCTATCATGCTCGCGTTGCACGGCGCCCATGCCCAGGAGCCGGAAGACGAAGAGCGTGGTGAGGAAGCGACAGAACGCAGTCGCACCATCGACACCATCCAGGTCACCGCGCGGCGGCGCGAGGAGCAGATCATCGACGTGCCGGGATCGCTGACCGCGCTGACTGCCCAGGAACTTTCCGATGCCGGCGCCCAGGACATCACTTACCTCAAGCAGTCGGTACCCAATACCACGCTGGAAGTCTCGCGCGGCACCTCCAGCACGCTGACCGCCTTCATCCGCGGCATCGGCCAGCAGGATCCGGTCGCCGGTTTCGAGGCCGGGGTCGGGATCTACATCGACGACGTCTACCTCAATCGCCCGCAGGGCGCGGTGCTCGACATCTACGACATCGAGCGCATCGAGGTTCTGCGCGGTCCGCAGGGCACGCTCTACGGTCGCAACACCATCGGTGGTGCGGTCAAGTACGTCAGCCGTCGTCTTGGTCGCACACCGCAGGCTCGGGTTCGCGCCAGCATCGGCAGCTTCTCGCAGCGTGACGCGGTGCTCAGTGGCGAGACACCGATCGGCGATCACTCGGCCGTCGGTGCGGCTATTGCCAGCTTCAACCGTGACGGCTTCGGCACCAACCTGCACCTGGGCGAGGACAACTACGACAAGGACGTGACCGCGGCCCGGGCCAGCTGGGAGTGGAGCCCCACCGACGCGTTGTTTGTCCGCCTGGCGGGTGATTACTACAAAGATGACTCGAACCCGGTTGGCGGCCACCGCCTGATTCCCGGGTTGTTTTCCGGTGCTCCGGTGCTGGACAACGTCTATGATTCCCGCAGTGGCATCCAGGGCCCCAACTTCACCGAGGCCTGGGGTGCCAGCCTGACGGCCGAATACGATATCAACCCGCAGTGGCAGTTCAAGAGCATCACGGCCTGGCGCGAGAACGAGAATACCCAGCAGATCGATTTCGAGGCATTGCCTGCCGTCGACCTGGACGTGGCCGCGATCTACGACAACGAGCAGTTCAGTCAGGAGTTCCAGCTGCACTACGCCGGTGATCGGGTCAGCGGCGTGGGTGGCTTTTACTACCTGGACGCCAACGCTTTCGGGCCGTTCGACGTAAGACTGTTCGAACTCGGCGAGCTGATCGGGGCGCCGGGACTCAACGCCTTTACCAAGGGTGATGTCGATACCGAAAGCTGGTCGGTTTTCGCCGATGCCAGTTTCGAAATTGGCGATTACCTGGGCATGGAGACCGGTCTGGAACTGTCTCTGGGCGGCCGCTACACCAGCGACAAGCGCAGCTCGCGCGTGCTGCGCCAGACGATGCTCGGCGAGTCGGAGTTCTTCGGCGGGGACCCGATCGTGCTGAGTACTGACTCGGACTTCCAGGGGTCGGATACCTTTACCGAGTTCACCCCGCGCGCCAGCCTGGCCTGGAAGCCGACCATGGACCACAATCTCTATGTCTCCTTCAGCCAGGGCTTCAAGGGCGGCAGTTTCGACCCGCGCGGCCTGACCTCGGCGGCGCCCGACCTGACGGGTGACGGCGAGGTGACCGACGAGGACATTTTCTTGTTCATGCGTTTCGAGCCCGAGGAAGTCGACACCTGGGAAATCGGCGCCAAGTCCAACTGGGCCAACGGTCGCGTGACCACCAGTCTGGCGCTGTTCCACAGCGATTACACCAACATCCAGGTGCCCGGCTCCATTGGCGTGGACACCACCGGTGATGGCGTATCCGACACCTTCGCCGGCGTTACGACCAACGCCGGTGCCGCCACGGTCAAGGGTGCCGAGCTGGAGCTTTCGGCCATCCTGGCCGATGACTGGATCACCGGGGGTGATCGTCTGACCACCGCCCTGGCGCTGGGCTACATCGATGCCGGTTACGACGAGTTCATCACCGCAGTGACCAATCCGGCCACTGGTGAAACGGCCCTGGAAGACGTGGCCGACCAGCGCGTGTTCCAGAACACGCCCAAGAACACCGCCCACTGGAACCTGCGCTACGACGTGCCCATGGCGCTGTTCGGCAACGACGGCGACTTCACCATTCGCGGTGCCTGGTCGTACCGCAGCGAGACCAACCAGTTCGAGATTCCCTCGCAGTTTCTCGACCAGCCGGCCTACTCGCTTTACGACCTGAGCCTGATCTGGGCCCGCGCGGACGGCCGTTTCGAACTGGGCCTGCACGGGCGCAACCTGACCGACGAGGAGTACCAGGTTTCCGGCTACGTCTTCGCCACGCCCGACGGCACCCAGTCGACACTGGGCCTGGAAGGCGTGATGAATGCCTTCTACGGTCCGCCGCGCACTGTGACGCTGACCGGTACCTTCAACTTCTGATACGCCGGAAGAGGGGGTTCATCCGGCTCTCCCGGCCCGGGGCTGCGCAAGCGGTCCCGGGTTTTTTTTGACGAGTGGCGCTACCATTGCCTGATGCACTTACCCACGGTTCCGGAAGCTTGCTGAGCCTGTCCACGCTGACGCTGATCATCGCCGGGGTGGTCTGGCTCGGGTTGCTGTTCGCCGTGGCGCTGGTCGGCGAGCGCTCGGCCGAGCGCTGGCGCCGGATCTGGCCGGTCGTCTACTCGCTGTCGCTGGCTGTCTACTGCACGGCCTGGACGTTCTACGGCACCACCACCCAGGCGGTGCAGTACGGTTGGCCGATTCCACCGACATTTGTCGGCACCATCATCCTGTTCGTTTTCTTTTTTCCCTTTCTGCAGCGACTGGTTCGCCTGAGCAAGGCGGCCAACGCCACCAGCATTGCCGACTTCATCGCCAGCCGCTTCGGCAAGTCCTCGACACTGGCGGCGGTCGTCACAGGCGTGGCGGTGCTTGGCCTGGTGCCCTATATCTCACTGCAGCTCAAGGCCGTTGCGATGAGCTTCGGTGCCCTGACCCTGGGGCGCACCGAAGTGGCCGAGCCGGCTGCCTGGCAAGACCTGGCCTTTTACGTCGCCTTATTCATGGCCATCTTTGCCGTGCTGTTCGGAACTCGCCGAGCCTCGGCCACCGAGCACAATCGCGGGTTGGTGCTGGCGATGGGGTTCGAATCGCTGCTCAAGCTCTCGGCCATGCTGGCCCTGGGGGTCTTCGTGCTGTTTCGGCTCTATCAGGGGCCTGGCGAAATGTTCGAGCAGACGGCAACACCGGCTTTCACCAGCACCGGCAGTTTCCTGACCCTGATGCTGCTGGGTGCCCTGGCCATGTTCACCCTGCCGCACCAGTTTCATATCGGCGTGGTCGAGTGCCGGTCGGAGTCGCATCTGAAGGTTGCGCGCTGGCTGTTTCCCCTGTTCCTGGTGCTGATCGCGTTGCCCATCGTGCCTCTGGCCCGCGCCGGCATGGCCCGCTTCGGTGAAGCCGGTATCGCTCCGGATCTTTATGTCCTGATGCTGCCTTTGCTCGACCAGGCTGACGGTTTGGCGCTGTTCGCGTTTCTGGGTGGCCTGAGCGCGGCCACCGGCATGGTCATCCTGGCCAGCCTGACCCTGTCGATCATGATCGGCAACCACTGGCTGACGCCCGCGTTGCTCAATCGGCGCTGGGCAGCGGTCGGAGATCTGCGCATTCCGGTGCGCATGCAGCGCCGCTTCGGTATCGCGGCGGTTCTGTTGATGGCCTATGCCTACAGCCGTGCGGTCGGCATGGCCGAGGCGCTGGCCGATATCGGTGCGCTGTCGTTCTCCGGGCTGGCCCAGCTCGGCCCGGCTGTCGTGCTGGCGGTCTACCGGCCAGGGTTGCCCGCGCGTGCCATCATGGCGGGCATCGCCAGCGGTGTTGCAGTATGGGCCTATGTGCTGTTTTTGCCCCTCGGACTGGCGGGGGTCGGGCTTCGGCCCGACTGGATCGGTGGCGGGCCGCTGGGACTGGCCTGGCTGGCGCCGGAAAATCTGTTCGGCCTGACCGCGATCGAGCCGCTGGCCCGGGCCGTGGTGGCCAGTCTGCTGGTCAACGGCCTCGTGATCGGCCTTGTCACGCGCTTCAGCCCGGTGGGCGAGGCAGGCCCTTCAACGGCCGAACCGCTGGACCCGAAAGTGTTGTGGACGCTAGCCGATCGCTTCCTGCCACCGCAACGGGCCAGGGTATTGTCCGTCGGTCAGGGTGATCCCCGCACCATGGCGCGGCGGCTGGAGCATGAACTGACCGCGGTGGTCGGTTCCGCCTCGGCCCGCCTTCTACTGGATGCCGCGCGACGGCGAACACCGGCACCGCTGGATACCGTGGCCGACCTGGTCGGTCAGGCCGCCGAGCAGGCGCGCTTCAGCCAGGAAGTGCTGTCGGGAGCACTGGAGAACATGAGCCAGGGTGTGTGCGTGGTTGACCGCGAGATGCGCCTGGTGGCGTGGAACAGTGCCTACCTGGCGTTGTTCGATTATCCCGAGGCGTTGATTCGCGTGGGCCGCCCTGTTGCCGACCTGCTGCGCCACAATGCGCGCAAGGGATTGATGGAAGGCGGCGATGTCGATGCGATGATCGAGCGTCGCCTGGCCCACAAGCGTGCCGGTAGTCGCCACCGGGTGGAGCGTCCCTGGCCGGACGGCCGCATCATCGAGATTCGCGGCAATCCGATGCCCGGCGGCGGGTTCGTGGCCACCTTCACTGACGTGACCGCATTCCGTCATGCCGAGCAGGAGCTCAAGCGCATCAACGAGACCCTGGAGCAGCGGGTGGCCGAACGCACCGCCGAACTGGAGCAGGCCAAGTCGTCGGCCGAGCGGGCCAACGCGGCCAAGACCCGGTTCCTGGCGGCCGTCAGCCACGACCTGGTGCAACCGCTCAACGCGGCACAGTTGCTCACCCACTCGCTGGGCACACAGGTCGACAGTCCGCGCGCAAGGCAGTCTGTGTCACAGATCTCCGGTGCGCTGGGTGCGACCGAAGACCTGCTCGAGGGGTTGCTCGACATCTCCAGGCTGGATGCCGGTGGGCTGGAGCCGCGCGTGAGTCGTTTCCCGCTGTCGGACATGTTCGACCAGTTGCACGGCGAGTTCTCGGTACTGGCGGAAGAGCGCGGCCTGCGCCTGGACTGCATGCCCACCCGGACCTGGGTCGAAACCGATTCGCAGCTGCTTCGTCGCATCCTGCAGAACTTTCTGTCCAATGCCGTGCGCTACACCGAGAGCGGTCGCGTGCTGATGGGCTGCCGCCGGCGCGGCGACGAGATCATGATCGGTGTGTGGGATACCGGCCCGGGCATTCCCGGTGAATTCCGCCGTGTCATTTTCGAGGAGTTCCGTCGTCTCGATGACGAGCAGCATGCGCCGGGACTTGGACTGGGACTGGCCATTGCCGAGCGCATGACGCGCCTGCTCGGCCACGAACTGGTCCTCGACAGCCAACCCGGTCATGGCACGCTGTTCGGCGTGGTCGTGCCGCGCGTGGCTCCGGAAAGACCGATTGTCCCTGACTCCGGCATGGAGCCCGAGCCCGCCTCGGCCAGCGCGCTTATCGTCGACAACGACCCGGACATGCTGGGCTCGCTGACCACGCTGCTCGGCGACTGGGGCTACGGCGTCGAGGCGGCGGCCGGGCTCGAGCAGGCTCGTCAACTGGCCCAGTCCCATCGGCCGGCACTGCTCCTGCTCGATTATCACCTCGACGGCGGGCAGACCGGTCTGGACGTGCTCGAAGCGCTGCGCGCTGCCGGGTGCACGGCGCCCGCCGTCCTGATCAGTGCAGACCACGGGGCGGACCTGAAAAAAGCCGCCCGCCAGAGTGGTTGCGAGTTGCTGCACAAGCCCCTCCGACCGCTGGCGCTGAGATCCCTGATGTCCCACCTGCTCCGCCCCGAGCGGGCCGGCGGCGCGGCAAGCTAAAGAGTCGGCACGAACAGGCGAATCAGTCAGGCGAACTGAACGACCGGCGAGGTTTGCAGGATCGAGGCGTAGCGCTCGTGCACCTTGCCCATGCGCACCCGGCCGAGAAAGCCCGAGTAGGCCAGGTAGCTGACCAGAAAGCGCCGGTCCGATGCCCAGGGCGGCAGGAACTTCGGTGCCTTGAGCAACCCCATCTCGGCCAGCTCGCACAGTACCGGCACATCGGCCAGCGCGAGCTTGCCGCAGAACAGCAACTGGAGCACGTCGGCGCGGCCGGCGGCAATCAGCGAGCGCAGGAAGTCGTGTACGCGCAGCAGGCCGTCGAGGTAGACCACGTCCTTGGTGAACGGAGCGCCGCCGGTGAGCACGCCGCCGCGAAAGACGCGCCGGGTTTGCTCGTAGGCCGCCTTTTCCGTCGCTCCCTTGTCAAGGAAGTGTCGGTAGACCTCGAGGAAGTCGGCGCCGTCGATCGCCATCTGGATGGCCAGCACCCGGTCGGCCAGGCGGCTGAGACGGTCGACGTCCATGCAGCCGGTGATGAACTCGGAGAAGACCGCCAGCCCTTCCTGGGTGCGCGTGGTGCCGGGATGGCTGGAAGCGAGAATGGGCAGTTCGGTCTGGGCGCGTCCGTTCAGGGCCGTGGTGACATGGATGCCGGCCTCGTGATGGATGAGCTGATCGATATCGCGGTCGGTGAAATGGGCGCCGGCTCGAATGCGGATGCGATCGGCGCCGGCGGTGGCATTGGCTGAGAGCGTGTCGACGATCTCCACCATCGGTGCCTCGTCGCCAAAGAACTTCAGGACGGCAGCCTGCATGCGACGCGCCACCTCGTCGGCCGTGGCCGTCGCGTTGGCCGGCGCGCCCAGGTCGAGGTGATTCAACTGGTCGATGATGCGCCGCAGCCGGCGCGCGAGCTGCAGTGGGCTGTCGGCCGAATCCGGCAGGGCTTCGGTCGGGGCACCGTAGAGTTCGTGGCAACAGTCGTAGAAACCCGGGCTGCCGAGACGGTTGAGCATGCGGCTGGCCGTGGCCAGGCGGTCGGCAATGCGCTCGAGCCATTCCCGCGCCGGGCCGCTTTGCTCGATCAGGGGACGGGCAGTGGCCAACGCGTCATCGACGGCGCGGGTGTCCACCGCCGGGTACTCGATTCGGGGCAACTCGCGGCCACCGCTGGCCAGGAATCGATCGCGCACCTCGATCGGCCAGGCCAGCATTCCGAGAATGCGCAGCGGTTGCTCGGCCTGGCGCAGGGCACTGGCAGCCGCGGAGATCCGCCGGGCCTGAGCCTGTTTCGGGCGGGTGCTCATTCCTGGGACTCCTCGGTGCGTTCGCGGTATAATAGCCTGTTGTATTGCCTTATTGCCCCATGCGCGGCTAGGAAGAATTCATGCTGTTTGACAATGTCGTCATCAAATCCGTTGCCTCCGTCGATGCGCCCTACGCGGTCACCAGCGAGGAAGTCTGTGAGCGCCTCGAGCCCACCTTCAAGAAACTGAAGGTGCGTGGCAACCCCTTGATCGACCTGGCCGGTATCGAAGAACGGCGATTCTGGGACGATGGCATGATGCCCTCCGATGCCGCCACCCTGGCGGGGAAAGAGGCCCTCCGACGCGCTGATATCGATTCGGATCGCATCGGCATTCTGATCAACACCTCCGTGTCGCGCGACTTTCTCGAGCCGTCCACCGCCTGCATGGTGCACGGCAACCTGAAGCTGCCGAATACCTGCGAGAGCTTCGATGTCGGCAACGCCTGCCTGGCCTTCATCAACGGCATGAACATCGCCGGCCGCATGCTGGAACGCGCCGAGATCGACTATGCGCTGATCGTCAACGGGGAGAATAGCCGGGAGATCAACGACAACACGATCAATCGTCTGCTCGATCCGAAGGTCACGCGCAAGCGTTTCAAGACCGAATTCGCCAGCCTGACACTGGGCTCGGGCGCCGCGGCCATGGTGATGTCGCGCTCGGAAATCGAACCTGACGGTCATCGCTACCGCGGCGGTGTTTCGCGCGCCGCGACCGAGTTCAACCAGCTCTGCCGCGGCTGGAATCACCAGATGTGGACCGATACGCGCGGCCTGATGAATGAGGGCGTCAAGCTGGCCAGCTCCACCTATGCCGCGGCACGCCAGTTGCTCGGGTGGGTCGCCACTGAATTCGATCATGTCGTCGTTCACCAGGTCTCCAAGGCGCATACCGATGCCTTCATCTACGCCTTCGGCCTGGATCCGCAACGCGTCTACCGCATCTTCCCGAAACTGGGCAACGTCGGCCCGGCCTCGATTCCGACCGTGCTGGCCCGCCTGGTCGATGAAAACCGCGTCCAGCGCGGCGATCGGATTACCCTGGTCGGCGTCGGTTCGGGGCTGAACGCGGCGATGACGGAAGTGGTCTGGTAAGTTTCGTTCGTTCGTTTTTTCGTTTGTTGGTTTTTTCGTTGGAGTAGCAGCCGGCTCCCTTGACAACAAATCAACGAACAAACGAATCAACGAACAAACGAGATCCCATGATGGAAATCCCCCGAACGCTTTACCCGTTCGACAGCCACTGGCATGTCCAGTCGGCCGGCCACCGCATGCATTACCTCGACGAGGGGCCGGTGGACGGTCCGCCCGTCGTGATGGTGCATGGCAATCCGACCTGGTCGTTCTATTACCGCGAGGTTGTCAATGCACTGCGTGACACCCATCGCTGCCTGGTGCCCGATCATATCGGCATGGGCCTGTCTGATCGCCCATCGGACGATGAGTATCACTACACCTACGCCAGCCGCATCGACGATCTGGGACACTGGCTGGATGAGGTTGAGCCCGAGCGCCCGGTCGACATCGTCGCCCATGACTGGGGCGGCGCCATCGCCATGGCGTGGGCGGTCAAGCACCCGGAACGTGTACGTCGCATCGTGCTGCTCAACACCTGGGCGTTCACCATTCCACCGGAAGAGAGCCTGCCTTTCGGCCTGAAGTTCTGCCGCACCCGCATCGGCGCCTTCGCCATCAACCGCTTCAACCTTTTTTCCGGCCTGGCCGCACGCGTGGCCACCAGGAACATGCTCGATCCCGAAGTAGCCCGCGGCCTGGTCGCTCCCTATCGCGGCGGCCCCGAACAACGCCTGGCCACCCTGCGCTTCGTGCAGGACATTCCGCTAAAAGAGTCCGACCCCGCCTGGGCACCCCTGGACGAAACCGAAGCCGGCCTGCACAAACTCGCCGACAAACCCATCCGCTTCATCTGGGGCCGAAAGGACTTCGTCTTCGATAACCGCGTCCTCGACAAATGGCAGGAAATCTGGCCAAAGGCCGACTACCAGGTCCTCGAAGATGCTGCCCATTACGTCTTAGAGGATGCGCCGGATCGGGTTGTCGCTGGCATTCGCGATCACTTGTCGGGATGATGGGTAACACGAAGCACACGAAGAAGGGCATGAAGGGCACGAAGGAAACCGGAAAAGTTGTTACTGAACGGGTACAGAGGTCCGAACATCACTGATCTGACGTGGTGTTGATTCTGCGGACCGTTCAGTTTCCTTCATGCGCTTCGTGCCTTTCTTCGAGTCCTTCGTGTTATGAAGAGTCAATGTCAGACGATGCAAAATGAAACCAATATCGCTTCGGCGTTAAGACAACAGGCCGAATCGCAGCCCGACGGGGTTGCGCTGATCATGCCGACCCGGCGGACCGCTTCGGGTTGGGAAGATGTGCGCTATACCTACCGGGAGCTCGACGAGCTGACCGACCGGCTGGCGGCCGGGCTTCATGCCAACGGCATGGGGCCGGGGACGCGGGTGGCGTTCATGGTGCCGCCGTCGCTGGAGTTCTTCGCGCTGTTCTTTGCCTTTTTCAAGGCCGGTTGCGTGCCGGTGCTGGTGGATCCGGGGATTGGGCTCAAGCCGCTCAAGACCTGTCTGGGCGAGGCGAAACCGCAGGCATTCATCGGCATTACCAAGGCGCAGGCGGCGCGGATGGTTCTGGGCTGGGCGCGGGACTCCATCGAGACGGTGGTCAGTGTGGGGCCGCGGCCGTTCTGGCAGGGGTTGCGATACCAGGATCTGCAGGAGGCCTCTGCCGATGCGTTCCAGGCACCCGAAAGCGATCCCGACGGCGAGGCCGCCATTCTGTTCACCTCGGGCTCGACCGGCATTCCCAAGGGCGTGGTCTACCGGCATCGGCATATGGTGGCCCAGGTCGATTTGATGCGCGAGGCTTTCGGCATGAGCCCGGGCGAGGTCGACTTGCCGACCTTTCCGCCGTTTGCCCTGTTCGATCCCATGCTGGGGATGACCACGGTGATTCCGAAGATGGATTTCACCCGGCCGGCCAAGGCCGATCCGGACATGCTGGTGAGCATGATCGAGCAGTACCGGGTGACCAACCTGTTCGGCTCGCCGGCGCTGATGAATACGCTCAGCCGGCATCTGGTGGCCAATGACCTCAAGCTGCCCGGTATCC
>SKSJ01000245.1 GCA_007123055.1 Wenzhouxiangella sp. | reverse complement strand
CTACCAGGTTCATCTTGAACAACAAAAACGTCTGGTCGGCGATGCGCTGACCCATGGCAAAGGATCGGAGTGAATAACCCATGAGTGTTGAAGTCAAAGTCCCCAACCTGCCCGAATCGGTCTCCGATGCCACGGTCGCCAAGTGGCACAAGAAGCCCGGCGACAGCATCGCGCGCGACGAGAACCTGGTCGATCTGGAAACCGACAAGGTCGTACTGGAGGTCCCCGCGCCGGCCGACGGTGTGCTCAAGGACATCAGTGCCGAGGAAGGCGCCACGGTGACCGAGGGCGAAGTCCTCGGCCTGATGGAAGAAGGCGAGGCGCCGTCGTCCGATGAGGATGAGGGTGACGATGAGAGCAAGGACTCCGGTGGCGAGGAATCATCGAAAAGCGGGGACTCCGGCAAGGACACGGACGACCAATCCTCCGCGAAGAAGCGCGAGTCGGACTCGGGACGCGACAAGTCGGCCGAGAAAGACTTGCCGCCGTCGGCCCGCCGCATGGTGGCCGAGAACGACCTCGATGCCGGTGAGATCGAAGGCTCGGGACGGGGTGGCCGCGTGACCAAGGGTGATGTGGTCAAGCACATGGCCGGCGGCGCCACCGGACCGCGCCCGGAAGAGCGCGTCAAGATGTCGCGCCTGCGCTCGCGCATCGCCGAGCGCATGAAGGAAGCGCAGAACACCGCCGCCATCCTGACCTCGTTCAACGAGGTCAACCTCAAGGAAGTGATGGACATCCGTGCCCGCTACAAGGAGGACTTCCAGAAGCACCACGGCGTCAAACTCGGCTTCATGTCCTTCTTCGTCAAAGCCTGTTGCGAGGCCCTGCAGAAGCACCCGGTGGTCAATGCCTCGGTCGACGGCGAAGAGATCGTCTACCACGGCTACCAGGACATCGGCATCGCCGTGTCCACCGACCGCGGCCTACTGGTCCCGATCCTGCGCGACGCCCACCGCATGAGCCTGGCCGAGATCGAACAGGGCATCGCAGAATACGCCGAGAAGGCACGCAAGGGCACCATCCAGCTCGAGGACCTGCAGGGCGGCACCTTCACCATCACCAACGGCGGCGTGTTCGGCTCGCTGCTGTCCACGCCGCTTCTGAACATGCCGCAGAGCGCGATCCTCGGCATGCACACCATCAAGGAGCGGCCGGTCGCCGAGAACGGCGAAATCGTCATCCGTCCGATGATGTACATCGCCCTGTCCTACGACCACCGCATCATCGACGGCAAGGACGCGGTGCAGTTCCTGGTCGCGGTCAAGGAAGCGCTCGAAGACCCGGCCCGCATGCTGCTCGGCCTTTGATCCGCTTCGGCTATGGATTAACACGAAGCACACGAAGGAGGCACGAAGAACACGAAGTAAAACCTGACTGCTTCGTGCCCTTAGTGCAACCTTCGTGCCCTTCGTGTTAGGGCTTTTTAGATCCTGGCTGTTGGAAACTGCGCCAAACGAATTTGACAAAATCGTAAGGAATTACAGATGGCTGACAAGGAATTTGATCTGATCGTGGTTGGTGGCGGCCCGGGTGGGTACGTAGCCGCTATTCGTGCCGCACAGCTGGACATGAAGGTTCTGCTGGTCGACGACCGTCAGAACGCGGACGGCAAGCCGGCACCGGGCGGTACGTGCCTGAACATCGGCTGCATTCCGTCCAAGGCGCTATTGGATTCCTCCAAGCACTTCGCCCACGTCCGGGAAGACTACGCCGATCACGGCATCCAGGTCGACAAGGTCGACATCGACGTGGCACAGATGCTCAAGCGCAAGGACCAGGTGGTCAAGCAGCTCACCGGCGGTGTCAGCCAGTTGCTGAACGCCAACAAGATCGAGTTCGTCAATGGCCGCGGCAAGCTCAAGGCCGAGCGCGAAGTCGAACTGTCACCGCACGACGGCGAAGCCTACACGGTCAAGGGCAAGCACGTCATTCTGGCCGCCGGTTCAGTGTCGTTTTCCATTCCCAACGTGGAGATCGACAATGAAACCGTTGTCGACAACATCGGTGCGCTCGAATTCTCCGAAGTGCCGGAACGTCTCGGCGTGATCGGCGCCGGCGTGATCGGACTCGAATTGGGTAGCGTCTGGTCGCGCCTGGGCAGCGAGGTGATGCTGTTCGAGGCCCTTGATGAACTGCTGCCCGCCCTGGACAAGGATGTTGCCCGTGCAGCGGCCCGCGAGTTCAAGAAGCAGAAACTCGATATTCGCCTGGGCACCAAGGTATCCGGCGCCGAGGTCACCGACGGCAAGGTCACCGTCACCTTCGAGGACTCCGACGGCGAACACAGCGAGACCTTCGACAAGCTGCTGGTGGCCGTGGGCCGGAAGGCGGCCAGCGAAGGACTGCTGGATGATGATGCCGGCGTCAAACTGACCGATCGTGGTCAGATCGAGGTGGACGACCACTGCCGCACCGCGGTCGATGGCGTATGGGCCATTGGCGACCTGGTACGCGGCCCGATGCTGGCCCACAAGGCCTCCGAGGAAGGTATCGCCGTGGCCGAAACCATTGCCGGTGGGCACGGCCATTTCGGCCTCGACACGGTGCCCTGGGTCATCTACACCGATCCCGAGATTGCCTGGGTCGGCAAGACCGAGAAGCAACTCAAGGACGAAGGCGTCGAATACCGTGCCGGCAACTTTCCATTCGCAGCGACCGGCCGCGGCCTCGCCATGGGGCATGCACCGGGTACCGTCAAGGTAGTGGCCGACGCCGAGACCGACCGCGTGCTGGGCGTTCAGATTGTCGGCCCCAACGCCTCGGAACTGATCGCCGAATGCGTGGTGACCATGGAGTTTGCCGGCGCCAGCGAAGACCTGGCTCGCATCATCCACGCCCATCCGACCCTCTCTGAAGCCGTGCACGAAGCCGCCCTGGCCGTGGACAAGCGCGCCATTCACAAGGCGAATTGATGGACGTTCGGCAGTGCACCGGCGATCAGCGCGTCTGCACGTCGGTGCATCGGTACGCCCGTGCGTCAGAACGTAGCTGACGCACCGACGCACCGACGTACGGGCGTACCGACGCACCGTCACACTGACCACGGACGCAGAGGAACCGCACCATGAGTACAGGGATTCCCGCGAAATTCCAGGCCTTCCGCATCAACGACGACGAGGACGGCTATCGCGCGGAGATTGTCGATCAGTCCATCGACGAGCAATCCGAGGGAGATGTCGTCATCCGGGTGGCCTACTCCAGCGTCAACTACAAGGATGCGCTGGCCGGCACCGGCAAGGGCAAGATCCTGCGTCGCTTCCCGCTCAACGGCGGCATCGACGCGGCCGGGACGGTGGTTCGGTCGGATTCCGATCGGTTTGTCGAAGGCGATGAAGTCCTGATCACCGGTTGTGGCCTCTCGGAGATCCGCGACGGCGGTTACAGCGAGTACATGCGCACACCGTCCGAATGGCTGGTGCCGCTACCAGACGGATTGAGCCTCGAAGAGTCCATGATCCTGGGCACGGCGGGTTTCACCGCCGCACTTGCCCTGTGGCGCATGGAGGCCAACGGCCAGAAACCCGACATGGGCCCCATCGCGATCACTGGTGCGACCGGAGGCGTTGGCTCACTGGCCATCGACATGTTCTCGCGCGCAGGCTACGAGATCAGCGCCATCTCGGGCAAGGTCGAGGAGTTTGACTGGCTGCATGAACTCGGAGCTGCCCAGTGCATTTCCCGCCACGACCTCTACTGGCCGGAAACACCACTGGCCTCGGCCCGGTTCGCCGGCGCCTTCGATAATGTCGGGGGCGACATGCTCTCCGGCCTGACCCGGGTCATCCAGCCCTGGGGCAACATCGCCTCCTGCGGCATGGCCGGCGGCATCGGCCTCAACACCACCGTGATGCCGTTCATCATTCGCGGCATCACCTTGCTGGGCATCAACTCCGCCGGCTGTCCCTACGAGATTCGCGAACACCTGTGGCAGAAACTGGCCGG
>SKSJ01000015.1 GCA_007123055.1 Wenzhouxiangella sp. | reverse complement strand
GTGGCCAGTGGGTCAGTGCCGTGCAGATTGTCGGCGTGCGGGGTCCCGGATATCACCTTTGGCGATTCCGGGACGACGAATTCGGAATTCGTGACCCGTTGTGCCGCCCTCAAACCACCTTCCGGATGTGGTCGCGGGGCAGTTCGATTTCGCGTTCGTTGTTGAGCAGCTTGAGCAGGACGACGACGCGCTCATCACCGGTTCGGGCGCGGAAGACGGCTCTCAGGCCGGCCATGGCGCCGTTGGTGATCTCGACAGTATCGTCGGTCTTGAGGTCCATGGCCTCGGACAGGTCGATCAGCCCGTGGTCGTTCTGCCGGACTCTCAACTCGTGGATGATACCGCTTTCGAGGGTCGGGAACTCGTTGCCGAAGCGCACCAGTCCGATCACGCCCCGGGTGGAGCGAATGGTGGAGAAATCGTCGGCAAATTCCTCGAGATGGATGAACAGGTAGCGCGGAAACAGCGCCTCGACCCGCGTGGTCCATTTCCCCCGATAGCGTGTACTGGCGCGCATGCGTGGCAGGAATACCTCGAAGCCCTGGTTTTCCAGGTGGGCTTCGGCCCTCCTTTCCTGGCGCGGACGGCATAGAACGGCCCGCCACTGTCGGTTATCGCTCATGGGTGCCCTTGAAAACCCCTCCCATCGTGTTTCCTCTTGCCGGGCTGCCGACCCGGCCAATGACCTGCGCGGAGAATAGCATGGTGGGCCGGGCGGGCCAAACCCCGCATGCTGTATCGGTGCCAGCGGTCACACGCCAGCGGGTACAATATGCGGCTTGTGTCACCAAACTCGGGAATTTCACCATGAAGATTCTGGTCACCCTCAAGCGGGTGGTGGACTACAACGTGCGTGTGCGTGTGAAGTCCGACGGCTCCGGCGTGGAGACCGACGGCGTGAAGATGTCGATCAACCCGTTTGACGAGATTGCCCTGGAAGAAGCCCTGCGCATCAAGGAACGCGGCGAGGCCGAGGAAGTGATCGTCGCCTCGATCGGCGGCAATGAGGTGCAGCAGCAGCTCCGTACCGGCCTGGCCATGGGCGCCGATCGCGCCATCCAGGTCGATGCCGAAACGCCGGTGCAGCCGCTGACCGCCGCGCGCATCTTCCTGGAACTGGTGAAGAAGGAAGAACCGGGCATCGTCTTTCTCGGCAAGCAGGCCATCGACGACGACTGCAATCAGACCGGCCAGATGCTGGCAGCACTCTGGGACCGGCCGCAGGCAACGTTTGCCTCGAAAGTCGAGATTGCCGACGGCACGGCCACGGTGGCGCGCGAAGTCGATGCCGGCCTGGAGTACATCGAGGTGGACCTGCCGGCGGTGATGACCTCCGACCTGCGCCTGAACGAGCCGCGCTTCGTCAAGCTCCCCGAAATCATGAAGGCCAAGCGCAAGCCGCTGGAGACGCTGTCGCTCGATGACCTGGGTGTGGAGCGTGCGGCCGATATCGAGATGACCACCTTCGAGCCCCCGCCCAAGCGCGGCGGCGGCAAGATCGTCGAAAGCGTGGAAGCACTGGTGTCCGAACTCAAGGCGAAGGGGTTGCTGTAATGTCGAGAATTCTGATCATCGCCGAACATGACGGCGAAACGCTCAATCCGTCCACGGCCAAGGCGCTGACCGGCGCATCGGGCCTGGGTATTTCCGATATCGATGTGGCGGTGTTTGCCGCCGATCCGGCCGGTGTGGCCGAGCAGGCGGCAAAGCTCGAGGGCGTGACTCGCGTGCTCAGTATTGCCGGCGAGGACTTCGCCCATGCGCTGGCCGCTCGCCTGGCGCCGGAAATCAAGGCGCTGGCTGATGACTACTCCCATATCCTGGCGCCGTCGACGACCTTTGGCAAGGATGTGCTGCCGCGCGCCGCCGCACTCATCGGCGTCAACCAGGTCTCCGATATCCAGGAAGTGATCGATGCGCGCACCTTCAAGCGCCCGATCTATGCCGGCAACGCCATCGTCACCGTGAAAGTGGCCGAGGATCAGCCGGTGGTCGCCACCATCCGCACCGCTTCGTTCGCTGCGGCCGGGGAGGGCGGTTCGGCCGAGATCGAGTCGCGTGATGCGCAGGGCTCCGACCCGGGCCATACCCGCTTCGTCAAGCTCGAGGGTGGCGGCGGTGAGGGGCCGGACCTGGCCTCCGCGCCGGTGGTCGTATCCGGTGGCCGGGCCATGGGTTCCTCGGAAGGCTTCGATATCATTTACTCGCTGGCCAAGAAGCTCAATGCCGCGGTGGGCGCCTCGCGCGCGGCGGTCGATGCCGGCTACGTGCCCAATGAATTGCAGGTTGGCCAGACCGGCAAGATCATTGCCCCGGACCTGTATTTCGCCATCGGCATTTCCGGTGCCATCCAGCACCTGACCGGCATCAAGGACGCCGGCACCATCGTCGCCATCAACAAGGATCCGGAAGCGCCGATCTTCGAGGTGGCCGACCTGGGGCTGGTGGGGGATCTTTTCGAGATCGTGCCGGCGTTGGAGAAAGCGGTTTAGTTCGTTTTTTCGTTTGGTCGTTTGTTGTGCCCCGGCTTCTGGTCGGGGCATTTTTGTTGTCGTTTGGTCGTTTTGTCGGTTCGTCTTTTCGTAGGATGTGCTGAGCGCAAGCGAAGCGCATCAGCCGGCGTTGGGTTTCGCTCCCACGCGGTGGTGGTTGACTTTTCGTTGTCTGTGCTTTCATGTTCCCGTCGCCCCGGACTTGATCCGGGGCCCCGCACGTTTGGTATCTGCATGGTCGTCGTTGACGGCCCTGCCAGCGTTACCGTGCGAGGTCCCGGATATCGCCTGCGCTGCGGCGATTCCGGGACGACCTGGAATGGAATGGATGGGCGGACAATGGCTCGCAGCCCGCGGGGGGCTCGCCGAGCTGATTGCAGGAACTCTTCGGTTTGCAGTATTGTTGGGAGGCGCCGGTGAGTGAACGTCGGCGCATTCACCAGCGACAAAGGGAGACTCTTTCATCGCCGTGCCGGGCCGTATCAGGATGAGGGCTGCTTGTTTCATGTGGCTGGCGCTTGTCGCCATGCTGTGTGCCGACACGTTTGCCCTGGCGCCGGAGCGGGCATTTCATCACTACGTCAAGGACTCCTGGAGCATCGAGGAGGGCTTGCCGCAGATCACCGTCAATTCGGTAGTACAAGGGCCCGATGGTTACATGTGGGCCGCCACCCAGGCCGGCCTGGCCCGTTTCGATAGCGTGCGCTTTACCAACTTCGCACCGGCTGATACGCCGGAGCTCCAGGGAATTTACCTCCGCACGCTATTCGTCGACAGCGCCGAGCGAATGTGGATCGGCAGCTACCGTGGCGCGACGATTTACGAAAACGGGCGGTTTCATGCCGTCGACGACGGCTTCGGGCGCGAGTTCGACGTATTCGATTTTGCCGAGACCGGCGACGGCCGGGTGCTGGTAGCGACCGCCAGCGGCCTGCTACAGTTCGACGACGATATCCTGATCCGTGGTCGCGGTTTCCCGGACGAGCCGTTGTTGTCGGTTTTTCACCGCGAAGGCGAGACATTTGCCGGAGGGCGCGGCCAGATCTTCCATGCTGACGGAGACCAGTGGCGCCGGATGGCACTGCCGGATGATCTGGACGCCGCGCAGGTGGTGGATTTCGCCCGACACGACGGTGAACTGTGGGCGGCGAGCAGCCGCGGGCTGCTGGTTCTGGAAGAGGGTGAGTGGCAACGTTTCGAGTTGCCCGGATTGCCGCGGGACCTGGTCATCGAAATGCTGTATCCGGACCGCGACGGCAATTTCTGGGTCGGTGCGGCCGGGGCCCTGCTTCGCCTGCGCGGCCGCGAACTGGTGGAAGTGGTCGACGATGATGCGTCCTACGCTCACCCGGGCGTACTGTCAGCCACCGAGGATCACGAGGGCAATCTCTGGCTGGGCGGGCGCTGGAGCGGCCTGGCCAGGCTCTGGAACGGCTGGGTGCTGCTCTACGACAAGCCGGAGGGACTGCACAACAGCCTCGTGTGGT
>SKSJ01000224.1 GCA_007123055.1 Wenzhouxiangella sp. | reverse complement strand
CCATGCTGGATCTGCCCGAGTCCGACCTGCAGGCGCTTGACGGCTGCGGCCTGAACACGCTCGGTGAGCTCATCCATTTGCCGGCCGCCGACCGGATGCGCCGCTTCGGGCCACGGTTCAACGATGAACTGGCCGGACTTTTCGGCCATCATCCCGTCGTACTGCCGACCTGGCAACCGCCCGAACACTACCGTCTGGATCTGGAACTGCCCGCAACCACCGCCGATACCGCCGCCCTGCTGTTCGTCTTCCGCCGCGCCGTCGACCATCTGGGACGGTGGCTGCAAGTACGCGACCAGGCACTCGTGCAGATGCACGCCCGGCTCGGATGCGAAGAAGGCAGCGGCACGGCACGGCTGGATATCGGCCTGTCCCGGCCCGGACAGGCACACGACCGCCTGCTCGAACTCATCGGGCTGAAACTCGATGCCCTGAACCTGCCCGCCCCCGTCAACCGGATGGAACTGACCGCCACCACCACGAGCGCGTACCGTCCACCGCAGGCCGACCTGTTCTCCGGCCACAACCGCGCCGAAGCCTGGCCGGCACTGCTCGATCGCCTGCATGCCAGAATGGGACCCGGGGGCGTCGCCGGCCTGGTCCCCGCCGCCGATCACCGTCCGGAAAGATCATGGGCCTGGGCACCCCCCGGAACTGGTGCGACCGACATCGAATCGCGCCCACGCCCGCTATGGCTGCTGCCGGAACCACGCCCCTGTCGGCGCGAATCCCTGCAACTGGAACAGGGCCCGGAACGCATCGAAAGCGGCTGGTGGGACGACCGGGACTGCCGCCGAGACTACTGGATTGCCCGTGATCGTCATGGACGACGGTTATGGGTGTTTCATGAACACCACCCGAGACGCGGATGGTTTCTCCATGGACTGATGGATATGTAGATTCCATCACACATAAAACACATCGGCGCGTAAATTGCATATTTACGGTTATGATGCTGCGCAATCTTTATCCGGAGAGCGAATTGACCCGTGACCGGACTCACTGTAGATTCCGGACAGAGTTCCGGTTACCGGACCAGAACCCCGGTTCAGCGCACAGATCAAAACCAGAAACACGGACTCGAACATGAAGGGGGTGACGCCGGAAGCACGGTTCCCGAGCACAGTGCAACCCGGCCATCTTCCACAACCAGGGAAACCAGCTTTGACATTTTTTCGGCCACGCATACGCCAGCACGCCACCACCGGCGTTCACATCACGCAGGATGCGATGACGATCGCCACCATTGATCACGAACACGGCCGTCGGCCGAGACTGACCGGCGTCGGGTGTCACGACCTGCCGGAGAGCAAGAACACGTCTCGGCTGCTGCGCGACGCGATCCCGTCGCCGCGCACTCCGGTCAACCTGGTGCTTGACGGCAGCCAGTATGAACTGCTGCTGGTCGAAGCCCCCCGGGTCGAAGCGTCAGAGTTGCGCTCGGCGGTGCGCTGGAAGATCAAGAGCCTGATCGACTTTCACATCGACGACGCCGTCATCGACGTGTTCGAAATTCCCGGACAGGAGAACCGGCCGCAGGGACAGAGCATGATGTATGTCATTGCCGCACGTGCCCGGAGAATCCGCGAACTCGTCGATCTGTTCGAAGAGGCTGATCGCAACCTGCAGGTGATCGATGTCGCCGACATGGCACTGCGCAATCTGGCTGCATTGCTCGATGACGATGTCCGCGGCGTGGCCATGCTTCACCTCGAACGCGATCACGGTGTGATCACCGTCACCCGGCAGGGCAACCTGTACCTCAGCCGACGCCTGGAGACCGGCCACGACAATCTGGGCGCCGAGGCATCGGAGCAACTGGTACTGGAAGTGCAGCGTTCACTCGACTACTACGACAGTCACTTCGCCCAGCCACCAGTGGGCAGCCTGCGGCTGCTGCCCGGATTCGCCGGCTGCGAGCAACTCATCGAAACGCTGGCCGACGGCCTGGATCTCGAGGTCTCCACATTCGACCCGCAAGCGGAGCTCGACTGCCGGGTAGCCCTGCCGCAAAGCGAACTCAACGCCACCCTGATCGCCATCGGCGGTGCACTGCGTCGCGAGGAGGTCAGCCTGTGAGGCAGCAAATCAACCTCTACCAGCCGATCTTTCGCAAACAGAAGATCATCTTCTCGGCCCACACCATCCTCTGGCTGGGCATTGGCTTTCTCGTGCTGCTGCTGGCCTGGTCACAACTGATCGGACAGCGAATCTCCGGGCTCGAGTCGGAGTACGAACGCCAGCAGGTTGCCGAGCAACGGGCCGTCGACCAACTCTCCGCACTGCAACGCAGCCTACCGCCCTCAACGCCGGACCCGGACCTGGAAGCACGCGTGCAACAACTCGAGGAGCAACGCGACAACCTGTACCTGACCCTCGATGCGCTGGAGCGCCGCAGACCGGTTGCCGATGCCGACATCGGCCCGCGTCTGGACGCCCTCGCCCGCCGGGTACCCCATGGCCTGTGGCTGACCGGCCTGGAAATCGAAGCCCCCGACGGCGCCATCTCGATCGAAGGGCGCGCGTTGTCGGCGCGACTGGTCCCGGAATACCTCGATGCACTGGCAGACAGTGCACTGCCACCCGGCACCGCGTTCCGCACGGTCCGGGTGACAGCCTCCGAGGATCACCAGCCGGGCGTTAGCTTCGTACTTTCCACCACCGCGGAGATCCGGCAATGAGCGCCATGGCCAGAATACGCCGACTCGGCGATACAGTGAACGCGTTGAGCATCCGCGAACGAGCACTGCTCCTGCTGGTGGTCTTCGCCGTCATTTTCCTGATCTGGGACATGACCGTCATGCGCCCCCTGACCGAGCGCCAGGAGCAGGTTCAGCAACGGCTCGAAGAAGTGCGCCAGCGCGTTTCGGCCCTGACCACCAGCATTCAGCAACTGGCCACCGAACGGGCCGTCGACCCCAATGCCGAGCTGAGAGCCCGGCATGCAACGCTCAACGAAGAGATCGATGAGCTCCAGTCGCGCATCAGCCGACTTCACGGCGGAATCGCCGCGTCGCGCGAGTCCATCGGGATCCTGGCCGGTCTGCTTGCGGACCGGTCGGGCATCACCGTCCAGTCCCTGGAGAATCTGCCCGCCGAGCCGTTGCGGAGCACGGCCGGGGAACCGGTCCCCGGGATCTACGTGCACCGGGTGCGAGTGGTGCTGGAATCCGATTTCGCCGGCGTCGGCGAGTACCTGGAACGGGTTGCCGAGCTGCCGACCGGGGTATTCTGGGAGTCAATGACGCTCGATGTGCCCGAATGGCCGGCCAACCGCGTGGAGCTGGTGCTCTACAGCCTGGCCTTCAGCGACACCTGGCTGGGAGTCTGAACATGCGCCTGATTTTCTTCATCACCATCACCGGATTCCTGATTGCCGCCATCCCGGCCCATGGCGATCCGACACGCCCGCCGACACCGGCCGAGATCCGGGCCTGGCAGGCCGGCCGCACGGCCGACGACCCGAAAGCCGACTGGCAACTGCAGTCGGTGCTGATCGCCGACACCCGCCGTGTGGCGGTGATCAACGGACAGCGTTACCGCACGGGCGACCGGGTCGGACCGGCACGGGTCGTCGCGATCGAACCCGGACAGGTCATGCTTGAACACGACGGCGACCGTTTCTCACTGACCATCGCAAGCCGCACGCAGCCCGTGCGCCGAACTCCCAATTGACCGAGGCCACCATGCAACATCATGTCGCAAGAAAACTTTCCGCCTGCATGCTTGCCGCCGCCATCGCCGGCTGCGCGGCCACTCATGACCGGGCAGCCGAGATCGACCGCGACATCGTCGCCGAACTCGAGCGTGCGGCTGCCCAGCAACCGCCGGGGGTTGCCGATACCCGCGACCTGCTGCTGCCGCCGAGCGAACCGGACATCGAGGAGCCGCCGGAAGAGCGCTTTCACATCACGGTGGAGAACGCTCCGGCACGTGAATTCCTGATGAGCCTGGTGGCCGATACCGACATCAACATGGTCGTCCACCCCGACGTCGATCT
>SKSJ01000049.1 GCA_007123055.1 Wenzhouxiangella sp. | reverse complement strand
GCAAAGTTGCGTCCATGAAACGGAATCCTCAGGATCTCGCACACACGCCGCGCATCGGCGGCATCGTCCTCGGCCGTGCAGCCAGAGTCGACATCCTCCTCTTCCCAGTTCTTCATGAACATGCCGGCAATCGGCTTGCCCTGCTGCTTCAGCAACCAGGCCACCGTGGAAGAATCCACTCCACCGGACATCGCTACCATGATCAGATCGCTCATGTGCCTGCATATGGGGTCAGGGGTGGGGGATTGCGAGGGTGGCGGATGGTGGGTGTGATTCGGCCAGGCGGGACGAACGGCCCATGCGGGTTGGTGAGCCGGCAGTCGTTCGGGTGCCACCGAAATTGTCGCGTTGCACGCTGAATGATGTGGAGGAGTGCTCGTCGTCCACTGCCAGTTTCCGGAGTGGCCAAATCAGCGGCTTGTCCGCGCTCCGCCTGACCGAATCACACCCACCATCCGCCACTCGAAAGGTTGGTGGGAGGTCAGGTGAGGCACTCAGAAACCTTCTCCAAAACTTCAGAGCGGGTGGTGCCTGGATTTTTGGGGCTGGAGATGGCGCGGCAAAACTCACCCGTGATGTCCGTACCATCCGAGGCGCCTCGCCTCATCGAGGCCGACTCATCATTCAGGCGCTACAACCTGATTTCAGTGGCACCAAAACGCCCCCGCACCGAGACGCGGCTCCAATGTCGAATGCAATCGCAAGCCGCAAAAATCCAGGCACCACCCGCTCACCCCCCAAACAACTCGGGGTTCATCAGATCGATAAACCGCTCCGACTGCGGCGAAAGATACGCCCCCCGGCGCATCACCACGCCATATGAGCGACGCGGGAAGAACTCGTTCATGTCCCTGACCACCAGTTTTTCCCGATCGGCATCGGTAATGCAGATGCTGGTGACAATGGAAATGCCCATGCCCAGGGAAACATATTTCTTGATCACCTCCCAGCCGCCGACTTCCAGTGTGACCCGAAACGGCAGGTTGTGGCTCTGGAAGACCATGTCGATCATTCGGTAGGTGGTCAGGCGCCGTGGTGGCAGAATCAGTCCGTGCGGACTGATGTCGGTCAGCGCGATTTTGCGCCGGCGGGCGAGGGGGTGGTCGGGGCTCATGATCAGCACCGGGTTGAAGTGCCAGATCGGCTGGTAGTCGATGTCGGAGGGGACGTCGAGCATGGAGCCGACGGCGAAGTCGACCTCGTCTTCCCTGATCATCCCAAGGCCGTCCGCGCCGGTAACGTTGTGCAGGTGCACGAAGATGCCGGGATGCTTCTGCCGGAAGCGCATCATCAACGAGGGCAGCAGGTGCAGGATGGTGGATTCCCCGGCGGCAATGCGGATTTCACCGGTCTCGAGCGAGCCGTAGCGGCGCTGGAATTCGTCGGGCAAGGCATCGATGCGGTCGATCAGCGGTCGCGCCATCTCCAGCAGGGCCTTGCCCGCCGGTGTGAGTTGCATGCGTGGCCCATGTCGTTCGAACAGCGGCCGCCCTAACTCCTCTTCCAGTGCCCGGATCTGCTGACTAACCGAAGGCTGGCTCAGAAACAGCTTCTCCGCCGCCGCCGAAACGCTGCCGGTCCGGGCGGTCTGGATGAAGGCGCGCAGGTGTTTGAGGAGATTGCCGGGATACACGGTGAAAGGTGAAAGGTGAAAGGTGAAAGGTGAAAGGTGAAAGGAGGGTGGCGGGAGAGGGCGCTCTTCCTTTTACGTTGTACCTTTTTACTTTTCACCATCTAGAGTATTGGATTAACCAATACTCTAGATCAAAAGATTTAATTTGCCAAATACTTTCGCACTCCCTACGCTTGGCCTATCCACAACCAAGCGGATGGATCGATGAATCATTCATCACAGCATTATCCGAACGACAACCTGGCCAGCAATGACCGGGCCGAGTTCATCGGGGGGCTGCCCGAAGGGGCATCCCACCTTTTCCCGAACCAGCTCCGGCGATTGCTGGCATCCCTGTCTCGCCGTTATCGCGGCGAGGTCGATCGCCTGCTCGAGGCGCGGGTCGAGCGCCAGCGTGCATTCGATGCCGGCGAGCTGCCCGATTTCCCGGCCGAGACGCGCGCCATCCGTGAGGGGGACTGGAAAGTGGCATCCATTCCCGATGACCTGCGCGACCGGCGCGTCGAGATCACCGGTCCGGTGGATCGCAAGATGATCATCAACGCGCTCAACTCCGGCGCAAGGGTCTTCATGGCCGACTTCGAGGATTCCTCGACGCCAACGTGGGCCAATATGGTCGATGGTCAGGTCAATCTGCATGATGCCGTGCGGCGTACCATCGATTTCACCGCTCCCAACGGCAAGGAATACCGTCTGGAGAAGAATCCGGCAGTACTGATCGTGCGGCCGCGGGGCTGGCACCTGGATGAAAAGCATGTCGTGGTTGACGGCCGGCCAATGCCGGGGGGGCTGTTCGATGCCGCCGTGTATCTGTTCAACAACGCCCGGGCCCAGATCAGCCAGGGTAGTGGGCCGTACCTGTACCTGCCCAAGCTGGAGAATCGCCACGAGGCTGAGCTCTGGGAGCGGGCGCTGACCGACCTCGAGCGTGCCCTCGACCTCTCTCCGGGCCGCATCAAGGTCACGGTGCTGATCGAAACCATCACCGCGGTGTTCGAGATGGACGAGATCCTGCACGCACTCAGGAGCCGGATCGTCGGTCTCAATTGCGGCCGGTGGGATTATATATTCAGCTATATCAAGCGTTTCCGGTCGCATCCCGACAAAGTGCTTCCGGACCGGGCGCAGGTCAGCATGACCGTGCCTTTCCTGCGTGCCTACTCACAACTGCTGATCCGCACCTGTCATCGCCGCGGTGCCTTCGCCATGGGTGGCATGGCCGCACAGATCCCGATCAAGGGTGACGAGGCCGCCAACGAGGCGGCCATCACCAAGGTGCGCGAGGACAAGGAGCGCGAGGCCGGTGACGGTCATGACGGCACCTGGGTAGCGCACCCTGGCCTGATCCCCATCGCCAGGGAAATCTTCGACGAGCAGCTCGGTGACCGGCCCAACCAATTGCATCGTCTGCGCGAGGATGTCTCGGTGACTGCCGCGGAGCTGGTCGCGCCGTGCAAGGGGACCATTACCGAGGAGGGGGTGCGCGGCAACATCAACGTCGCCATCCGCTACATGGCCGCCTGGCTGGCAGGCCAGGGCTGCGTGCCAATCAACCACCTGATGGAGGATGCGGCCACCGCCGAGATCGCCCGCGCCCAGTTGTGGCAGTGGGCGCGCCATGAGCGCGGTGTGCTCGAGGATGGCCGCGATATCGACCTCGAACTGATCGCCCGCTGGCAGGCCGAGGAAGTGGACAAGATTCGCGACGATGTCGGCGACGACGCGTTCCAGGGCGGCCGATACCTGGCCGCGGCGGACCTGTTGGCCGAAGTCACCGGCAACGACGACTTCATCGAATTCCTCACCCTGCCGGGTTACGAACAACTGGACTGAAATCCCCACCGGAGCAATGTCATGAACAAGGACGTCAAGCCGATCATCGAGATGGAAACCGACTGGTTGGAAAACCCGCGCTGGAAAGGCGTGGAGCGGCCCTACGATGCCGCCGAGGTGGTGCGCCTGAGAGGCAGCATCACCATCGAACACACGCTGGCACGCATGGGCGCGGAGAAGCTCTGGAAGCTGCTCAACGAGGAAGACTTCGTTAACGCCCTCGGCGCGCTGACCGGCAATCAGGCCATGCAGCAGGTTCGTGCCGGCCTCAAGGCCATCTACCTCTCCGGCTGGCAGGTGGCCGCCGACGCCAACCTGGCCGGACAGATGTATCCGGACCAGTCACTGTACCCGGCCGACTCGGTGCCGGCGGTGGTCAAGCGCATCAACAACACCTTCCTGCGCGCCGATCAGATCCAGAGCTCGGAAGGCAAGGGCGAGATCGACTGGTTCGCTCCCATCGTGGCCGATGCCGAGGCCGGCTTCGGCGGGGTGCTCAATGCCCACGAGCTGATGAAGGCCATGATCGAGGCCGG
>SKSJ01000238.1 GCA_007123055.1 Wenzhouxiangella sp. | reverse complement strand
GGGGCGAGCGGCCTGTGCATTCTCTTTCTGGCCGGCCTGCGATGGCGGCTGATCCTTGCCATGATGGCGGCACTGGCCGCCGCCGCACCGGTGGTGTGGCTGAACCTGCACCAGTACCAGCGTCACCGGATCCTCACCTTCCTCAATCCGGAAAGTGACCCGCTGGGCCAGGGGTGGAACATCATCCAGTCGAAGATCGCGGTCGGTTCCGGCGGGTTGACCGGCAAGGGCTGGTTGGCCGGCAGCCAGTCGCACCTGGAGTTCCTGCCCGAGCCGCACACGGATTTCATCTTTTCGGTACTCGCCGAGGAATTCGGCTTCGTCGGCGTGGCGACCATGCTGGCGTTGTACGCAGCGATTATCGGGCGGGGCATGTACATGGCCAGCCAGTGTCGCGACAGTTTCGGTCGCCTGCTGGCCGGCACGCTGGTGTTCCTGTTCTTCCTCTATGTGGCCGTGAATGTCGGCATGATTTCCGGATTGTTGCCCGTCGTCGGCGTCCCCCTGCCGCTGGTCAGTTATGGCGGTACCTCGGCGGTTACCCTGCTGGCCGGCTTCGGTATTGTCATGGGGCTGTACAGCCGGCGACGATTCATGGGGTAGTCAGGGGGGCGAGAAGGAGAGAGGGGGGGGTGAAGAAGACGGGGGCAGGTTGTGAAAAAAGGTAGAATTCCTGATGTTCGGGGCTGATGGCGGAAACCTTTGATTCCGTGAGCTCTCTATATTTATTGATGTCTGGTTGCCGAGAAGAGATGCTGATGCGCTTGCTGATTGGATTGTTGCTGTTTTTTACCGTCCTGGTCCAGGCTGAAGAGCCGCACCCCGGGACCGAGGCCTTCATCGAGAAGGCAGTGGCCGAGCACGGTCTGGACCCCGATGAGCTTCGGGCGGTGCTGGCCGAGGCGCGGTACCAGCAGTCCATCATCGACGCCATGACCCGCCCGGCCGAGGCCCGTCCCTGGTACCAGTATCGCCCCATCTTTCTGACCGAAACCCGGATCGCTTCCGGCGTCGAGTTCTGGCGCGCCAATCGCGAGTTGCTCGAGGAAGTCTCCGAGCGTTTCGGTGTGCCGGTGGAGTTCATCGTCGCCATTGTCGGCGTCGAGACCAACTACGGCGTCAACACCGGTAGTTTCCGGGTCATCGACGCGCTCGCCACGCTGGGCTTCTATTACCCGCGCCGGGCCGCGTTCTTCTCCAGCGAGCTGGCCCATTTCCTGCGTTTGGCGCACGAGGAGAACCTGCCGGTCCGTGAAGTGCGTGGCTCGTATGCCGGCGCCATGGGGATCGGTCAGTTCATCCCGTCGAGTTACCGCGCCTATTCGGTTGATTTCGACGGCAGCGGTCGTCGCGACCTGTGGCGCTCCCTGCCCGATGCCCTGGGGTCGGTGGCCAATTACCTGGCCGAACATCGCTGGGATCCGGATGGGCAGGTGGTGCTTCCGGTGGCCGACGTGCCCGAGGGTTTCGAGTTCGAGTTCAATCCGCGCCTGGATACGACACTCGGTGAACTGGCCCGGCAGGGCATCGAGTTCGAGCGTGATGGTCTGCCGGCCGACACCCCGGTCATGCTGGTGGAGCTGGAAACCGAGAATGGCCACGAGTACTGGATCGGGCTGAACAATTTCTACGTCATCACCCGCTACAACCGCTCGCCGCTGTATGCCATGGCGGTCAACCAGCTGGCCGAGGCGATCCGGGACCGCAAGCAATGAGCATGCGGGCGCTGACCATCGTGCTCGCCATTCTGTTCATGGCGGCCTGTGCGCGTGATGTCCGCCCGCCCGCGCCGGAAGTCGATGGCCCGCCGTCCGATCGCCTGGATCCTTCCATGATCGAGATTCCGCAGCCGCGGCCCGAGCCGCCAAGTGCCTACGGCAATCACAGCCCTTACGAGGTGTTCGGGCGCACTTACCACGTCAAGTCCACGGCTGAAGGTTACGCCGAGCGCGGCATCGCCTCGTGGTATGGCACCAAGTTCCACGGCCGACCGACCTCATCGGGCGAACCCTACGACATGTACCGCATGACCGCCGCCCATCGCAGCCTGCCGCTGCCGACCTGGGCCGAGGTCACGCGGCTCGACACCGGCAAGACCATCATCGTGCGCATCAACGACCGTGGTCCGTTTCACTCCGACCGCATCATCGACCTGTCGTGGGCGGCCGCGGTCAAGCTCGACATGGTCGATGCCGGCACCGCGCCGGTGAAGGTGCGGGCCATTACCTTTGACGACGGCCCGGGCCTGACACCCAGGCCGGCCCGGGTGCCGGTGTTCGTCCAGGTCGGCGCGTTCTCCGATCGTGAACGCGCGCACGGACTCGCCCGTGATCTTGAAAGTGCCGGGGTGGGCCCCATTGAAACGGCGCCCGCACAAACGCCGGCCGGTTCGGTGTGGCGGGTTCGCGTCGGGCCGGTCAACCAGGTCGAGCTGGCCCGCTCGCTCATCGAACGGGTCGCCGAACTGGGCTTCGGTCCGGCACAATACGTCTATCCCTGATCTCCAGAACCTGTTTTCCAACTTCGAGCCGACATGACTCCCATTGCTTTCAACGTGAAACGCCTTCTCACGGCCACCCTGCTGGCATTGTGCGCGTTCTCCATTCACGCCCAGTCGCCGGTGCCCGCGGCACCGTCGATCGGAGCGAACAGTTACATCCTGCTCGATTACCACAGCGATACCGTGATCGCAGAGCGCGCTCCGGATGAGCGCGTCGAGCCGGCCAGCATCACCAAGCTGATGACCTCCTACCTGGTGTTCGCCGAGATTCGCGACGGCAATCTGGCGCTGTCCGACGAGGTGCTGATTTCCGAGCGTGCCTGGCGGATGCCCGGCTCGCGCATGTTCGTGGAAGTGGGCAACCGGATCAGCGTCGAGGAACTGCTCAAGGGGGTGATCATCCAGTCCGGCAACGATGCCAGTGTCGCCCTGGCCGAGCACGTCGGCGGCTCGGAGGAAGTGTTCGCCGGGATGATGAACGATGCCGCGGCCCGACTGGGCATGACCGGTACCAGCTATACCAATGCCACCGGGCTTCCCGACCCTGACCAGTACACGACCGCGCGCGACATTGCCATCCTGGCCGCGGCCCTGATTCGCGAGTTCCCGGAGTTCTATACCTGGTATTCCGAGCGTGAGTACACCTTCAACGGCATTCGCCAGCACAATCGCAATCGGCTGTTGTGGCGCGACCCGTCGGTCGACGGACTCAAAACCGGCCATACCTCCAGCGCCGGCTACTGCCTGGTGACTTCGGCCAGCCGTGACGGCATGCGCCTGATCAGCGTGGTGATGGGGACCGACAGCGAAGAAGCCCGGGCCACCGCCAGCCAGTCCCTGCTCAATTACGGCTTCCGTTTCTTCGAGACCTATCAGCTCTACGAGGCCGGTGACAAGCTCAGCACCGAGCGGGTGTGGAAAGGCCGCACCAACGAGATTGACCTGGGTGTGGCCGACGAGTTGTTCGTGACCATCCCGCGCGGGCGCTACGAGGCGCTCGAGGCCCGCCTGGAGATGGACGATACGCTTACCGCGCCCCTGGAAACCGGTTCGGTGCAGGGCCGGCTGGTGATTTCGCTCGACGGTGAGACGCTCGCCGAGCGCTCGCTGGTGGCGTTGAACGGTGTGGAGGAGGCCGGATTCTTCGGCCGCGCCAGTGATGGATTCAGGCTGTGGGTAGGCGGCCTGTTCGGAGGCGATTGAGGTCGGCGACATGATCGAGAACAGTGACAGCCCGTTGGAATTTCCCTGCCGCTGGCCGGTCAAGGCCATGGTGCGCACCGACGAGGCGGCCATGCGCAACGTGCTTGACGCCATTGGCCGCCACGCCGAGCTGCCCGACGAGGACGAGGTGAGTGTCCGCCCCAGCCGCAACGGTCGATTCGAAAGCATCACGGTGCCGATCGAGGCCCGCTCGCGCAGCCACCTGGAGGCCATCTATACCGAGGTGCGCGCGCTTGACGCAGTGGTGATGACGCTTTGACTCGTTGGTTCGTTTCTTCGTTTTTTCGTT
>SKSJ01000091.1 GCA_007123055.1 Wenzhouxiangella sp. | reverse complement strand
CGCGGCATCCGCATCGAGATTCACGTCAGCTGGCTGATCATTTTCGTGTTGCTGCTGGTCTCGCTGGGCGCCGGGCTCCACCAGGCCTACCCGGACTGGTCTCTGCCTGTTGTCGTGATCACCACCGTGGCCACGGTGCTGCTGTTCTTTGCCAGCATCCTCGCCCATGAAATGGGACACAGCGTTGTCGCCATTCGCCGCGGCATACCGGTCAGGGCCATCACCCTGTTCATCTTCGGCGGTATGGCGCAGATCAGCAAGGACTCGGAGTCGGCCAACGACGAGTTCTGGATAGCCATCGCCGGACCGGCAGTCAGTTTCGCACTGGCCGCGGGGTTCCTGCTGCTGGCGCTGCCGGCAGCGGCGATCAGCGAACCGCTGTCGGTGGCCATGAGCTGGCTGGGGCTGATCAATCTCGTCGTTGCCGTATTCAACCTCATCCCCGGCTTTCCGCTCGATGGCGGCCGCGTCTTTCGCGCGCTGGTCTGGAAGTTCACCGGTGACGCCGCACGTGGCATGCGGGCGGCGGTCATGGGCGGACGGCTGGTGGCCTACGGCCTGTTTGCCGTCGGCCTGTGGAGCATGCTGGCCATGGGCAACCTGCTCGGCGGGCTGTGGATCATGATCATCGCCTGGTTCCTGCTCAACATGGCCGAGGCCAGCGGGCGGGATTTCGGGATGCGCAAGCGTCTGCGCGGGTTGCGGGCTCGCGACCTGGCCGATCAACACCTGCCCCTGGTTCCTCCGGCGACCGCGATCGACCAATGGGTGCACGATCACATGCTGGCCGGCGGACTACGCGCCCACTTTGTCGGTGATCGTGACAACGTGATTGGCCTTGTCACGTTGTCGGACGCCCGCCAACTGCCACGTGACAGATGGTCTCAGACCACCGTTGCCGACATCATGACGCCAGCCGAAAAGCTGGTGCGGGTGGGTCCCGACAGCAGCGCCGAAGACATCCTGCAATTGATCAACGAGCACAATCTCAACCAGTTGCCCGTCATGGACGGCGATCGGGTCACCGGCTGGATCGATCGGCGCCGTCTGCTCGGCACCATCGAACTGCACCTGGAGTTGAAATCCTGATGCGTGCCATGCTGCTCGAACGCGTGCGGGATGCCAACGACGGTGCAGCGCCACTGCGCGCCGTCGAATTGCCGGTACCGGAGCCGGAAGCGGGCGAGGTGCTGATCCGTGTCCATGTCTGTGCCGTGTGTCATACCGAGCTCGACGAGATCGACGGCCGCGTGGCGGCCCGTTTACCGGTCGTGCCCGGCCATCAGGTGGTTGGCACCGTCAAGGCGCACGGCCCCGGGAGCGAGGGCGCCCCAACCATCGGCAGCCGCGTCGGCGTGGGGTGGATCTTCAGCGCTTGTGGCCAGTGCGATCGCTGTCGCGAGGGCCGGGAGAACCTGTGTGCCGAATTTCGCGGCACCGGCTGCCACGTCCACGGCGGCTACGCCGAGTACATGACGGCACCGTCGACCTTCGTTCATCCCATTCCCGACGGACTCGACGACACGGCCGCGGCACCGATGCTGTGCGGCGGCGCCATCGGATTGCGAAGCCTGCGCCTGTGCGAACTGGTCGACGGCCAGGTGCTCGGCCTGACCGGCTTCGGCGGCTCCAACCACCAGGTATTGCAGCTGGCCCGCATCCTGCTGCCCGACAGCCCGGTCATGGTCTGGGCGCGCAACCCGGATCAACGCAGACAGGCACTGGACTCGGGCGCGGCCTGGGCCGGCGACACGCATGACGTGTCACCTCATCTGGCCGACGCCATCATCGACACCACACCGGTGTGGGAGCCGGTCATGGCCGCACTCGACCAACTGGCACCCGGCGGGCGGCTTGTCGTCAACGCCATCAGCAAGGAAGAAACGGACCGGTCACTGCTGGCCGGACTGGACTACGCGAAGCAACTCTGGATGGAGCGCTCGATCCGGTCGGTTGCCAACGTGACCCGCAGCGATATCCGCGATTTCCTCGCTCTGGCTGCCGCGCACGCTCAATTGCGCCCGCTCACGCAGCGTTACTCGCTGGAGGACGCCAACCGGGCGCTGGAGGAAATCCGATCAGGCCGCATTCGCGGCGCCAAGGTGCTGGAGATCAGTCGTGCGCGAGCGCAATGATCAGCGCTTGCGCACGTCCTGGAGAATGTCAAAACGGGCGAAATACTGCTTGCCGGGCTCATCATCCTGGCGGTTGCCGCTGCGCGGCGCGCCGATGATGCCGATGTACTTCATGTCGTCACCGGGCGCCATGCGGTAGACCAGCAGTGCCTTGCGGGTCTCCGGCAGCGGCGCATCGGAAATGATCGTCACGTTGCGTTCGCGACCGGCTTCGGCCACGGTGACCTTGGTGAAGCGGTTGCTGTCGGCCGCCATGTCGGAAACCGCGCCCTGGTAGTAAGTGGTCTGGCCACGTCGCTCCAGTCCCAGCGAGGTGGACAGCGAGGCGCACATCTCCTCGGCACGCTTGACTGTGTCTTCCGTCAACGCTTCGAACAGTTCCTTGTCGCGCGGCATATTCCTGACCCCCGCCTACATGAATCGTAAACGCCATTATAGAGATAGAGCTCACAATAAAAAAGCCTGCATGCGCAGCTGGCCATTTCAACTGCCGCGCTTTCGGGCCCACCAGGCCAGACGTTTGCCGATTTCACGTTCGAAGCCGCGCTCGACTGGCCGATAAAGCCGGCGTCGCTGCATCGTATCCGGGAAATAGTCCTGGCCGGAAAAGCCCTCATCGGTATCGTGGTCATAAACGTAATCACGGCCGTATCCGAGCTCCTTCATCAGCGCCGTGGGTGCGTTGAGGATGTGCGACGGCGGCGCCAGAGAACCCGTCTCCCTGGCCGCCGCCATCGCGGCTTTCTCGGCCTTGTAGGCTGCGTTCGACTTCGGCGCCGTGGCCAGGTACAACGTCGCCTGGACGATAGCCAGCTCGCCTTCCGGCGAACCAAGCACCTCGTAGGTCTCGCGGGCGGCCAGCGCCTGGACCAGCGCCTGCGGGTCGGCCAGCCCGACATCCTCCGAAGCAAAGCGGATCAACCTTCGGACGATGTAGAGCGGATCTTCGCCACCGACCAGCATGCGCGCCAGCCAGTACAGCGCGGCATCGGCATCCGATCCGCGCAGTGACTTGTGCAGCGCCGAGATCAGATTGTAGTGTTCCTCGCGGTCCTTGTCATAGGCCGGAGCGCGCCGCTGCATCAACCGGGCCAGCGCGGTCTCGTCGAGCTGCTCGTCAGGCGAGGCCAGTCCGGTGATCGCTTCGACTGCATTGAGCAGATAGCGACCGTCCCCGTCGGCCATGGCCAACAACATTTCGCGGGCCTTGCCGGTCAGCGGCAATGACACCTCCAGTTGTTCCTCGGCGCGGCCCAGCAGGCGCGCGAGCGCCGCCTCGTCCAGACGCCGGAGCACCAGTACCTGCATCCGCGAGAGCAGGGCTGCATTGAGTTCGAACGATGGGTTCTCGGTGGTCGCGCCGACCAGGGTGATGGTGCCATCTTCCACATGCGGCAGAAAACTGTCCTGCTGGGCGCGGTTGAAACGGTGAATCTCGTCGACGAACAACAAGGTACCCTGCCCGTTCGCACGCCGAATCCTGGCCGCCTCGAAGATTTGCTTGAGATCGCCGACGCCGGAAAAAATGGCCGATATCTGAACGAATTCGAGATCCCCGACCTGCGCCAGCAACCGGGCCAGCGTCGTTTTGCCCGTGCCCGGCGGCCCCCAGAAAACCAGCGAAGACACCTTGCCCGTATCGACCATGCGCCGCAGTGGGCCGTCTGCGCCCAGCAGATGATCCTGCCCGACGACCTCATCGAAAGTTCTCGGTCGCAGTCGATCAGCCAGCGGGCCGGCCGCGGCCTCCGCTTCGACATCGTGGCGGGAAAACAGATCGCTCATAAAGCAATCGTAACCGGATTGAAGCAGGTTCGAGGTACCAGGTAAAGCGCCACTTCACACTTCACACTTCACACTTCACACTTCACACTTCACACTT